>NZ_JMPL01000005.1 GCF_000735365.1 Kluyvera ascorbata ATCC 33433 | reverse complement strand
CTGAGTTCCGGCAGCGCGGTATCGCCCCGACGTCGATGTTCCTGTAGCGCATGGGCGGCGGCTATCGCCTTCTCGCCCCCTTTGACGGCAACGTACATATCAGCAAACCTCGACGTGAGTGGTGCGCGGAATAGCCAGCAGACGCTCGCCGCAGGTGAGGATTAAATCCACGCCAAGCGGGAACGGGTGCGGGCGTTCGGTCAGTTCATGCAGAATGCAGCTCGGTAACTGCGGGGCGATCATGCGTTCTTCGGCAATACCTGCGCCGGTCAGGCGCAGCATGCGACCGCCGCTGAGGCTTGAGACCTGCACAATCAGCGTGGCGCTGGTTTCCGGGGCTACGGCGCTGCCTTCGCACAGGGCGTTTAGCTGCTCGCTGCTGATGGTATCGCTCGACACCGCGAAGGTCGCCTGCTGCGGCTGCTCAACCAGCGGCGCGTTGGTGTGAAAACGCAGACTCTGGCTGACGATATCGTTGTGCAGTGCGTTGGATAACCACACCGGCGTGTCGTTGTCGGCAAGGGTCAGCAGCACGCTGGTGGTGGCGACATTCAGCGGCTGCCAGCCGTGTTTGAGCTGATGCAGCGCGACGATCACGCCCGGCTCGCTCATGGCTTTTAACAGGCGACGAAAGCTGTGCTGGGCATCCTGCACGGGAAGGGTAAAAGCGGTTTCCAGGGTCATGCGTTATCTCCGCGAACCAGAGTAAAGAAGTCGACCCGGCTGGCGTTGATTTCAGCCTGACGTGCGGCAATGCGTGCGGTACGGTCGGCTTCCAGCGGGGTAATCAGGGTTTCTAATAAGGTTTGAAAATGGGTGGGTTGCTGCATTAGCGCGTCAATCACCGCGCAGCGCTCGGCGTGCGGTTTATCGCGCCCCAGCACCCAGCTGTAGCCCACGGTGCCGTTGCTCAAGCGCACGGCGGCGCGGGTCAGCGTGGCATCGCCGGCAAAAAAACGTTCTCCGGTGCCGCCCATGCGGCCCTGAAGTTGGACCAGGCCGGTTTCCGGGGCGCGAATCGTCTCGTAGTCGGCGGTAATGTTCAGCGCGATCATTTTTTCCGCAAGATTGGCGGGGTCGCTGTGGGACAGCACCGAAATCCAGTGCTGACGGGTCGCGGTATCAAGATGCATTCAGTGCTCCATAATAAATTCGATCATGTCGGCGCGGGTCAGGCTGACGGAGTACTCCATCGCCTGGTCATCGCCTTCACGATGGTTCAGGGTGCGCACGCACAGCAGGGGTGCCATGTTGGGGATTTCTAAGCGCTGGCTCTCTTTGGCCTGCGCCCGGCGCGCGCTGATGCGGGTCTGGCTGCGTTTGAGCGCAATGCCGGTTTGCTCACGCAGGAAGTCATGCAGCGAACCGCTGCTGAAGCTTTGCAACGTAGGCCAGAGCTGCAGGTCGGCAAAGTAGTGATCGATAAGGCACAGCGCCACGCCGTTAACCCGGCGCAGCGTGCGCAGGTGAATGACGTTGTCGCCTTCGGCTATCCCCAGCGCTTCGGCGATATGGCCAGAGGCCGGGCGCAGCACCGACAGCAGCTTTTCGCTGGTGGGGTGGCTGCCCTGGTCGAGCAGGTTCTGGCTAAAGCGCGCCTGAGCGTTCAGCGGGTAGTCGAACGGGCGCATCAGCACCAGCACGCCAATCCCCTGGCGGCGCTGAACCCAGCCTTTTTCCACCAGTTGGTCGATGGCGCGGCGCAGGGTGTGACGGTTCACTTCAAAGCGCGCCGCGAGCTGGTGCTCGGCGGGCAAATAGTCGCCGCAGCGGTAGTTCTGACGCAGCTCTTGCTCCAGGCGAGCGGCAATCTCTTGATAACGCGTCGGATAACTGGTCGGATGTGTAGACAGGTGCATAGTCAACAAAACCTCGCTAATCAGATGAAGTGCTTACGCAAACGCTGAGAGAGGAAATCCAGCAGGCTAACGGTGATGATGATAAGCACCATCAGTGCGCAGGTTTGCTGGAACTGGAAACCGCGAATCGCCTCCCACAGCGTCACGCCGATGCCGCCTGCGCCAACCATCCCGACTACCGTGGCGGAGCGGACGTTGGACTCGAAGCGGTAGAGCGAGTAGGAGATTAAGAGCGGCATGACCTGCGGCAGGACGCCGTAGAGGATCTCTTCGATTTTGTTAGCGCCGGTGGCGCGAATGCCTTCAACCGGGCCGGGTTCAATGGCTTCCACCGCTTCGGAAAGCAGCTTGGAGAGCACGCCGGTGGTATGAATAAATAGCGCCAGCACCCCGGCAAACGGACCTAAGCCGACGGCGACAACGAACAGCATGGCGAAAACCATTTCGTTGATGGCGCGGCAGGCGTCCATCAGGCGACGCATCGGTTGGTAAACACACCACGGCACCAGGTTTTCGGCGCTCATCAGGCCGCAGGGAATGGAGAGTACGACCGCCAGCGCGGTGCCCCAGACGGCGATTTGCAGGGTGACGGCCATCTCTTTGAGGTAGTCCTGCCACAGGCTAAAGTCCGGCGGGAAGAAGTCGGCGGCGAAGGTTGCCATGTTGCCCGCGTCTTTGAACAGCGTGACCGGGTTCATTTCCGCCCCTTTCCAGGAGACGACAAGCACCGCCAGCAGAATGGCCCAGCTGATAAGCGAAAACCAACTGCGCTTGGGCGGGGGAACGGTGATGGTGTGTTGCATGGTTGGTCTCCGGGTTTCCTGAGTCCCCTCTCCCCTATGGGGAGAGGGGGAAAAGCATTACTGCACCGCTTTGGTCACTGACGTCATCGCGCCAATCGCCGCCGTGGTACGGTCAAGGTCGTTCAGACGCGCCTGGATATCGGCGGTCTTCGTGGCCTTCTCGGCGTCGTTCAGCGTGCCGTTGCCCTTCACGGTCTGCATCTCTTTAAACAGCGTCAGCTGGCGAATCGGCAGAAGTTGCAGGTCGCTGGAAGCGCGGAACGGTGCCCAGCCCAGACGTTCCAGCACCGCTTTCTCTTCCGGCGTTTTGCCGTAGTTCATAAAGAAGCTGTACACCTTGTCCTTGGTGGACTCAGACAGGTTTTTACGCCACACAATTGGGTCGCCTGGGATCAGCGGTGACTTCCAGATAACTTTCAGCTCTTTCAGCTTGTCCGGCGCGGAGACCTTCAGCTTGTCGAGGTTTTCGGTGTTGTTAGTGGCGACATCCACCTGCTTGTTGGCAACGGCCAGGGCGTTGGTTTCATGGCTGGCGTTGACCGTGCGCTTGAAGTCGCTGGCGGAAGCGTTGTTCTTGGCGAAGACGTAGTAGCCTGGGACCAGGAAGCCGGAGGTGGAGTTCGGGTCACCGTTGCCGAAGGTCAGCTCTTTACGCTTGGCGAGCAGGTCGTTGAGGTTGTTGATTGGGCTGTCTTTGTTGACGATTAGCACGCTCCAGTAACCTGGGGAGCCGTCGGCGGCCACGGTCTGAGCGAATACCTGACCGTTAGCGCGGTCCACCGCTTCCATGGCGGAGAGGTTGCCGTACCAGGCGATATCGACCTTGTTAAAGCGCATCCCCTGGATAATCCCCGCGTAGTCCGGTGCGAAGAAGGCGTTAACCTTTACGCCCAGCGACTTTTCCATGTCCTTCAGGAACGGTTCCCATTGCGGCTTTAAGTTCTGCTGTGATTCCGTCGAAATAATGCCGAAGTTCAGCGCTTTTTCCTGCTCTTCCGCGTGGGCTGGGGTTAACAGGGTGCTGAGGCTAAACATGCTGGTAAAAGCCAGCGCGGCAACGGCTTTATAACTCATTTCCATTCCTCATTGTGGGGACGTTAAGCAGCCTGCGCGTTCTCTTCGACGCGATTAATGCTGCGGTAGAGATGGTCAAATCGTTCGTTATCAAACTGCTGGCTGCTGCCGTCGTAGAACACGTGTCCCTGACGCAGCGCGACGATGCGTTCGCAGTAGCGCAGCGCATAGTCGACCTGATGCAGCGTCACCACCACGGTGATGCCGTCGGTCTGGTTAATGTCGCGCAGCGTGTCCATCACGATGCGCGCGGATTCTGGGTCCAGCGAGGCGATAGGTTCGTCGGCGAGGATCACCTTCGCCTGCTGCATCAGCGCACGGGCAATCGCCACGCGCTGCTGCTGGCCGCCGGAGAGCGTCGAGACGCGCTGGTGGGCCATGTGCGCCATGCCCACGCGGGTTAACGCCTGCAGGGCGCGCTGTTTCTGCTCGCGGGTGAACCAGCTAAAGCAGGTGCGCCAGAACGGCGTGCTGCCGAGCGCGCCAATCAGCACGTTCTCCATTACGCTCAGACGGTTAACAAGGTTGAACTGCTGGAAGATGTAGCCGGTGTGGGCGCGGCTCTTGCGGATGTCGCGCGCCAGACGGCCCGACTGCTGTACGGTGTTGCCCAACAGTTCGATGCGGCTGCCCGGCGTTTTATCGCCGACGATAAGGCCGCTCAGATGACGTAAAAGGGTGGATTTGCCAGAACCGGACGGGCCAAGCAGAGCCACCATCTCACCGGCGTGGACGTTCAGGTCAATGGCGTGGAGTACCTGATTCTGATTGAACGTCTTGTTGAGCTTTTCAACGCGAATAATCGTTTGCATGTTGAGACCCTCAATTAAGGTGGCCTCATCGTGGCGAAGTAGTGTGACATTTGGGTTAAGGCGGGATGACTCGGCGATGAATAATTGGCAGGGATTTGATGACAGGACGGGAGGCCGTGGCCTCCCGCGTTGTTAGAGCGTGGGCTCTTGTTGTTTGACCACGTTAATCATCCACGGCACGCCGTAGCGGTCGACGACGCGGCCAAAACCGTGTGCCCAGAAGGTCTCCTGCCAGGCCATTTCAACCTTGCCGTTGGCGGCGAGATTGTCGAACCAGCGTTTACCCTCTTTCACATCCTGGGTGTCGAGCACCAGCGTAAAGCCAGAGTAGCCTGCGGCATCCGGCGAGGTGCCGTCACTCATCATGATATCGCTACCCGCGATGTGGACGTTGGCGTGGGCGATAGCGCTATCGGGAAACTTCAGGCCGGACGGGCAGCCGCCTTCGTCGTCCATGGCGGAGGGCGGCATTTCGCCGAAGGTGATTTTGTAGCGCAGTTCCGCACCCAGCGCCTGCTGATAATAGGCAATGGCATCGGCGCAGTTTCCGGAAAAGGCGAGATAGGGACTTAACGGCATGATCGTTACCTCAGGTAAGAAGTGCTCATTAAGTGTAGTGCGTGTCGGTTCTGGGGGCGAAGCGGGGCGGGGAGCGTATTGCCGGATGGCGCTTCGCTTATCCGGCCTACGGGACAGTGCAATTTGTAGGCCGGATAAGATGCGTAGCATCGCCATCCGGCAATGCTACATGTTCAATCAGTTCTTTTTCACAAACTCAGATTTCAGCTTCATCTGGCCGAAACCGTCGATTTTGCAATCGATGTTGTGGTCGCCTTCAACAAGACGGATGTTCTTCACTTTGGTGCCGATTTTCAGCATCGAAGAGCTGCCTTTGACCTTCAGGTCTTTCACTACGGTCACGCTGTCGCCGTCGACCAGCAGGTTGCCGTTGGCATCTTTGACGATCAGCTCGTCGCTGTCGTGTGCCGGTTCAGCATCGTTCCACTCGTGCGCGCACTCCGGGCAGATGAACATGCCGTTGTCTTCGTAGGTGTATTCGGAGTTGCATTGTGGGCAGTGGGGTAATGACATGGATATATCCTCAAATGTGCAGTGCGAAAGGCAAAGGCCTGTAAAACGGCAAATCGCCGAAAATGGCCCTGATTATACAATAAAACCCTGCATTTGTCGGTGGTATCGAGGAATTGGTTGACGAATGGTCAGAAAACGAAGGGTGGTTTTCCCCTCTCCCTTGTAGGGAGAGGGGTCTGATTAGTGATGCGCGGGCTGTTGAGCGCGCTCTGGTGTATTTTCTGTGGATTGCGGTGCGCCATAACGTTTAGCGTATAGCGCGGTAATAATCGGCACCAGAATCGCGGTGACAATTACGCTGGCGGCAACCAGCGCCGTTGCGGAGGCGGCAACCGGGGCAAACGACGGGTTAATCTGCGCAATGATAACCGGGTTCGCCACGGCAGCACCGGCGGCAGATGAGGCGGCTACGCCTGCGGTACCATTCCCGCCGCCAATGACGCGGTCAGCAATAATCAGCGGAATACCGGTGATGATGATAACCGCCACGCCCAGCACGATACCCAGCAGGCCGGTGTCTAGAATCACGTTCAGGTTGATGGTGTTACCCAGCGCGAAGCCGAAGAACGGAATCAGCACCGGCGTGGCTTTGCTGAAGAACGCACGCAGATCGTGGTCGAGGTTGCCGAGGGCGAAGCCAATCAGGAATGGCAGTACGGCGCCGATAAAGTGGTGCGGCTCAAAGGACGCCAGGCCTGCGGAACCGAGGATCACCATGGTCATCAGCGGGCCGGACTCCAGCGACATCAGCACGAAAGCACCGGACTCTTCTTTGGTGCCGTACTGGTTCATCAGGCTGGCGTACAGACCGCCGTTGGTCATATCCATCGCGGAAACAATGGCCAATACGGAGAGACCGGCAAAGAATCCAGTCTGAATGCCGGTATCAGGAATAAAGGAGGCCGCAATCATGGCAACCACCCAGGCAACGGCGATTTTGGTCAGCACCAGCGTGCCGGATTTGCGTAATACCGTGCCGGTTGCGCGTAAATCAATGGACGCCCCAATACAGAAGAACCATACCGCCAGAATTGGCACCGTTCCGCCAATCATTCCTTTCGTGAAAGACCCGAAATATTCACCGGTTGTTGGGGCCAGGGTATTTAATACCGCGCCTAACAGTAACGGGATAAGCATCATCCCGCCAGGGACTCGTTCCATTGTCGCTTTGATTTTCATATGGCGTCCTCGCTTCTTATTGCTGCTCGCAATAGAAGAGGTTAAGTATAATAATTTCAGTATGTTATATGGCTATCATCTGGTGTTTTTATGTCACAACACTTGCGTGTTAAAAAGAAACACATCGACATTTTCAACGTTGCTTCGACAGTCATAATGCATTTATAGAAATAGTGATTCAATGAAAATAAAACGATGTTTTATATATATGGATCACATATTTCAAATGTTGATATCGAGGAGATTCGAAAGATAAAAACGGTGTGAATTTAATGTGACAAATTCTGAAAAAACTCTTTTCAAAATTGAGGTGAAAAAACGGCGTGAACGGTGCGGCATCACTAGCGTTGAGCGGGAAATGAGCAGGCAAATGTGAGCGGAATATTTCGCTTTAGTAGCATGATTCAAGCTTTTGTTAAGTTGATCACAATATTAATCGCTGTTAGGGTAAATAGGATTGTCCCTCACACGGTCATTTTCAGAGGGGCGGCTTTTTAACTGACTCGCCAGCAGGCCCAACAGGTTTGATTGTCCGCAAACATCGACTCACGCAGACATGCAAACCTGCTACGCTTGGATAAAAGGGACCAGCATCTCCACGGCTCCCTTTACGCGCCCTCGCAAACACATCGTGTGTTTGTCGCCACTGGGTGTGCGTTCAAGGCGAAATTGAACGAGGAAAACCATGCTTAAAAGGAAAAAAGTAAAACCGATCACGATTCGTGACGTCACTATCATCGACGATACCAAGCTGCGCAAAGCGATTACCGCTGCTTCACTGGGTAACGCGATGGAGTGGTTTGACTTCGGGGTTTATGGGTTTGTTGCCTATGCGCTAGGTAAAGTCTTCTTCCCGGATGCCGACCCGAGCGTGCAGATGATTGCCGCACTGGGTACCTTCTCCGTTCCCTTCCTGATTCGTCCGCTGGGCGGTTTGTTCTTCGGGATGCTCGGGGATAAATATGGTCGCCAGAAGATTCTATCCATCACCATTATTATTATGTCGCTCAGTACATTCTGTATTGGCCTTATTCCGTCGTACGAGACCATCGGTATTTGGGCACCAATCCTGCTGCTGCTGTGTAAAATGGCGCAGGGCTTCTCGGTCGGCGGTGAATATACCGGGGCATCTATCTTTGTGGCCGAATATTCCCCTGACCGTAAGCGCGGTTTCATGGGCAGCTGGCTGGACTTTGGTTCAATTGCCGGGTTCGTGATGGGCGCGGGTCTGGTGGTTCTGCTCTCCACCGCGGTGGGTGAGGCGAACTTCCTTGAGTGGGGCTGGCGTATTCCGTTCTTCGTCGCGCTGCCGTTAGGGATTATCGGTCTCTATCTGCGTCACGCGTTGGAAGAGACCCCTGCGTTCCAGCAGCACGTGGATAAGCTGGAACAGGGCGATCGTCAGGGTCTGCAGGATGGTCCAAAGGTATCGTTTAAAGAGATTGCTACCAAGCACTGGCGCAGCCTGCTGGCGTGTATCGGTCTGGTTATCTCTACCAACGTGACCTACTACATGCTGCTGACCTACATGCCGAGCTACCTGTCGCATAACCTGCACTATTCGGAAGACCACGGCGTGCTGATTATCATCGCCATTATGATCGGTATGCTGTTCGTGCAGCCGGTGATGGGTCTGCTGAGCGACCGATTTGGCCGTCGTCCGTTTGTGGTTGTGGGGAGTATCGCGCTGCTGGTGTTCTCGATTCCGGCCTTCGTGCTGATTAACAGCAACTCGATTGGCCTGATTTTCTCCGGTCTGCTGCTGCTGGCGGTGATTCTGAACTGCTTCACCGGGGTGATGGCGTCGTCGTTACCGGCGATGTTCCCAACCCATATTCGCTACAGCGCGCTGGCGAGTGCCTTTAACATCTCGGTGCTGGTTGCCGGTGTAACGCCGACGCTGGCCGCCTGGCTGGTGGAGTCGACGCAGAACCTGATGATGCCGGCTTACTATCTGATGGTGGTCGCGGTGATCGGTCTGATGACCGGCGTGATGATGAAAGAGACCGCCAACCGACCGCTGAAAGGTGCAACTCCTGCGGCGTCGGATATGGCTGAAGCGAAGGAGATCCTCCAGGAGCATCACGACCATATCGAGCATAAGATTGAAGATATCGATGCCGAGATTGCCGCGCTGCAGGAAAAACGTTCGCAGCTGGTGATGCAGCATCCGAAAATTAACGAGTAGGCCGGATAAGGCAAAGCCGCCATCCGGCAATGTGTATCGAACTGCCTGATGGCGCTGCGCTTATCAGGCCTACAAATAAAAACCCCGACATTATTGTAATGCCGGGGTTTTTTTATGCTTATCGTTCGCGGAACGCCTCCGCGCGGGCGCGCAGAATCGGCTTTAACAGATAGGCAAGAATGGTTTTCTTGCCGGTAATAATATCCACCGAGGCCACCATGCCAGGAATAATAATCAGCGGATTTTTATCGCTGCCGAGATGGTTTTTCTCGGTACGCAGACGAATCACGTAAAAACTTTTCCCTTCTTTATCCGTCACCGTATCCGGGCTTATCTGCTCGAGTTTGGCCTTCAGCCCGCCGTAGATGGTGTAGTCGTAGGCGGTGAACTTCACGATGGCTTCCTGGCCGGGGCGCAGAAAGGCGATGTCTTGCGGGCGGATTTTAGCTTCGACCAGCAGGGTGTCATCCAGCGGCACGATTTCCACAATATCGTTACCCGGCTGGATAACGCCGCCGATGGTGTTGACCATCAGCTGCTGAACGATACCGCGAACCGGCGAGGTGACTAACGTACGGTTAACCCGGTCCTCAATCGCTTTTCCGGAAGCCTCGGTTTTACTGAGATCGGTACGCGCTTCATTGAGCTGCGACAGCGCCTCGCTGCGGTAGCGGCCACGCGCTTCACCCATTTTACTCTCAATCTCTTTAAGCGCCGCCTGCGCTCGTGGCACCGCCAGCGTCACCGATTCCAGCTGCCCGCGGGTGTCTACCTCAGAGCGACGCAGACGCAGCACCTCAACCTTTGAGATGGCCCCCTTGGCAACCAGTGGCTCAGACATACTGATTTCCTGTTGTAGCAAACTCAGGCTACGACGGTACTGTTCGGCTTTAGCCTGGTAGTCCAGCAGCTCCTGTTTTTTCTGCACCAGCTGTTCATTGAGGCCGGATAGTTCGCTCTGAATGCGTTTGTTTACGCTGGCAAAAAGCGCCAGTTCGCCGTTCGCGATATCCGGGGATTTCGTCATAATAGTGGGCGATAGCGTCAGGGTGTCTTTGCCCTCGACCTGGGCGGTCAGACGCTGAATTCGCGCCTCCAGCGCCAGCCGGTCGGCTTCCGATTCCCCGGCGTTAGAACGGAATCGGGTATCATCCAGGCGCAGCAGCGGCGCGCCTGCGTTGACCACTTCCCCTTCATGAACGAAGACTTCTGCGACAATCCCCCCTTCCAGGTTCTGGATTTTTTGCAGTCGTGAGGAGGGAATCGCCTTACCATCACCGCGCGTCACTTCGTCAATTTCGGCAAGCGCGGCCCAGGCAATCATGATGATAAAGAAGCCGAGGATGGCCCACAGCGTGATACGCACCACTCGCGGGGAGTCGTCGATCAGCGCTTTGTTTACTTCGTTGGCGGCCAGGGTTGAGGTATTTTTATCACCCAAAAGCCAGGCTTTCAGGCGGTTGATTCGGTTAGCGTTGCGCATGAATTAGTCCTTTTTTCAGTGCGTTCATGACGCTCTCTTTTGGGCCGTCCGCGATGATCTTACCGTTGTCGAGGATTATCAGGCGGTCGACCAGCAGCGCACGTGCCAGGGCAACGGCCGGGCGCGATTCAATCCATCCCAGCTAATCAGCACCGCCACATGTTTTCGGGCCAGCACGTGTGGCGGCGCGTGGGAAAGTGCCCTGAGTGAGCTGGTTTTCCTGGAGGGGGAGTCCGGCGGTTAAGACGTTACGGCTGGAAATAATATTATGCAGTTTGCAGATGATCATCAGCGCATCGAGCAGGGGATCATCGTGATTCTGGCATGGGTCGAGCCTGATGGTGTCATCAGGCGAGGAGGTCACATGTTCAAGTGAATCAGTATAAGACGCCATAATCAGACCTCATAAGCCATCAAAATGTTCGTATTGCTCAAAGCCTATAAGGGGCTACCCCGCCGGAGAGTGGGGTAGCCCGTAGGTCTAAATCGTTACTTCAGTTCGGGTAAATTGGCGTGTGCGCTTTGCTGCTCCTCAACGGGCTGTGCTGCCGTTGGTGCCTGAATATTGAGCTGTTTTAACAGGTCGCCGATGCGAGCGTTGATGCGGTAGGTGGTGAACATTTCCACAAACTGCATTTCGACGTAGCGGCGCTGGGCGTTGAACACTTCGTTTTCGCTGTCCAGCATATCGAGCAGGCTACGCTCGCCGATGCTGAACTGCTCCTGATAGGCGGTGCGCACGACGGCACTGCGGTCAGCGTAATCTTTGGCGATCGGCACCTGCTGTTTGGCGTTCTGCCAGGCGTTCCAGGACAGGCGAAGTTCTTCATCGAGCTGGCGCAGCGCATTACGCTTCACGTCCTGTGCTTCCTGCATTTTGTAGGCATAGGATGAGAGCTGGGCTTTATCGCTGCCGCCGTTGAACAGGTTGTAGTTCATCCGAACCATGGCCTGCCATTCCTGATCGTGGCCGCGAGTGCCATCGACGTTGTTGTCCATACGGCGACCGAGGTCGATATCCACGCTTGGATAGAAGCGAGATTTCGCCGCTTCGTACTGTTGGCGGGTGGCTTCAACATCGGCATCGGCCTGTTTCAGCAGCGGGCTATTTTCCAGCATCTGCTTGCGCGCGTCGGCCTGTGAAGCCGGGACTTTGGTGGTCATCGGCATCGACAGACCGGAGGCCTCTTTGCCCACCACGCTGTAGTAGTTGGCCTGAGCATCTTCAAGGTTGGTCTGCTCGGTCAGCAGGTTGTTGCGGGCCTGTGCCAGACGCGCCTGTGCCTGCTCATAGTCGGCCTTACGGCCAACGCCCTGCTCGGTGCGCAGACGAATCTGATCGAAGACGCGCTCGTGGCTGGTGAGGTTATTTTGCGCCAGCTGTACCATTTTTTGACGCATCAGCACGTCGAGGTAGCTTTGAATGGCGTTCAGCGCGGTGACTTCACTGGTGTTCATCACCGAGAACGCACGGGAGTTGACGGTCGCTTTTTGCCGGGCGACTTCGCTGGTGGTGGCAAAGCCGTTAAACACGTTCTGGCGCAGATTGAGGCTGGATTCACTGCGATTCAGGTTACGGTGGTGGTCGTTTGCCGCTCGGGTGCTGGAGTTATCGGTCTGCTCCCAACCGGTACCGGCGGACAGGTTTAACGTAGGTAAGTATCCCCCTTTTGCCGCACGGAGATCTTCGTCGGCGGAGTAACGGCTGTTAACGGAGGCGCTGACCTGTGGGTGCCACAGCAAACTGTCTTTGACCGCCTGTTCTAACGTTGCTGCGCTGGAGTTATTGACGAACAGCAGCGGTAGAGAGAGGCTGGTTAATACCCGAATGTGTTTTTTCATCATGTCATCCTTTTCTTGTGTTCATTTCCCTGGCCGGTGGGGGACCACCAGAGGCGAGGTCGAGACAAAAAACAAAATTGTTGCTGTCTTACATCAGCAATCTCCTGTTTCCATCAGGAGAAATAGCGAACGCCTTCCATACAAAACACAGCAAAACGGATATCTCATACATTTGTGTGTGTGCTGATAGTATTCCAGGCATCTCATGAAGATGAGGTCTGGTAAATAAAGACTTTGGCTATATTTATAAGGTAATACGCAAAATAAACGCTTTCTTTGATTTTAATGTCGATTTTGTGAGAATTTTCTGTAAAGAAATTATTGGCTAAAGATGAAAACTATAAAGATAGTTTCTTAGCTTTCTATATTGTGTTGTTTTTAAAAGATAAATGAAATTGTCAATCAGAAGTATATCTGTAGAGTAATATCAATGTTTGATGTCCATTTATAGTGATTAATAGCCCTGTGATTTTATTTTTTCTGCTATGTGGACTATGCCATTCATCTGTAATTAATTGATTGTTATACGTAGTTTTGACGCATTCACCCGTGTGGCATTAATGCTGATAGTTTTGTATTACTTATTTTTTGCTTTATGGTTTAACTTTCCTGTTAATAGTCTGGTAGTGTGTCAATGTATTAGGTAAGTTAATTATTTTTACTGGGTTAGTATGTGAATATATTAATGGCATGAACATTTCGTATTCGTCGTAAATTTGTTTTATCGGCGTGGTAACTGTGTTTGTTATTTAAACCTGCAATATGGAAGACACAACAGATAAGGTGCATCACTTTATACAGGTCAACGTCATGGATGCATTGGTGAATGTTTTTGCAGGGCGGGAGAGATGTCAGGCACATACATGATGTGCCTGAACAAATAAGGATAATTGTTGCTTATATTAATCGCTCGTCATCATCGCTGATAAGCCCTTCCAGGCCGCCTAGCGTTTGGCGAGCCGCCGCGCGATTGAGCAGCTTGCTTTGCGCGGCGGCCGGGAGGTCGGTAATGCTGATAACGCCTTTGCTCATCAACACTTCGATAAGATCTTCCAGTACGCGCACCATGTTCAGGTCGCTCTGCTGCAACTGTTGGATCGTCGAGGCGCGAAGCTCGCTCACCTTAATCCAGTCGCTGATTTCTCCCGTGGTCACTTCGCTTATTTCGGTCATGCCGCTGAATTCCGCGGTCTCGACCCGAACTATCCGCCCTTCGCTATCACGTTCTATAAAATGCATGGCTGCTCTCCTGAGTTTTTTGTAGTGTGCTGGCGTCGCTAAAATAACGCCCCATTGCGCCATACAGGCCGATGTTTTCCAGTACCGCCAGTTCGCCTTCGGTTTCGACGCGCTCGGCGATGAGCGGCAGGTCAATTTGCCGCGTAGCCCAGTAAATGGCTTCGATAAACAGCTTCTTATCTTCTTCTTCGTTGATGCGGTGAATGTAGCCACCGTCAACTTTGATCCAGGCGAGCCCCCACTGCGGCAGGTTGCCAATCAGATGGAAGCGGCCGCCAAAGTGCTGGATCCCCAGGCCGCAGCCCAGATCCTGCAATTTTTTCACCAGGATGCTGACGCGATCGGGATCCGGCAGTTCGTTTTCATCCAGCTCCAGCGTCAACCGTGGCGTTAGATGGCGTAGGCCTTTCAGCGGCTTAAGCAGTGCATTCAGGCTTTCATCATCGGCCACGCTTTCACCGCTAATGCTGAGGGCAAACTCATGTCGGCTGTTTTCCATGGCGCGCAACGTTTGTTTAAGCATGACGATATCCATTTTGCGGCTGAGAGACAGGCGGCGAACCCAGGGAATAAAGCGCCCCGCCGGGATAATTTCGCCTTCATCGGTCTGGATACGAGCCAGAATTTTGTTATGCAAAACAATGTGCTGGTTGTTGCACTGGTATACCGGCTGCGCGTAAAGCTCAAAGGCTTCTTTATCCAGAACGGTGGTCAAACGATGATGCCACTGATGGTGGTCTTCATCTGCCTGCTTCGCGGCGGCCTCAGGATCGGCGAAGGCGTGCATATCCGTTTCGGTTGCGACCAGTATCCTATCTGCCTGGCGGAGCAAGGTTTGCGGTGAATCGCCATAGTGGAAGGTAACATCGACAAAGTGGGCGACGGGGTCAACGTCGCTCAGGCCTGTTTCGTACAGCGCTTTGAGTTGAGTGTTGAGCGAGTTGGCGAAATGTTCCATCTCGGTTGGCAACACCGGGTCGGTGAGAATGGCAAATTCGCCGCCGCGCACGCGGGCGACAAAGCCTTCATTAAGGAAAAAGCGCTGCTGCAGCGTGATAAGAATCTCACCGATATTCTTCAAGAGCTTATCGGTATTGACGCCGCCGAGCCGTTGGTTGAGGCCCATCAGGTCCTGCACGCGCAGTAAGATAAGATTCCCGTCCGCGTTTTCTTCGTCGCTCAAACGGGTCTGGAATTTAATATCAAAAGCCCGGCGGTTATTCAGCCCGGTCAGGCTGTCGTTATAGGCTTCCTGACGCAGTGTTTCGGTACGTTTGGCTTGCTCGCTGAACAGCGCTTTGAGCTGCGTAACCATCATGTTGGTGGCTTCAACCACCCGGCGGAGTTCCGGCGTTTTCGGCAGGGCGGGGATACTTAAAAATTCACGACGGCTGATGGCCGTCGCCTGTTCAACGATGTAATTCAGCGGACGCAGACGATTTCGCAACAAGAACATCGCGCCCAGAATGCACAGCACGCTACAACCGCTGAGCCATAGCAGGCTGGCAACCAGGCTGCTCCACAAACGTGCCAGCGCAAACATCGGATGGCTGACCACTTCCACGCGCGCGGCCTGGCTCCAGCCACGCATCACAATGGCTTCACCTTGTCCCGGGTCCAGATGCACCATGCGGACAAACCAGGCCGGAACGTTGGCGCTTGGCGGCACGTTCTGACGCTCGATAATCGGTTGGCCGCTTTTAATATCAACAACCTGGATGCGGTAGAAATAGCCGCTATCAAAAATGGAGTTAACCATCAGCTCCGTCATCACCGGATCGTCGATATGCGCCGTCAGCGACAGTCCAAGGGCGGTGGCGGCATCCTGGGCATGGGCGCTGAGCTGGTTGTAATACTGCTCGCGTGAGCTCTCCAGCGTGGCAAAAAAATTGCCGCAGAATATGGTGAAGGTAAACAGACAGATGCCAATTAGTAGCTGTTTATAAAGGGACATGGCTGAATCCTATTCATTAATGACAAATCCTTCTGCACGCATCCTGGTGAGAAGATCCTGCCAGCGAGAGAGTTTTTTACTGTCGCCGACACGTTTGCTGCCGCTCGCCTGCGGGATCCAGAGACCTTCACCGTTAAAGGAATAGACGGGAAGCAGGTCGCTGCGTGCGGAGGCGGGTAATATGTTGGGTTTAAGATTATCGAGCACGAGCGGAACGGCATCGGGCGCGGAATACCAGGTTAAGACCATATGGGCCTGGTTAAGCTGTAGTGCTTTAACATAGGTGATTCTTAACTGGCTGGCGGGAACGCCCAGTTGTCGCAGCGTAAAATATTTGGCGATGGCGTAGTCTTCGCAATCACCAGCCCCTTTGCGTAATGCCTCAACCGGTGTCGCCCAATAGTCCTGCTGACCCCATACCGAAATATCATCGGTAAACCGAATACGGGAATTAAAAAACTGGTTCACGCGGTTCAGCGTGGCATGAATATCGCTCGACGGCGGCTGCTTAAGCAGAGCTTCCCAGGCATCTATGTTGCGCTGTGCGGTGGGCGTAGTCGGGCCATAAAGCCGCTGGGTACGCGAATTAATGGTATTAAAATCCCAGCCTGCGCCCAGATTTGGCGCGACCAAAAGCAACAGTGCCAGTAGCGATGAAAGCCATCGTTTCTGGAGACTGAAAGGATTAACGCCAGCTGGACGCCATGTCATTACGTCATGCCTGCAGGCTGCTGGAAGGCCTGTTGAATGTGCGCAATTAAATGATGCAGTGACATTTATTCTCCTTGCTGCGCGATGAGATCCCTGTAAAACGTCGCTTTAGCCAGAATAACATTATGTTTGTGGATTTGGTGATATCACCGAAACGGATTAAGCGAGGTTCCAGCTATCATAGTGAATGTACAGGTATTTATTATTCATTAATTATTTTTTAGTATTTTTTAAACGGATAAAAAATACTAAGCGTAATATCTGAGTTATCGGCAATTTTCATAAATTGCGTAGTGCTTTTTTATTTATTGGCGTTTTCTATGTCTCGATGTAGTAGGTCTGCGTAAATATCCGTTAATACCCCTTGCGGGCTAAACTGCCGTTTGATCCACTGCGTCACCTGTCCATTGGCCGAGTGCTGAGTCGCGAGCAGCATGCGAGAGTCCTGGCGCGGGTTGTTGATCTGCCGGGTGACCAGCTGAGATTGCGCTTCGGCATCGCGCACCATGTAGTCCGGCAGAAAACCAATCCCTTCGCCGAGGATCTGGCATTCGCGCTTGGTGTTGAAATCCGGCACCAGAATTGACTCTTGTCCGTGCAGCAGCCAACCGACCTTTTTATTAATGGTGTGCGCGGTGTCTTCCACCATGATGTTGGGGTAGAGGCGCAGCTGGCTTTCGGCAATGGGCTCCGGCATAAACGCCAGCGGGTGGGACGGCGCGATGGCAAAGGCCCAGCGGATGGCGCCAATTTCAGTGTAATCAATGCCGCCGCCGTCGAGCAGGGTATCCGGCGCGCCGATGGCGATACTGGCCTGATTATTGATAATCGAATCCCAGACGCCGTTGTAGACCTCGGTGGTGACGGTTATCTGGCAGGTAGGAAACTGCTTTTTCAGCACCTGCAGCAGCCGGGCGGTGTGCTTCGGCGTATAGAGCAGCTGATTAATGCAGATGCGCACCCGCGCTTCAATGCCCTGGGAAATGGTGTCGATGCTGCGCTTGATGGCGTGGAAATCATTGAGCAGGTCGCTGGCTTTGCGAAAGAAGTAGCGCCCGGATTCGGTCAGCTCAATGCTGCGGGTGCTGCGGGTAAACAGCACCACATCGAGGCCCGTCTCCATGCGCTTGATGGTATAGCTGATGGCGGAGGTGGTGAGGCCCAGCTCCTCCGCGGCCTTACTGAAGCTGCCAAACCGCGCGGCGGTAGTGAATGCCAGCAGGTTCTCTTCGGTAAAAATTGAGTTCATTCACCTGCTCCTCGGTTCAACTATTTATTGGGCCTCTTTAATGAGATGAATGTATTGGTTGAAGTGATTGTTGGGCAACCATTTTTGAATAACTTTTAAAAACCGCCTACGCGACCTCTTTCGAGGTGGCTTCGCTCAGCTTGCGCCCGGTATATTCCGAGATAATCCCGACGCAGTTTCCGGCAAAAAAGCCCAACAGCGTGACCCACCAGTTCATCCCGGTGGCGAAAAACAGCGTCATACCAAGAAAGCCGCCGGGGATAAATGAGGTGAGCCAGAATCGACCCTGCCAGACCACCACGGCGGAGAACGGCACCGTCATCACCACGCCTGCCCAGAAGGGTGATAGCCCGCTAACCGACGCCAGCCAGCCGGAGGCCGCCGCCGCGAGAAACGCCCAGACGGCGCCGGAGTAATTGACAAAAAGGCTCTTCACAAATCCCGCCTTGCCGCCGCCTGCCGCATAGAAACTGCAGAACGCCACAAAGCCAATCGTACCTAATAATTCCCAGCCCGGGGCCAGCCCAACCTGCGAGGACACCATCTGCCAGAGACCTGCACACACTCCAACGGTAATGCCCGTAGCGGTGAGTCCGTTCATCGTTGTTTCCTCTCATGTAGTGGTTACGCACTGAAACTATATAGAAAGAAAACCCGATTGAGTTAAGGGGCATAGCGGCAAAGAAATAAACGGTGCACTACCGCACAGTCTGTATCGATTTTTAAATAAAATTCACTAATCAAGCAGCTTATGGCGAATAAAATTTAAGCGGGTTCTTTTCTGATTATTTCGTTGCTATTCTCATTTCATCGAAAACAGCCACAAAAATCAGGGAATTTGACATGACCAACAACAATCTGATTGCTGACTATCTATTGGCTGCGCAACAAGGCGAACTAACGAAATTAAAATCTTGCCTGCATCAGGGCGTTGATATTAATGCCTGTAATCGTCAGGGGCAAACGGCCATTACGCTGGCGAGCCTGAATAAAAAATATGATTGCGTAGTGGCCTTACTGGACGCCGGTGCGGATATTAATAAACAAGACCAGACCTGTTTAAACCCATTTTTAATTAGCTGTCTGAATAATGATTTAACGCTGCTGCGTTTACTGTTACCGGCTCGTCCGGATTTAAATCGTTTAACCCGTTTTGGCGGCGTGGGGCTAACGCCCGCCTGCGAAAAAGGGCACCTTGAAATCGTCAAAGAGCTATTGCACCGCACTCACATTAACGTCAACCACACTAACTTTGTCGGCTGGACGCCGCTGCTGGAGGCCATCGTGCTCAACGACGGCGGTGAAACCCAGCAGACCATTGTCGGCCTGCTGCTGGAGCATGGTGCCAGCCCGCACATGACCGACAAATACGGCAAAACCCCGCTGGAACTTGCGCGGGAGAAGGGTTACGAAGAGATAGCCCAACTGCTGATTGCCGCCGGAGCGTAACAGAGGAGACGCGCTATCGACACCCCAATACGGCGGTGTGTGCAAGCGCTAACTGCGGATGAGCACTTTCTTTCGGAACGTGGTGCTGGACGTGTCGAACAGGTCTTTTCCCGGGCGGTAAACCTTTATCTCCCGGCGCAGCGGCGGTTGTTGACGCTATTGTGCGAAGAGTACGACAACGCCCCGAACAGCTGTAGGTTAGCACTCACTCACTTCGACGGGCTGTTCCGGCCCGGTGAGACGGTTCAGTTTCATCCAACAGGAATAACGGTTGGCGAGGATAAATGGCTGAATACCGCCTCCTGCCAGCGCTGGCAGCCAACGATACCGCAGCTGAACGCCGAACGGTTCCGGCAGATTCCCTGGCTGCGGTGGCACGACGAGATTCATCAACAATTACAGGATAACCAGACGCTGTTTCTCTGGCGCGGCGATAACCCGTTTTATCAGGCTATCTCTCAGGCATTACAGCAGCGGCGAAAAACATTATTTAACGCGTTATTACAGGGACGAGAAATAACCTCGGCGGTGGCTAATATGGTGGGATTAGGTATTGGCCTGACGCCGTCGGCAGATGATTATTTAGTGGGATTAAGCACCGTTTTATTTATCGATGGACACCCGGCGAAAAAATATCGCGATGCATTTGATTCCGCGCTAAGCGTGGCGCGTAACAATACCACTTTATTAAGCGCTATTACGCTGGAAGCCGCTTTTTCCCAGCGCTATCGCGAAACGATTTTCGGGTTTATTAACGGCATGGTTAATGAACCGCAACATATTTCTACCCAGACTATCGCCAGTATTAAAAATATTGGCTCCAGTTCCGGCTGCGACATGCTTTATGGCATGGCGGATGCCTGCGCGCTGAGCCAAGCCTATGGAGGGAGTTATGTCAGTCAAAATAGTGATTAAGCAGAATACGTATTTTGATTCGGTCTCGCTGATGTCGATTTCCACTCGCGCGAATAAGATAGACGGCGTTGAGCAGGCGTTCGTGGCCATGGCCACCGAGATGAACAAGGGTGTGCTGAAAAATCTCGGTCTGTTAACCGCCGAGCTGGATGAAGCGAAAAATGGCGACCTGATGATCGTCATCAACGGCAAAGACGGTGCGGACAACGAGCAGACGCTGGCGGCCATTGAAGAATTGTTCTCCAAAAAAGCGGAAAGCGGTTCGCACGAAGCACGCTACGCCACGCTTGCCAGCGCGAAAAAACACGTAGCGGACAGCAACCTGGCGGTGATTTCGGTCAACGGCCTGTTTGCCGCCCGCGAAGCGCGTCAGGCGCTGCAAAACGACCTCAACGTGATGCTGTTCTCCGACAACGTCACCATTGAAGACGAACTGGCGCTGAAACAGCTGGCGCACGAAAAAGGGCTGCTGATGATGGGGCCGGACTGCGGCACTGCGATTATCAACGGCGCGGCGCTGTGCTTTGGCAACGCGGTACGCCGCGGCAACATCGGCATTATTGGCGCGTCGGGCACCGGCAGCCAGGAGCTGAGCGTGCGTATCCATGACTTTGGCGGCGGCATTTCGCAGCTTATCGGCACCGGTGGGCGCGATCTCAGCGAGAAAATTGGCGGGCTGATGATGCTCGACGCGATCGGCATGCTGGAAAACGACCCGGAAACCGAAATTATCGCGCTGGTCTCTAAGCCACCGGCTCCGGCCGTGGCGCGCAAAGTGCTGGAGCGTGCTCGCGCGTGCCGTAAACCGGTCGTGGTCTGCTTCCTCGGCCGCGCTGAGCCACCGGCTGACGAGCAGGGCTTACAGTTCGCTCGCGGCACCAAAGACGCGGCGCTGAAAGCGGTGCTGCTGAGCGGCGTGAAGAGAGCATCGTTAGACCTGCATCCTCTGAATGAGACGTTAATCGCTGACGTGCGTTCACGCCTGACCCCGCAGCAGAAGTACATTCGCGGCCTGTTCTGCGGCGGCACGCTGTGCGACGAAACCATGTTCGCGGCGATGGAAAAACACGGTGACGTCTATAGCAATATTCAGCCTGACCCGGCCTTCCGCCTGGCGGACATCAACCGCAGCGTGAAACACACCTTCCTCGACTTCGGCGATGACGACTTCACCAACGGCAAGCCGCACCCGATGATCGACCCGACCAACCGCATCAGCCGCCTGATTCAGGAAGCGCGCGATCCGCAAGTTGGCGTGATCGTGATGGATTTCGTGCTGGGCTTTGGATCGCATGAAGATCCGGTGGGTTCAACGATCGAAGCCATCAAAGAGGCGAAAGCGATCGCCGCCGCCGATGGCCGTGAGCTGGTGATCCTCGCCTACGTTCTGGGAACCGATCTCGACGCGCCGTCGCTGGAAAAACAGCGCCAGATGTTGACCGACGCGGGCGTTGTCCTCGCCAGCAGCAGCACCAATACCGGTTTGCTGGCGCGTGAATTTATCTGCAAAGGGGAGAAAGCCTGATGAGCCAGTCACTGTTTACCCAACCGCTGAACGTCATTAACGTCGGCATCGCCATGTTCAGCGATGACCTTAAAAAGCAGCACGTCGCCGTCACCCAGCTCGACTGGACGCCGCCGGGGCAGGGCAATATGCAGGTGGTGAATGCGCTGGATAGCATCGCCGATTCCCCGCTGGCGGAGAAAATTGCCGCCGCCAACCAGCAGGCGCTGGAGCGCATTATCCAGTCTCACCCGGTGCTGATTGGCTTTGACCAGGCTATCAACGTGGTGCCGGGCATGACGCCGAAAACCATCCTCCACGCGGGCCCGCCGGTTACCTGGGAAAAAATGTGCGGCGCGATGAAAGGCGCGGTGACCGGGGCGCTGGTGTTTGAAGGGCTGGCGAAGGATATCGATGAAGCGGCGGTGCTCGCGGCTTCCGGTGAAATCACCTTCTCGCCGTGCCATGAGCACGACTGCGTAGGGTCGATGGCGGGCGTGACTTCAGCCTCGATGTTTATGCACATCGTTGAGAACAAAACCTACGGCAACATCGCTTATACCAACATGAGCGAGCAGATGGCGAAGATCCTGCGCATGGGGGCCAACGACCAGAGCGTGATCGACCGTCTGAACTGGATGCGCGACGTGCAGGGCCCGATGCTGCGCGAGGCAATGAAGATCATCGGCGAGATTGACCTGCGCTTAATGCTGGCCCAGGCGCTGCACATGGGCGATGAGTGCCACAACCGTAACAACGCGGGCACCACGCTGCTGATTCAGGCGCTGACGCCGGGGATTATTCAGGCGGGCTACTCCATTGAGCAGCAGCGCGAAGTGTTCGAGTTTGTCGCCAGCAGCGACTACTTCTCTGGCCCGACGTGGATGGCGATGTGTAAAGCGGCGATGGACGCGGCGCACGGCATCGAATACAGCACCGTGGTCACCACCATGGCGCGTAACGGCGTCGAGTTCGGCCTGCGGGTCAGCGGCCTGCCGGGGCAGTGGTTCACCGGCCCGGCGCAGCAGGTTATCGGCCCGATGTTTGCTGGCTATAAGCCGGAAGACTCCGGGCTTGATATCGGCGACAGCGCGATTACCGAAACCTACGGCATCGGCGGCTTTGCGATGGCAACGGCCCCGGCGATAGTGGCGCTGGTGGGCGGCACGGTGGAAGAGGCTATCGACTTCTCCCGCCAGATGCGCGAAATCACGCTCGGCGAGAACCCGAACGTCACCATCCCGCTGCTCGGCTTTATGGGCGTGCCAACGGCTATCGATATCACCCGCGTCGGCAGCAGCGGCATTTTGCCGGTGATCAACACCGCCATTGCCCATAAAGATGCCGGCATCGGCATGATTGGCGCCGGGATTGTGCACCCGCCGTTCGCCTGCTTCGAAAAAGCCATTTTAAGCTGGTGCGAACGTTACTGCGCATAACGTTGTAGCCCGGGCGAGGCGTTTACGCCGACCCCGGGTTTCCCCCGGCGGCGCTTCGCTTGGCCGGGCTACAACGGCTACCTCAACAACAATAATCACATCACCTTCTGCACTGGAACCTACACGATGAAAGAACTTGTGGTCGTTGCCATTGGCGGCAACAGCATAATCAAAGACAACGCCAGCCAGTCGATTGAACATCAGGCAGAGGCGGTGAAAGCGGTCGCGGACACGGTGCTGGAGATGCTGGCATCGGATTACAACATCGTACTGACCCACGGCAATGGCCCGCAGGTGGGGCTGGATCTGCGTCGTGCGGAGATTGCCCACGAGCGCGAAGGGCTGCCGCTCACCCCGCTCGCCAACTGCGTCGCCGACACCCAGGGTGGTATCGGCTACCTTATTCAGCAGGCGCTGAATAACCGGCTGGCAAAACGTGGCGAACAAAAAGCGGTGACGGTGGTGACTCAGGTGGAGGTCGATAAAAACGACCCCGGCTTCGTCAACCCGACCAAACCCATCGGCGCGTTCTTCAGCGCCGAGCAGCGTGACGAACTGTTAAAAGCCAACCCGACCTGGCGCTTCGTCGAAGATTCCGGGCGCGGCTATCGCCGCGTGGTGGCCTCGCCGGAGCCGAAACGCATCGTCGAGTCTGAAGCCATTCAGGCGCTGGCGCAGAAAGGCTTCCTGGTGATCGGCGCGGGCGGCGGCGGCATTCCGGTGGTGCTGGGGGAAGAGGGCGATTATCACAGCGTCGACGCGGTGATCGACAAAGATCTCTCCACCGCGTTGCTGGCGCGCGAGATCGCCGCTGATATTCTGGTGATCACCACCGGGGTGGAGAAGGTCTGCATTCACTTTGGCAAACCGGAACAGCAGGCGCTGGGGCAGGTGGATATCGCCACCCTGACCCGCTACATGCACGAAGGCCACTTTCCGGCGGGTAGCATGCTGCCGAAGATTGTCGCTAGCCTGCAATTTTTACAACACGGCGGGAAACGGGTGATTATCACCACGCCGGAATGTCTGCCTGCCGCCCTGCGCGGCGAAACGGGCACCCATATTGTCCATTGATAAGGAACGACGATGAAAGAGAATAACAGTCGCCGTGAGTTTTTAAGCAACAGCGGCAAAATGGTTACCGCCGCCGCGCTGTTTGGCGCGACCGCGCCGATGGCCTATGCGGCGACTTCCGGTGCTGCCGTCTGCGAGACGAAGGGAACCATAAACATTACCGACAGCCACTACTATCTTGATAACGTGCTGCTTGAAACGGGTTTTGAGTACGAGGGTGCCGTCGTCGTGCACACCCGCACCGCGCGACAGACCGTGGAAATTCAGGACGGCAAAATCGTGGCCCTGCGCGATAACAACAGCCACCCGGACGCCGCGCTGCCGCACTATGACGCGGGCGGCAAGCTGATGTTGCCGACCACCCGCGACATGCATATCCACCTCGACAAAACCTTCTACGGTGGCCCGTGGCGCTCGCTCAACCGCCCGGCAGGCACCACGATTCAGGATATGATCAAGCTTGAGCAAAAGCTGCTGCCTGAACTCCAGCCCTACACGCAGGAGCGCGCCGAAAAGCTGATTGACCTGCTGCAATCAAAAGGCACCACCATCGCCCGCAGCCACTGCAATATCGAGCCGGTCTCCGGGCTGAAAAACCTCGAAAATTTACAGGCGGTGCTGGCGCGGCGCAAAGCTGGTTTCGACTGTGAAATCGTCGCCTTCCCGCAGCATGGGCTGCTGTTATCGAAATCTGAACCGCTGATGCGCGAAGCGATGCAGGCCGGGGTGCACTACGTCGGTGGGATGGACCCGACCAACGTCGACGGTGCGATGGAGAAGTCCCTCGACACCATGTTCCAGATTGCCATCGACTACCACAAAGGGGTGGATATTCACCTGCATGAAACCAGCCCGGCGGGCGTGGCGGCGGTGAAATATATGGTGGAAACCGTGGAGAAAACGCCGGCGCTGAAGGGCAAGCTGACCATCAGCCACGCCTTCGCGCTGGCAACAATGAACGAAGGGCAGGTGGATGAGATCGCCACCCGCATGGCTGCGCAGCAGATTTCCATCGCTTCAACGGTCCCCATCGGCACGCTGCATATGCCGCTGAAACAGCTGCGTGACAAAGGCGTGACGCTGATGACCGGCACCGACAGCGTGATTGACCACTGGTCGCCGTACGGCCTTGGCGATATGTTCGAAAAAGCCAACCTCTACGCCCAGCTCTATATCCGCCCGAACGAGCAGAATCTCTCCCGCTCGCTGTTCCTCGCCACCGGCGACGTGCTGCCGCTGAACGACCAGGGCGAGCGCGTGTGGCCGAAGGCGCAGGATGACGCCAGCTTTGTGCTGGTGGACGCCTCGTGCTCGGCAGAAGCCGTGGCGCGAATTTCTCCGCGCGCTGCGACGTTCCATAAGGGGCGGCAGGTGTGGGGAAGCGTGGCGTAATCCAGTAGGCCGGATAAGCGTAGCGCCATCCGGCAGTATCGGCGCAGTTTGCCGGATGACGCTGCGCTTATCCGGCCTATGCCGCATCCATAGCCCGGACGAGGCGCATCGCGCCGACTCCGGGGCAGCTCGATCCAAAATTTTTTTTACCCCGACCGAAACCTTCAGGCCTTAGCGTGCGAACTATTATGTACAGAGCACGTTTATCCCCTTGATGGAGTCGACCATGAATCGTTTGAAAGCCTTGTCAGCCGCCGCCGTACTCAGCCTTTCTCTGTTCGCCGTGAATGCGAACGCTGCCCTTGAACCCGGCGCAAAAGCCCCAGACTTCAGCCTGCAAGGCGCGCTCGGCGGCAAACCGCTGACCTTCTCCCTGCAACAGGCATTGCAGAAAGGGCCAGTGGTGCTCTATTTCTTCCCAGCCGCGTTCACCAAAGGCTGCACCCTTGAGGCGCACGCTTTTGCCGAAGCCACCGATGATTTCAAAAAGCTCGGCGCAACCGTGGTGGGCGTGACTGCCGGTAACGTTGACCAGGTGGATGAGTTCTCAAAACTGGAGTGCCGGGATAAATTTGCCGTGGCGGCAGACCCGGGCGCGAAAGTGGCGGCGCAGTACCAGACGCTGATGCAGATGAATGGCAAAACGCTGTCGGACCGCACCTCGTTTGTGATTGCACCGGACGGCAAAATTCTGATGAGCTACACCGACCGTAACCCTGATGAGCACATCCAGAAAACGATGGATGCCGTGAAGCAATACGCGCAATCGCACTCGTAATTTAGCCGCCGGGGTTCGCTATGTTAACTGCCATTCTGGCCGCCTTTGTGGGCGGCATTATCCTCAACCTGATGCCCTGCGTGTTCCCGGTCATCTCGCTGAAGGCGCTGGGCATTCTGCGCCATGAGGGCGATGCCAAAAGTGCGCGCACCGAAGGGTTGGGCTTTTTGCTCGGCGTGATTTTTACCATGCTGGTGCTGGCTGGCATACTGCTGGCGCTGCGTGCTGGCGGCACCGCCGTCGGCTGGGGGTTCCAGCTACAGTCACCGATGGTCATTGCCGTACTGGCGTTGATCATTCTGGGCGCGGCGCTGAACCTGCTCGGCGTGTTTGAAGTGGGTTTATCGCTGCAGCGCGCCGGGGAGATTTCAGTAGGAAGCGGGGCATTTGTGCGCTCGGCGTTAACCGGTGCGCTGGCGATTGTGGTGGCAACACCCTGCTCGGCACCCTTTATGGCGGGCGCGGTGGGCTACGCGCTGGTGCAGCCTCCGGTAGCCTCGCTGGCGATTTTCCTGTCGCTGGCAATAGGCTTTGCCGCGCCGTTTACGCTGGTCTCGCTATTCCCGGCCATCGCCAAACGTCTGCCGCGACCGGGCGCATGGATGGATATCCTCAAACGCGGCCTGGCGTTCCCGATGCTTGGCGCATTTGCCTGGCTGGTGTGGGTACTGACCCAGCAGGCTGGCACCACGGCGCTGTTAGCGATGCTGATGTGTGCAGTGGTGGTGAGCTTTGCCGCGTGGCTTTACGGTATGGCCCAGCGCCGACGCTATATCGACCAATCCTACAAAGCGCTGCTGGCGGTGACGGTGGTGCTGTTTATCGCTGCGGTCAGCCCGCTGCCCGGCGTAATGCACGTCCAGCCATCTCCGCCGGAACTCGCGCGCGTGGAGAACATCACGCAGGTGAAGTGGTCGCCGCAGACGGTGGCGGAGATGCGCGGGCATGGCAAAGCTATCTTTGTCGACTTCACTGCTTCCTGGTGCATTACCTGCCAGGTGAACGAGCGCACATCGCTTTCCACGGCGGCGGTGAAACAGGCGCTGGCGAGCACAAATACGATCTACATGGTGGCGGATTCCACTAAATTTAACGCCGATATCGATGACGCGATGACCGCGTTCGGGCAGGGTGGTTTGCCGCTCTACGTGGTCTACCCGGCGGACGGCAGCGCGCCGAAAGTGCTGCCGCAGGTGCTGACCCCGACGATTGTGGTCGACGCCCTGAATCAGGCATCCGGTAAAAAAGCATGAGGTAACGGGCATGGCGGAATATGGATAACGGTTTAGCGCCGCGTGAAGCATGGCCTGCGCTGATGGCAAGCGCGCAGGCGGGGGATCGCGATGCCTATACCCAACTGCTGCGGGCCATCGTGCCGGTGATTCGGGCGATGGTCCGCAAGCAGATTGCCGACAGCGTGCTGGTTGACGATGTTATCCAGGACGTGCTGCTGGCTGTCCATCGGGTGCGCCACACCTACGATCCCGCCTGTCCGTTTTTACCGTGGCTGATGGCCATCACTCAGGCCCGCACCGTTGACGCGCTGCGTAAACGCGGTCGCCACTGGCTACGTGAAGCCGATGAGGAAGAGGCCGTTGAGCCCGACGCTGAACACATCCCGGAAGAGGATGAACGAGAAGAAACGCTGGCGTTGATCCTCGACCAGCTCCCCTCGCGCCAGCGGCAGATTGTGGAGCATATCCACCTGCAGGAGATGAGCCTCGCCGAGGCCGCCGCCCGCCATAATTTAAGCGTTTCGGCGGTGAAATCACTATTACACAGAGCACTAACCAACCTTCGCCGGATGGGAGCGAACCATGACCGATCATGATCTTTTTATTGCGAAGCTTAGCCGGGATGCCGCGCCGATACGCCGCCCCTGGGCCAGCAACCGACGGGTCGCCGCGTGGCTGCTGATGGCGCTGCCGTGCGGCTGGCTTAGTAGCCTGGTGTTTCACCGGGTAGCGACGGACTGGACGCAAGCCGGCGCGTTGCTGGCTGTACTGCAACTGACCGTGGCCTTTGTGATGGGCATACTAGCGATACGCAACGCCTTCCTGCTGAGCATCGCCGGGCGTAAACCGCTGGGCTGGCGCTGGTTTGTGCCGCTAATTGCGATCTGGCTCGGCGGCGTTATCTTCAGCCTCGGGACGACACACGCCCCGGAAAGCCATCCCGACGAAGTCAACTGCTACGCGTTTATGATGGCGGTGAGCACGCCGATGATGGTCATTATGATGGGCTACCTGCGCCGGACCCGGGCGCTGTACCCGCTGCGCACGCTGGCGACGTCAGGGGTGGGAATCGCCTGTATGGCGCTGACGATGCTGTCGTTTTGCCACCCGGTGGAGGTGCATCCGCTGGATTTCCTGCTGCATATGGCGGCGGGAGTGACGATTGTGCTGGTGATGATGGCGGTAGGGTGGCGGTGGGTGAGGATTGGGTGATTCGCGCCATGTATCGATGTGTTTATCTGGCTCGTAGCCCGGCCGAGGCGCAACGCGCCGACGCCGGGGCGGCTCGTTCTAAACGCCTTCAACTTCATCCAACCGCCGCTTCAGCGCCTCCAACTGAAACTCGCTAAACACCTCAACCCCATGCTGGCGCAACAGCGCCGCCGCGACCCCTTCGCCCGGTACCTTCACCCCGCTAAACGCCCCGTTATATACGTTCTGGCTCCCGCAGGTTGGGCTACCATCGGTCAAAATCGCAAACCGGCAGCCGTGACTCTGTGCGGCTTTTAACGCCAGCCACGCTGCCAGCTCCGGGCAATGGGTGACCAGACGACCTTCATCGCGCCACTGTTGCAGCAGGTTTGCGGTACAGGATTTGTCGGTGCCGTTGTAGCGCACGGGATGCCCGGCGAGGCAGGCGCTAAGGAGGATTTTGTGTTTGACGGTCATGGGGAACCTTGAGGATGCGTGGCAAGGCGGTTGTCGCGATGCCTGCGGTTATAGGGTAACGGAAAACGGGCGGGGTTGCAGAAGGTTTTGCGAGGGGGATTCCAGAATAACCATGGCCTAATGAGATAACCTTAGCAACATATTTTCCACCAATTCATCAAATTTAATTAGTTTATAAATATATTAGTGCTTGCCATTATTCTATTTTTCAATAGATATCTATTTCATAGGGATTATGAGGGGGTATCGGAAATGGCTATACCGGGTAACATGTGGTTGTATGATGATGGTGTAGCGCTTATTAAGGGTGGTTGCGACGTTCAGAATAGAGAGTTTAGCATTGAGTTCAAAGGATTCCACCATAACCTAAGTATTCCCACAGATAATGCTACGGGTAAACCTACCGGTATGCGTCAGCATTCATCAATGCTTGTTATTAAGGAGTTTGATTACTCCAGTCCGTATCTATATAAAGCTGTTGCTACTGGTCAGGTACTGCAGAAAGCTGAGTTAAAGTGGTACAAAATTAATGATGCCGGACAGGAGGTGGAGTATTTCAACATGCTTCTTGAAGGTGTTCGCATAGTATCCGTATCTCCAACAATGGCTGCGTCAAGTGACACAAATAATAACCATCTCTCCATCTTATCAAGAAAGCTTTTGAGAGATGCTCGTTTCCCGTTTGGACTTAGACCAGTCGCACCTATGGGCAAATTGTCAAAACTGAAAATGGTTCCTACGAACAGAATAGCGACGTTCTTAGGCCGCTGGGTTCCGTTCGTCGGTCATGCTCAGTTGATAATTACGGTTCAGGTCGTTGCGAAACGTACTCGCGACAAATATAACCTGATTGCCCGGCCGAAAGACCGTATACAGTGGACTTCATTCTAATGAGTAGAGACTACGAAACAGAAGTTATTGGGTACATCATGGCGCGTTACCCTATTCGAAAGAGAAGGTTTAAACCTGAAATTCAGCAGGTAACCAAGGAATGGACCTTACTTGATGATTTTCAGTTTGTACCAGAAGATGCGCATGATTTTTTGTCGGATTTATTCGAGCATTTTGATATTGAACATTCAAACTTTGATGGCAGAACTTACTTCGAATACGAGTACCCATTCTGGCAAAAGAGCCCCTCGCCGGAACGAGAGATCAAACCGCTGACCGTTGCGATGATTATCGAGTCTGCAAAGGCGGGGCGATGGTTGTATGACTGAAAAGACAAGGTGTCTACTGAACCCCCAGAAAGCAAAAAACCCGCCATAGGCGGGTTCTTCTAAATAGTGGTGCCCGGACTCGGAATCGAACCAAGGACACGGGGATTTTCAATCCCTGAGTCAAAGTTAATAGTTTGTAAACAGGCGTATTTGCATACTGTAAAGAGTGTGCAAAATGAAAATACTTCCCGTTATCTCTCCCAAAGGTGGAGAAGGCAAATCCACGTTTGCTGCTTACCTTGCCGGTTTTCTTGCCGATGCCGGCCTGAACACCCTTCTTGTGGATGCAGACTATTCCCAGCCCACAGCCAGCAGTATCTTCGCGCTGGAGCATGAATCCCCTTTCGGTCTCTATGAATTGCTGATGCAGATGGTCAGTGACCATACGCAATGCATTTCGCAGACCGCCATAAAAAATCTCGATGTCATCTACTCTAACGACCCGGACGAACTGTTGCCGACCGCGATGCTCCACGCTGCAGACGGCCGTCTGCGCCTGCGTAACATACTTCAGCATCCTTTCTTTAACCGTTATGACGTCATTATTGTGGATTCGAAAGGCGCAACAGGCGTCATGACCGAGCTTTCCCTCCTTTCCTCTACCGGTAATGTGATGGGCGTTGTTAAACCCATCCTTCCGGATGTCCGTGAATTTATCCGCGGCTCCCTTCATATGCTTACCCGCCTGAAAACCTATGAAAATTACGGTATCCGCCTTCCTGATATTTCCATTCTCGTCAACTGTATCGAAAACACTCTGCTTGACCGTGAAGCAATGGACGGTCTTGCCGCCATCATTAACGAAAAACATTACGACGCCTCTGCGCTGGGCAACCGTGACGTTTATCGTTTACTCGATACCCGTATCGAGGCGCTGGATATTTTCAAACTGGGGCACGTCAAGCAGCAGCCCGTGCATCGTCTGGAATACAAAACACGCCGCAAAGGTCCGGCCGCAGCCGTCACCATGCACGACCTCGCGTCTGAACTGTTCCCCGAGTGGCAGAGCCATTTCAGTGACGTTCTGACCCGGGAGGTGCGTCATGTCTGAGATGATGATGCCCTGCTCTTATGAGGCTGAGCAGGCCGTACTGGGCGGACTGATGCTTGATAACGACCGGTGGGATGAGGTGATACTGCAAATCTCCCCGGAAGATTTGTTTTCCCGGCCGCACCGTATGGTCTTTCGCGTGATGGCCGAGCTGGCCGGAGAAGGGCTACCGCTCGATCTCATCACTATTACGGAACGGCTGGAGAACAGAGGCGACCTTGAACAGTGTGGCGGCTTTGCTTATCTGGCTGAAATGAGTAAAAACACGCCGTCTGCAGCCAATATCCTGGCATACGCCGGGGTGGTGGCGGAGAAAAGCCGCCTGCGGCAGCTGATGACTGTGGGTAACAGTCTTCTTTCCGATGTGCAAGCCCCGAAAGCCAGCTCGGCGGGCATTCTTGAGTCGGCCGAAGGTAAGTTGTTTAACATTGCCGAACAGGGAGCCATGCAGCTCAACAGTGAGACCGGTGTTAACGAGGCGCTGGATAAACTGCTGACGCAGCTGGAAAGCATGTCCGCCAGTGACGGCCTCACCGGGACACCGACAGGGTTCAGTGAACTGGACGCGATGACCTGTGGTCTCCAGCCCGGCGATCTGGCCCTGCTGGCCGCCCGTCCTTCCATGGGGAAAACGTCGCTGGCCATGGCCGCCTGCACAGCGGCCGTGAGCGCAAAACCTGACGATCACGTCTTTGTGTTCAGTCTTGAAATGCCCTCAGAGCAGCTGATGATGCGCCTGCTGGCGATGGAAGGCCGGGTGGAACTGTCCCGGCTTCGCAGCGGCAACATGGATGATGAAGACTGGGCTCGCGTGTCCGAGGCAACCGGTCGCATTATTGAGTGGAAAAACCGTCTGATCATTGATGATACCAGTTACCAGACCCCGGCCACACTGCGCGCCCGCGCCCGTCGCTATGTCCGCAAATACGGCAGACCCTCTCTCATCATGCTGGACTATCTGCAGCTTGTCCGCTCCCCCGAGCAGGAAAACCGCACGCAGGAAATAGCGGAAATTTCCCGCTCGCTTAAGGCGCTCGGTAAAGAGCTGGGCTGTCCGGTACTGGCGCTTTCCCAGCTCAACCGCCTGGTGGAGCAGCGGGCCGATAAACGCCCCAATAATGGTGACCTGCGTGACTCCGGTGCGCTGGAGCAGGATGCGGACCTCATCATGTTTATTTACCGGGATGAGGTTTATAACCCCGGCACCCCTGATGCCGGGGTGGCTGAGATCATTGTCGGCAAGCAGCGGCAGGGGCCAACCGGCACGGTAAAAGTCAAATTTGACGGGCGTTACACCCTCTTTTCGGAGTTTCAGGAAGGCAGCTATGACTTCGGTTACCGCAGCGGGAGGAAACAGGCATGAGCCGTAAAAGTTCTAATGTGGGGGCTGCCATGCTGCAGCCCGGACGCCAGTCGCAGGCGGCCGGCAATATCAGCGTCATGCCGGCGGCTGAAATGCCCATGGTCCTGACGCTCGACCAGTTAAGCCCGAATCCTGATAATCCGCGAACATCACGCAATCCGCGTTATGACGATATCAAGGCTTCCATCCGTTCGCGCGGGCTGGACACCGTGCCCAAAGTCACCCGTGACCCGGATGGTGAGCCCGATATGTACATCTTCAGCGACGGGGGTAATACACGTTATCAGATCCTGTCAGAACTGTGGCAGGAAACCGGAGAAGACCGGTTTTTCCGCGTCCATGTGTTGTTCAAGCCGTGGCCGGGACGGCTGCAGTGTGTTATTGGCCATCTGGCAGAGAATGAAGTGCGCGGGGAGCTGAGTTTTATTGAAAAAGCGCAGGGGATCCACAAAGCCCGCTCTATATATGAAGAGCAGATGGGAAAGACGGTTTCGTTGCGTCAGTTGTCAGAGCTACTGACCCGTGAAGGTTTGCCAGTCCATTACTCAACAGTCAGCCGTATGGAAGATGCGCTGAAATATCTTTATCCGTGGATCCCAGACCTGCTTGAGTCCGGGCTTGGCAGGCCACAAATAACGTCACTGCTGGCGCTCCGGCATGATGCGGAACGCGTGTGGGATGAGTTTTGCCTGATTTCAGACACAGGCGATAAATCCTTCAGCGACGTTTTTGGCCAGTGTTGTGGCCGTTTCAACTCCCCGGAACTGTGGTCTCTGGAGATGTTTCGCGATGAATTTATTGGTGATTTACTGCAGGCGTTACCCCATCCGGAACTGGACTATGACCGCTGGATGATGGAACTCGATCCTAAAGAACGCAACCGCAGACATCACTTTGGCGAGCCGGAGACGGTTGCCTTTCCCGCCGCAAACAAGTCTGTTAATGCTGATCACGCCCTGCATACCACAGGCTCAGATGAGAGTGAAGGCGTCCCGCTACCTGTCTCCAGTTCACGTCCTGAGGTCTCAGGAGGGGCTGTAACGCCCGTTCCGGGTAATGCGTCTTCTCCTTCTGAAACACCGATTAATGAGCCCCCTCGGCATGAGGTTCAGCCAGATATGTACGGTGCCGCGCCGGTTATTTCAGGTGAGAGTGGGGATGTTAGCGGGCTGGTTACCCTCTCCGATGGGTACGGAGAAGAGAATGGTGGAGAAGAGGACAATGGGGAGGATGGCCTGCTTTCTCTTTTAACACCAGAACCTGAAGTTGTCCTGCAGGATGACGCGCCGGTGAGTAATGACAGCATCTGGCATGTGCCGGCCCATCAGGACGATATCGAACACCTGCAGAATACCGCTTTTCGTCTGGCATGGGAGCTGGGTGAGGTCCTTGGCTGCGAAGATGAAATTCTTCCTCAACGCGACAAGGACATGTCTGCCGGTTACGTCGGGGCAGGTGAGGTGTGTTCTGAAGCCGCCGCATTTCTGCTGGGCCTGACCGGCGAAGCGCCTGTGCTGCATCCGGCGGCAGGGGTGTGTGGTCTGCCGGAGCTTTTCACCGGCGGCCCGGGTGAGGGGGAAGCACCTGCCCTGACAGATGAAGATGCTCTGAAACTGCTCCGCCTGATGCGCGTTATGCGCCGTCTCCGGGAGCTGCAACGCGGTCTGAAGTACGGGGAGGATAACAGTGATGAATAACTCACAGCGACAGTTGCGACTGCTGAATCTTGTCAGGAAACTGCTGAAGCTGGGCCGCAGCAACAGTAATGCCCATGAGGCAGGACTGGCCCTGCAGCGTGCCCAGAAGCTGATGGCCAGATACGGTATCAGCGAGCTTGATGCCGGCCTTACATCCGTGCGCGAAGCGTCTTCCCGCACGGCCCCTTCGGATGCTGAAAAAGTTCCGGAATGGATGGTGACCCTTGTCCGGGGCGTCTGTCATGCCTTTGGCTGCCAGGCTTATTACTCATGGCGTCAGACCTCTGCCGGGTATCGCCGTTCGGTAACCTTTTACGGATTCAGTGAAAAACCTGAGATAGCAGCCTATGCCTTTGATGTGCTGACGCGCCAGCTGAAAGATGCCACAAATTCTTATCTCAAAACCCAGAGTAAGCGGCTGAAACTGGCCACACGCCGGGCGAGAGCGGAGCAGTTCCGTGACGGCTGGGTATGTGGGGTGCGTGAGGTGATATCGGCAACTGACATCAGCAGCGAGGAGCAGCAGGTGATGAGTCACTGGCTGGAAAGCCGCAGTATGAAAACAGTCACAACCCGTGAACTGAAAGCCTGCCGCGGGGCGGATACAGCACGTTATCAGGGGTATGAAGCCGGACAAAATGCCCGTCTTCATCAGGGTGTCAGCGGCCGGGGTCCGGCAGCCATTGGTTACCGTCAGGATTAAGGGGGAATGATGAACAGTTTATCTCAGGCTGCAAACGGATTATTGATGCAGCTGGTTATGGATCTCAGAAGTGGCTATCTCCGCCGCTGCGAATCGCTGGGACTGAACCGCGAGGAAATGCAGATGCTGCAGGGGCTCTCGCTCGAAGAGCTTCACTACCTTTCCGGCAGTGAGGTGTCGATCATCAGTGTGGGCATCAATCACGGCAATCTGGTGCGCATGCTACAGCAGGCCCGGACGGAACAGAAACGACTCCAGCGTATCGATCGGGCGCTGGCGCTGGGCGGCTCCATTGAACTGATGGCCAATTACTTCGGGCTCTCCAGTACGGACGTGGCGGCCCGCCGTCGCATTGCCGGTATCGATGTCCGGCCGGGGCGCGGTAACGCACTGGGTGATGAGGAAAACGCCGCCCTGTGGCGTCAGTGGCAAAAGTCCGGCGTTGAAGACGCGGAAAGTGCTGACGGGCTGGACGTAATGATGCTGGCTGCAGAACAGATGAACGTCTCGCTGACGTCGGTCTGGCATGCCGTCCGCGGCTGGCACAAGACCCGGCAGCCTTCTCCGGCCCGAACGCCGGTAAGGAAGACGGCATGAAATACAGAATGGTTGCGCCGGGCCTGCGGGCTCCCCATGGTACGCCGCCGCAATGCTGTCAAAAGGCGTTACGTCAGGTTCGCCGTTTCCGGCAGGGGGCGCGTAATTACACCCGGCTCGATGAGAAAGGCTGCGGTTACTACAAAATCGATCTCGGCCCGTTCTGGCGTCTGCTGAGTCGCAACGAAGGCCGGACATGGCTTCTTCTCAGCCACGAACGCTATAACAGCGCCATACGGAAATAGCAGCATGACAGCCTGTTTACCCTGCACCCGTACGCGGGTGCAGTACTAAGCATACTGACAGTTCAGAACGGCCGTGATGGCGGCCGAAAAGGAAAAATAATGAGTCTGCCTGCAGAAAGCCTGATTGCTTATACGCTGGATAAAATGAATGCCCGCCTTGCGGCCAGTCCCCGGCGGGATGATGGCAGGATACGTAACGGCCTGCTGTTTACTGGAAATGTGCATGATTCCATTCCCCGCCGGCTGTTGCTCGACACGCGGTTGTCACCACTGGACAAGATGGGCTGGATGATGATCCGGCTGTATGCACAAAATAATGAGGGGGCGGTTTTCCCCAGCTATGACGAACTGCAGCTGCAGCTTGCCTCACCCGGAAAGGGGAAAGCCTCAAGGGAAACGGTAAGCCGCGTCCTGCTTATGCTGCGAATAACCGGCTGGCTCAGCCTCTGTAAACGCGTGCGGGATGATAAAGGGCGGGTGCGGGGGAATATCTATGCTCAGCACGATGAGCCCCTGACGTTCAGCGATGCGGAAATGCTCGACCCCCGCTTCCTTGATACGGTGGCGGATGCCTGCCTGAGTAAAAACCGGACTATCAGCCAGACCGCCCGCGAAGTGCTCGACGATATAAAAAACGACCCCACCATGCGCCATTATCGCAGCCATCTTGCGCTGATCGAATCGCGTCTGGACCGCCCACAGACGCCCAGCCAGATGGCGAAACATCATCACCGAATACCCTGTCCCGCACCGGGTTCGGAAACCGAACTCAGTCATAAACGGCCAGGAATCGCCGCTAAAAAACAGGGTTCGGATACCGAACTCAGTCCAGAAAGGCATAACAACTCACTAAGTTCGGAATCCGTACTGCCAGTAAAAACAGTCAGTTATGGCCGGGTTCGGAAACCGAACCATTACGTACGTAGTATCACACACAGTGTGAATAAAAATACGTACGTACCGGGTAAACCTGTGCTTCCCGACAGTCTGCATGAACTTGTTCCGGCAGAAGATATTGCCATGCTGACCGCACAGCTGCAGGCGTTGCCTGAGGAGCAGGCACAACTTGTGCTGCTCAGCCTGCAAAAGGTGATGGCACGCCAGCAGCTCAGCAACCCGGTAGGCTGGTTGCTGGCCGTGATGAAGAAAGCGCGTGAGGGCAGGTTATACGCGCCCCGTCAGGGTGGCGATATATCTGACAGTGTCGGGCAAAAAACAGTTCAGCGTCCCGAACAGCAACAATGGAAACCCGAACCACGCGCCTCTGCCCGCCCGGTATCGGAGGAAAATATCAGGGATCTGGTGAAGAAAATTCGGGAAAAAATCATAAATTCATGAGATTGCAGATTTTTACAGGCAGCGGCGCATGAAGTCTTGCACTTTTGTCAGCAAAAATGCTGGCTAAAAAGTGAGCGCTGTTGCCAGTGGCAACACTGACTAAAAAGTAAGCACTGTTGCCAGTGGCAACACTGGCTAAAAAGCGAGCACTGTTGCCAGTGGCAACAGTGGTTAAAAGCCAGGCAATATTTCTTCGCCATAAAAGAGATGAAGGTCCTGCAAATTTGTAATGGTGACGATCTGATTTTAAGTTGTTCATATACCCCTCTCGCCCGGACTATCTCAAGCGTGTCAAAACTCATTACCCACTAAAGAGAGGCGTTAGACATGTCTGATGGTAAAACAAAGGGCGGAACGACCGCTTCACGAGCGGGGGCCCTACAGTCCTCTGTTAATATCCTGCTCCATACACATTATGCAATCCGGCTTTGGGAGGGCAGGAAACGTGATGCTCCGGACGATACAGGGGTGAAAAAAAAGAGGCCTGAAATAATCAGCATGCCGCAAGCCATTGCGCGAGCTGGTAATGCTTCCCGAGACTCAGCGGCAGATAATCCCTATGCCGATATGGCTCTGGTACGGCTCGAAGAAGCCCTGCAACGAGCAACACTTAAAATTAATGAAAACTTCAGTTCACTGGATGCCATATTGTCAGCCGTACCCAAAGGGGTAACGCTCTCGGAAGTTGAATCAGCCGATCCGTTAAATGTCAGCGTTTTCAGCCGTTCACCGTTAGGATACCGGTGCGTATGGCTTCTGGTTGGATATGATCAGTTAGCAATGAAAGCTTTCCAGGCTTTTCATTACGGGCTGATTTCGCGTTCGCAACGTGACACTATCCTGGACAATGGTGGCCATGCTGTTCGTCAGGTCTATGGCGTGATTCAGCCTTACCGAACACTTGCAGTGACTCGCCGTGATATTGCAGAAAAAACCACGCAAGGGCTTGTTGCCATTGAGCGAAATGGCGAACCTGATCCGGATGTGTTAAGCGGTAAAAAACGCTCTTCGTTCTCACCTCCGCTTAAAAACAACATAGCAGAGGAGGAATAATATGATTCGTCCTGTGTTCCTCCTCACCTCCTTCTTTTTACTGAGCGGATGCGCAACAACGGACTGGGCTGCGATTAATAAACAGGTCAGTGACACAGCCGCAAACCTGACAAAAACGTTGGGCGGCAACAGCAGCGGAGAAAGTGGCGGGATGCCGCTGATGAGCCCGGCAGGGCAACAGGCCATGCAGTCCGTCGATAAAACGTTCTCCGTGCCGGTCGATGTGGATACGGCAGCGGCCCGCTTAAAGCGGCACTATAAATTCATTTCCACGCAGGAGCTTGAGTCCATGCGCCAGGCAGCAAATGACGGGGACTGGAAAGCGGCGGCTGAAGATGATGCGCATCCCGTCTGGGACGCCATGCCGGGCAGCTACTACAAAATGGGCTCCGACTGGAACGGACGTGATCACCTGGATATCGAAATCGAAAAAAACGGGTCCGGCAGCAGGCTCTATGTTGTCTATCGCTCATCATCATCACAGCGCCTGGCCCGGTCCGGCGTCACGAAACTGATGAATGATGTCCGCGCTGTTGCGGCGGGTGAAAAAAGCTGATGCGGGAGGCAACACATGCAACTCTTTCTGTGTGAAAAACCCTCCCAGGCAAAGGATATTGCCCGCGTGCTGGGCATCAGCAAGCGTGAGCAGGGATTTATCAGCGGCGGTAACATCGTTGTGACCTGGGCGGTCGGCCATTTACTCGAAACTGCCAGCCCTGAAGCCTATGGCGAGCAGTATGGCAGGCCGTGGCGTGCCGATGTTCTGCCTGTGCTGCCTGAGGCCTGGAAAATGGTCGTCAAGGAGCAGACAAAATCGCAGTTCACTGTTATCAGTAAGCTGCTCAAAAAGGCCTCTGAGGTGGTCATCGCCACCGATGCCGACCGCGAGGGCGAGGTGATCGCGCGTGAGCTGCTGGAATACTGCCGCTACAGTGGCGCGGTACGCCGGCTCTGGTTGTCAGCCCTGGATGAGGCCAGTGTGAAGGAAGCACTGGGCAATATTCTTCCCGGAGAAAAAACAGCCCTGCTGTACGATGCCGGCAAGGGCCGGAGCCAGGCTGACTGGCTCATCGGTATGAACCTGACCCGCCTTTATACTCTCAAGGCCCGTGACTCAGGGGTGTCAGAAGTGCTGTCCGTCGGGCGGGTACAGACGCCGACGCTTGCCATGGTGGTTAACCGGGATAATGAAATTACGTCCTTCGTGCCAAAGCCCTGGTGGCAGGTACATGCGCTTATTGAAAAAGAGGGCGTCCGGTTCCGGGCTGGCTGGGTGCCCGTTGAGCAGTACTGTGATGAGGAAAAGCGTTGCATCAATCCTCAGGCTGCCCGGGCGGTGGGACAGCTGTGTCAGCAGCAGGGCAGGGCTGCGGTACTGGAGGTGACACAGAAGCGGGAGAAAACGGCGGCACCCCTCTGTTTTGACCTGGGCACCCTTCAGCAGGTCTGTTCCCGAAAATTCGGCATGGGCGCAAATGATGTGCTCGCCATTGCTCAGTCACTTTACGAAACCCACAAAGCGACCACCTACCCCCGTACAGACTGCGGTTTTCTGCCAACTTCCATGCAGCAGGAAATATCCGACGTGCTGGCGGCAGTGGCGAAATCCGATCCGGCTGTGGCCCCGGTACTGAATCAGCTGGACAGGCAGTTTGTCTCGCGTGTCTGGAATGACAAAAAAATCACCGCGCACCATGCCATCATTCCCACCCGACAGGCATTTGATTTGTCACGCCTCAGCGCCGATGAGCTGAAGGTCTACCAGCTGATTCGCCAGCATTATTTCGCCCAGTTCCTTCCGCTGCAGGAATCTGACGTGACGGAGGCCTCTTTCAATATCGGTGGACAGCTGTTCCGTACACGCGGGAAAGTCGGTGTGGTGACGGGCTGGAAGTCATTGTTCCTGGCTGAAAAAGATGACGATGAAGAGGACGTCGACGGTGACAGTATGGCGCTGCCGGCGCTGGCAAAAGGGGATATTTGCGCTGTCACCGGTTCTGAGGTTAAGGATATGAAAACCAGTCCGCCCAAACCGTTCACGGAGGGGACGCTGATTGCTGCCATGAAGAACGCGGCCAGTTTCGTCAGTGACCCGAAGCTGAAGAAAGTGCTGCGTGATAACGCCGGTCTGGGCACAGAGGCGACGCGTGCGGCCGTGCTTGAAACCCTCTTCAAACGACACTATCTGGAGAAAAAAGGGAAGCACATCCACTCAACGCAGATGGCCCGGGAGCTGATTGCGGCCCTGCCGGAAACGCTGACGAGCCCGGGCATGACCGCATTATGGGAGCAGGCACTGGATGAGTATTTCGCAGGGGAAAATGTCGCTTGCGGTCTTTATGCAAAAGCAGCTGCAGTGGACCCGTCACCTTGTCGAAAAAGGCCGCCAGGACAGTGTGAAAATTACTGCTCCCGTCACGCCTCCCTGCCCGTTATGCAAAGGACCCCCGCGTAAACGTAAAGGTAAAAATGGTGATTTTGGGGGGTGCATACGCTATCCGGACTGTGAGGGAATTATCAGTACAGGTAAGAAGAAAGCAGCGAAGCGTAAAAAAACATCGGTTAAGGCTAAAACAGAATAATCCGCGCAGTATTGAACTATTTCACTGTACAACCCCGGGCCGGGTTCTGCTATTGTTGCCAGGCTTTGATGCATAGGTGCCCCGCTGGCCACGGTGCTGTAAGGTAAACTTTAACGGGATTTACCCCCAGCAGGCCTGGCAGGAAGTTATTGCACACTAACTGACCTGTAAGACGCATGCACTCCGTGAAAACCGCGTCGGGATTATTCCCCGGAGACAGATGAGACGACCGCAGGTTAAGGCACTGACCCCAGGGCACCGGAAACGGTGCCCTTTTATTTTACGGATCACGTTTTCCATTTTGACCGTTGACATTCAGGGAGGACGGTTTAATTATAAAAGTGCTAAACCGTCGTTCATACGACCACCAATGATTCAGTAGCCTGTGAGAATCGCCTTCGGGTGGCTACAGCGAAAGCTCCTGTAACCTGAAAGGGAGCAAACTTTGGTACATCTGCGCACCTTTGAAAGCAGATATCGCCTGTACAAGCGCATTACGACGCGGCGATGAAGGTTCCTTCAACATACCAGACTCTCAGGATTCAACCGATCCTGACCCCCGACGGGAAACCACTCCCGTCAGGGCAGATGGTTTCTCCGTCGTACCTATTTTTACCTCCATGGAGAAAACATCATGTCTGCAAACAATACTTCTGCATCTGCAAAATCTGAGTACTTCAACCTGACTATTAAAGGCATCGGGTATCTCAGCAACATCCGCCAGGTTAACCATCAGAATGGCTCGTTCCTCAGCTGCGTAATCAATGCACTGAGCGGTCCGACTGACAATCCGGCCTACGTCCGTTTTGACATTTCTGTCGCAGGTAAAGAGGCTACCAGCCTTATCGCCCGCTGCCAGAAAGCCGTCGATGAAGACAAAAAAGTCCTGCTGGGCTTTAACCTGAGTAATCCGTCCACGGACATATTTACGCTGAACAAGGGCGAGCATGCCGGCGAACAGCGTGTCAGTCTGAAAGCCCGCCTGATAAAGGTGGACTGGATCAAAATAGGCCAGGACATGGTCTACAAGACTGAAAAATCTGACTCCGTGCCGCCGCAGAATGGCTCTGCCGCACAACAAAACTACGCAGAAAACTCATTCTGATGCGCACCTGACACACCCCGTTCGCGGGGTGTTTCTTTATTCTTTACAGGAGAAATGATTATGTCCTCACGCGGCGTTAACAAGGTGATTCTTGTCGGTAATCTCGGCCAGGATCCTGAAGTGCGTTATATTCCCAATGGCAGTGCAGTTGCCACCCTTTCTCTGGCCACGTCTGAGAGCTGGCGTGATAAGCAGTCCGGTGAACAGAAAGAAGTGACCGAATGGCACCGGGTGGTTATTTTCGGCAAGCTGGCAGAAATTGCGGGTGAATATCTGCGCAAAGGCTCCCAGGTTTACATCGAGGGCCAGCTGCGCACACGCAAATGGACCGATCAGTCTGGCCAGGAGAAATACATCACAGAGGTGGTGGTAAACATTGGTGGCACCATGCAGATGCTTGGCGGTCGCCAGTCCGGCAGCGGTCAGAATACGTCTTCCCGGAATGACTGGGGCCAGCCTCAGCAACCTTCCGGACCGACTCACAGTGGCCAGGCTTCCGGCAGCAGTGCCGGTGCGCCACCGATGGACTTCGATGACGATATACCGTTCATTGGATTCGGGTATGGAGTACCAAAATCGGCAATCCATGCACTCTGAACAGCCTTTATGGCAGTTGCTCTGAACTTACACATAATCCGGTCAGCATTTAAGGATAACTGACATGCCTGTTATACTGAGGATCAACGGTTTCCGGTTCTTTTTTTATTCTAATGAAGGTAACCCGCTCGAACCTGCACACATTCACGTAATGAAAGCAGGTAGTGAAGCCAAATTCTGGTTAACGCCATCAGTGGCTCTGGCCAGTAACGATGGGTTTAATTCACGGGTATTAAAAGAACTGACGGGGATCGTTGAAGATAACCAAGCATTGTTTCTGGAGGCCTGGAATGACTATTTCAGCTAAACGGGTCAGCTTCGATGAGGCCACGATGTGGGTTGAACTCAACGACGCCCGTACCATCGGTGTGCCGCTGGCATGGTTTCCACGCCTGTTGCATGCTTCAACTGAACAGCTTAACAGCTATGAACTGAGTCCCCGTGGTATCCACTGGGACGCGCTGGACGAAGACATTTCTATTGCGGGGTTGCTTGAAGGCCGCGGCGATGTGACCCATCGTCCCCATAAAGTAGCCTGACAGCGCGCTATTAGTGAAAAACGCTGGCTTTTGCCGGCGTTTTTTTTCATCAACGGAAAATCAGTTGTTAATTGAGTGAAACCGGACTGATTCCGCACAGTGAGGGCTGTTTTATCACTGTACAGGAAAATTCCGGATGAAACGTAACACCTCTCACAACATATTTTCACCAGGCAGGCTTGCCACTGTTCTTCCCCTGCTGCTCCTTGCGGGCTGTGTTTCCCAGCCGCAAAAGTTGCAGCAACGTGAGCCTGCGGACCCGACACCCGGCACCACCGTCACCCGCAACGTTCAGCCGGTCTCTCCGGACGAGTATGCGCGGACGCCGGAAGTGGTGCGCTACGATCGTTATCTGCTGGTCAGTACCGATCCGCAGGCGGCCCAGCGTGACCCTCTCTCGCAAATTATTGATATTCGCATCCCGTCATCCCTGCATCCTACTGTGGCGGATGCGCTGCGTTACGCCCTGCGCCAGTCCGGTTATTCCCTGTGCGCGACCGGCTCCGCCAACGGCGTGCTTTACCGCCAGGCATTGCCGGCCGTCCAGTACCAGCTGGGCCCGATGCGCCTGCGTACTGCCCTGCAGGTCCTGGCCGGTCCGGCCTGGCAGCTTGAGGTGGATGATGTACAGCGTGTGGTCTGCCACAGCCTGCGCGACGGCTACCAGCTGCCGGTCTCCCAGCTTCCGCCGCCGGTCAGCACCTGGTCCACGCCTGCGCCGTCCGCCGTGTCACAACCGGCCATCAGCGCCCCTCAGTCAGTACCCGTTAAACCTGTCAGCGGAGGGTTTCTGAGAAAATGAGCGAACAGCAACCATTCCATACTGACCCCGCTCCGGCCCGTAAAAGATTCAGCTGGCGTCCCCGCCGCCGCCTCATCTGGGGCGCTGCCAGCGGTGTGGCGCTGGCCGGCATTCTGGCGCTGGGCTACACCGCCTTCAGTCTGGGCATATCGAACCTTGATGAACGCCTTGCACGCCTTGAATCTCAGGGCAGTACAGCGGCCACTGTTGAGACAGTCGCGGCCCTGCAGTCAGATGTGACCACGCTCAAAACCGGCCTGCAGGATACCCGGAAAAAACTTGGCGAGATGCAGCAGGAGCTGAGCGCAGCAGCGAAACAGGCCGGCAGCGACGACGCCGTGCGTCAGTCATTGCGAACCCTTCAGGACGCCCAGCAGGGGCTGGAAACCCGCCTGAGTGCGCTGACTGAGCAGCTGACAGCGCTGAAATCACAGCCGGCACCCGCACCCGCCGCACCTGTCGCCTCACCGGTAAAAAAAAACGAGCCTGCTGCAAAAAAGCCCCGTCCCGCTGACACACGTCGTTCTGCTCCATCCCTTCGCGTGGCCCGCACTGCGCCTTTTGTGCTGACGGGAGTGGAGAAGCGGGGGGCAGAGTCCTGGGCTGCCATCGCGCCCCGGGGCTACAGCAACCTGTCGCAGGTGGCCCTGGTCGGAGAGGGTGAAACCGTGTCCGGCTGGACGCTGGTCAGTGCCGGTTATGGTGAGGCGACGTTTCGGGTTAACGGCCGCCAGACCGTGCTCAGAGCAGAATAACGGAGCGAATGATGAAACTGAAACATACCTTTTTAGCCGCCATGCTGCTGAGTCCCCTGACCCTGGCCGCGACCACATCAGGACAGATGGATGTCAGCCGACAGGAATCAACACAACGGGCGGACTCCGCACAGCAAAACCTGCAGCAGCAGGCCGGTCAGTGGGGACTCAGTGCCGACGATTATCAGCGTTATCAGCAGCTGATGAAGGGACCCCGGGGTACCCAGTCGCCGGGTCTCGATCCGCTTTCCACCCTCGGTATCGAGGCGCAGACGCCGGCAGAGCGCCGTAAGTTTGCTGAAAAGTGGGTGAAGGAAGAGTTTGCCCGCACCCAGAAAGAGCTTGATTTCCAGCGTGAGGTGAACGCGGCCTGGCAGCGCCTGTATCCGGGCACACTGCCGGTCAATATGGGGAACGCCTCCGGCGTGGCGCACGACAGTGGCGGCCGGCTGGCGCTGTTCGTCAGGTCAAAAGACTGCGCAACCTGCGACGCGAAACTGTCTGCCGTGCTGGCTGACAACCGGCCGGTGGACATCTATCTGGTCGACAGCCAGGGCAGTGATGATGCGCTTCGCAGCTGGGCGCGGGACCATCACATTCCCGTGGAAAAGGTCCGCAAGCGCCAGATCACGCTTAACCACGACGGCGGCCGGTGGATGCGCTTTGGTAACGGCCTGATGCCGGTTTTACTGCAGCAGGCGGGAGACGGTAAATGGGCAATCGCAGCATTCTGACCGGCGCACTGGCGCTGGGCTTACTGATGTCGGCCGTCCCTGACGGCCATGCTGACCAGACGGTGCCGGAGGGTTACGTCCGCGTGGCCATGGCGCACGGCGTGCCCCCCGAAGCGCTTTACTCGGTATCACTGAGCGAGTCTTCGCGCAAACTTCCCCGCGGAATACGGCCATGGCCCTGGACCATCAATGTGGCAGGCAAAGGGTATCGCTATGAGACGCGCCTGCAGGCCTGGCAGGCGCTGCAGGTCTTTATGAAGAGTCACCCGCTTAAGCGCATCGATGTCGGTATTGCCCAGGTCAATCTGGGCTGGAACGGTCATCATTTTGCCTCGACGTGGGATGCGTTTGACCCTTACACCAACCTGAACGCCGCCGCCACCATTCTGCGTGAGTGCTGGGCGCGTAAGCCAGGCAGCTGGCTGGATGCGGCCGGCTGCTACCACCATCCCGCAGGTGGTCAGCCTGCTGCACGTTACCGCGCCATTGTGAGAGGGCATCTGGCAAAAATCAGCCCTGCACCCCGCATTTCTGCGCCGGCAGCTGAAGCGCCCCGCTCGGTTGCTGCGCTCACCCCCGATCCAGGCTTCGTCTGGACTGAACCCGGGAGATAACCCTGATGAAAACGCTGTCCTTACTGCTGTTTACCCTCCTTCCCCTGACCGGCCATGCTGAACTGAATGTGATTGCTGATCTGGGCGGTGAAGATGCTGCGCCGTATTTTGAGGCCGTTAATAAACAGCCCGGCATGCCCGGCGTCAGTGACGTACAGCCTTCACGCCAGCCGGACCACGGTGTTCCGCTGGCTGACGGGATGGCGGGTATGTTACCCGTTAACACACCTGAACTGAGCCCGGGGAATACAGCAGACCGGCCGCTGCAGTTGCCCGGCATCGGGGCGTTGTTTCTGATCGGGGATGATGCTCTGTCCCGTGAATGGCTGAAAGCCAATGCCGGCGCGCTGGCTGAACAGCATGCGGCCGGGATGATAGTCAACGTCACAGACATGGATACCGTGCGCGAGCTGCGCGAACTGGCACCCGGTGTCAGCCTGGCCCCGGCTTCCGGCAGCGAGCTGGCCCGTCGCCTGCAGATTGAGCATTATCCGGTACTCATCACCGATACCGGCCTGACGCAGCAGTTTAAGCCGTAATGAGCACGCCAGATATCAACGGTCTGCTGATGGCACACCCTTATGGGGCGGTCATACTGATAGTCCTTTTCCTGGTGGTGATGGCCTTTCTGAACCTGCGCTGGCGTGAGAAAGCCAGCACCCGCCGTCACCGGCGATACCGGGCAACGGCGGGGCGGGTACTGAATAAACTGACCCTCCTGCCGGGAGACGGGCAGCGTCTGACCTATCTGCGCAAAATCAGCCCCTATGTCTTTGAAGAGCTGTTGCTGTCTGCCTTTGAACGTCAGGGGCTAACCGTGGTGCGCAATGCCTCCTACAGCGGTGACGGCGGCCTTGATGGCCAGGTCATCATCGACGGCGAGCACTGGCTTATCCAGGCCAAACGGTACAGTCGTGCTGTTTCCCCCGCACATGTTGAGGACTTCGACCGACTTCTCCTGCACTCCGGCCGCCGGGGGCTCTTTATCCACACGGGCCGTACCGGAAAAATGAGCCGCACCCTTCATATGGCGTCACCGCGCCTGCGCATCATCAGCGGGCAACGCCTGCTGGCCATTCTCGCCGGGCAGGACGTCCGGCAGTATCTCTGAGGAATCTTTTATGCACATCATCCTGAACAGCCTGCGCTACGCTTTGTGGCTTGTGTTCTGTTTATTCCGTCATGCCGTTTTCGTGCCTGCCGCTTTCGGCGGTGTCTGCCTGCTCGCCTGGCTTGTTTTCGGCCATCCGGTCAGTGACCTGAACGACCAGTTGCAGAAGGAGGCAACGGCATGGCGCACCGCGCCGCCCGGACATTACATGTGGGAGGAATGCCCGGTGCCTGATAATGCGGCTCCGCCTGAGGCAAAGCCGGCAGCCTGTACCGTCACTGCCGTCTCCACAGAAACCGCGGCGAACAATTACCTGCTGTCATTGCGGGCCGTATGGATCATTTTTTTCATCCTGTCGAATGTTCTGTATGTGCTCTGGCGCTTACTGGCGGATGCCCTGCGTTACCACTCCCTTTCCTGCAGGGAAGCCGGTGCCGGGAGGGGAACGTATATCCGTATGGCCGACGGTAAAATTATAAAGGAGGCAGACGATGAGTAACCGTTACGTCATTGAGGCCCTGCTGCGTCCGGCCGTTGAGCTGAATACCGCCGTGGTATCGGGCATGGCGGCGTATGTCTGTGTGCAGGCACCCTGGGCTGTCGCTCTGGCTCCGACTGTCAGCTATGTCACCGCAGCCGGGTTTGCGGCGCTGGCCGTCACCCGCACGCATCAGGGGATGAAGATTATTCGCTACCGCCGGAATCTCCGCCGCCTGACGCGCTATGTCATGAGTACTAAACAGATCCCCGTCAGTCATCGTCGCCTGTTTCTAGGCCGGGGGTTCCGCTGGACGCAAAAACACACCCAGCGGCTGCAGGATACGCTGCGCCCTGAAGTGGCCCGTTACCTGCAGCCAAACCGCTTTTACCTGGGGGCGCGTCAGCTCGAAATGATGACAGAGCACCGTCTGCCCTGGCTGGGTAAGCTGCTGAGTGCCGATACGCCGCTGAACCCGGTGCGGCCGTTACCACCGGTGGGCGGCAATCCGGCGCTGCACGGCATCGAGCCCGACGAAAAAGACGTCACCCTGGCTCTGGGGGAGCGCGTTGGCCATACGGTGGTGTACGGCACCACGCGCGTCGGGAAGACCCGGCTGGCAGAGCTGCTAGTCACCCAGGATATCCGGCGGGGTGAAGTCACCATCGTGTTTGATCCGAAAGGCGACGCAGACCTGATGAAACGTGTCTGGGCAGAGGCCCACCGGGCCGGACGCGGGGACGAGCTGTATATTTTTCATCTTGGCTGGCCTGAAATTTCAGCCCGTTATAATGCCGTCGGGCGTTTTGGTCGCGTGTCAGAGGTGGCGTCCCGCGTGGCCGGTCAGCTGTCGGGTGAGGGGAACAGCGCGGCATTCCGCGAATTTGCCTGGCGGTTCGTCAACATCATCGCCCGTGCGCTGGTCGCCCTGGGTGAGCGCCCTGACTACACGCTGATCATGCGCTACGTGAACAATATCGCCGATCTCTATATCCGCTATGCGGAAAAAATCATCCAGGCGCAGCTGCCGGCTCTGCAGACGCAGATTGAGAATAATCAGCAGGTGCTGGGAGAGGACGACGTGCCCCGTAACATGCAGGGTCAGCCGGATGCCTTACGTATCTGGGCCATTGAGGTTGCCCTGAGTTCAGAAGAGGGTAAAAAACTCTATGATCCCATCCTTGACGGGCTGCGGTCAGCGGTACGTTATGACCGTACTTACTTTGACAAAATCGTGGCGTCGCTGCTGCCGCTGCTGGAAAAACTGACCACCGGCAAGACCGCCGAGCTGCTGTCGCCGGATTATCAGGACATTGACGACACGCGGCCGATTTTTGACTGGGAACAGATCATCCGTAAAAAAGCCGTGGTGTATGTGGGGCTCGATGCGCTCAGTGACAGTGAAGTGGCGAGCGCGGTCGGTAACTCCATGTTCGCCGATCTGGTGAGTGTGGCCGGGCACATTTATAAACACGGTATCAATGCTGGCCTGCCGGGCGGGAAAGAAGGGAAGTCCCTGATTAACCTGCACTGCGATGAGTTTAACGAGCTGATGGGGGATGAGTTTATTCCTCTCATCAACAAAGGGGGCGGTGCCGGCATGCAGGTGACAGCCTATACCCAGACGTCTTCTGATATTGAGGCACGCATCGGGAACGCGGCCAAGACGGCCCAGGTACAGGGTAACTTTAACAACCTGATTATGCTGCGCGTCAGGGAGAACCGCACCGCCGAGCTGCTGACCACGCAGCTGCCGCAGGTGGAGATTTACACCAAAACGCTGGTCTCCGGGCACCAGGACACGGCGGATGTCAATGCAGACCAGGACTTCACCTCAAGCACCCAGGACCGCGTCGGGACGGTAAAAGTCCCGCTGCTGGAGCCGGCCGATATCGTGACGCTGCCAAAAGGGCAGGCGTTTGCCCTGCTGGAAGGCGGGCAACTGTGGAAAATCCGCATGCCGCTGCCTGCCGGGGATGCTGATGATGTGCTGATGCCGGAAAGTATTGAGAAAATAGCGGAGGAGATGCGGCGCAGCTATCACAGCGGCGAATCCTGGTGGCGGGACGGTCCGGCCCTGAACGTGCCGGTCACAGGAGGGGCGAATGGCTGAGGTAAAACGTCCCCCACAGCAGCAGACGCTGCCGGAACGCAAGCACGGCATTCTGTATAATCTGCTCTGGGGCTGGCCATGGGCCCTGGTGGGCGTGGTGCTGTCCTCGCTGCTGCTGAGCCTGCTGATTGAATATATCGGCATCGCCTTCTTCTGGCCGGAAGCCGGGGCGGCGCACAGTGAAGCGGTCATGAACACCGAGCTGGGGTGGCTGTCCACAGAGTTCACCCGCAGCCTGCTGCTGTCTGAACCATCGGTGACGGTTGTGCGCTGGGTGAGCACCGCCTATCAGTGGGCCTTTGTGGACAGTGGCTTCCTGGACTGGGTCCGGCAGCAGTATGCACACCAGATGCACAGTGACAATGCCGTCACCCGGGAAATCAACAGCTGGAGCGGCTGGCTTGCCGGCTACCTGCGTGAATACCTGCTGGCCACGGTATGGATCAGCATTATCACCCTGGTACGCGTCACCATCCTGGTGCTGTCCGTGCCGTTGTTTGTGCTGGTCGTGGTGGTGGCGCTGGTTGAGGGGCTGGGGCGGCGTGATCTGCGGCGGTACGGCGCGGGGTATGAAAGTTCGTTTGTCTATCATCATGCCAAGAAGCTGGTCAAACCGGCCGCTGTGGTGCCCGCCATGCTGTACCTTTCCTGGCCCACGGCAGTCTACCCCAATCTGCTGTTGTTGCCGGCGGCTGTTCTGCTGGGGATCGCCGTAACGGTGACCACTGCGTCGTTCAAGAAGTATCTTTAAATCAGGGCTGGACGGAGGCGTGCAAAACTTGTTTTGCGCGCCTGCCGTCAGCAGACAAGCCATGAAACGACCGTTACTGGCGCGTCAGTGTCAGTTATTAAATACCGTCAGTTCTGTCACTTTGAAGCTGTCTGGCTTGTTGGTTATGCTGTCGTAGGGGGCCTGTAGCTTCCATTGCTGACCCGGCTCCAGATTTTCAGCCATCGCTGCCGTATTTCCTATTACTGCCCCATTCTGAAGCAAGTTGAATTTGACAATTACAGTCTTCACAGGCCCACCTGACACGTTTGTTCCCGTGCCTTCAATTTGCTGCAAACCATTTGCTGCTGTGGCGAAATGCAGGTCTGAAAGTTGGACTTTGCCAGTACCGTCGGCCGCAAGAACAGGGCCGGTAATCAGTGCAGTGATTAACGTGGCCTTCAGAACAGTCTTCATCATTTTCATTTTCCCTCTGTTTACCGTTGAGTTTTCTTAATATCACAATGAACCTTTATTTACAGCTAAACCTGCCACCGGCACAGACCTGCAATTAATTTTGAAATTCCTGTTTAGGGTTTATCGCTGACCCGACGCTCCCTCTTCCGCATCCTGTCCGCACCCCTTAATCCTTCTGGAGGTGCGTATGAACTCACATCGTCCGGCCATGCGGCGCAACCGTCGTGTCCCGGGCATCACTGGCCTGGTATTGCTGACCTTTCTGGCATCAGCTGCTGCACAGGCATCCGAGAAAGACGAGCTTGCGTCTGTTCAGCGTCAGCTGGACCAGGTTCAGGCGTCGCTTGAACGGGCCCGCGTGGCGGTTGCACAGGCCGACCCGGCTGACCGTGGCCGCTTTTTCTTTGATTACCGTCAGGCCACATCCGATCTCAACACCATCCGCAGCGGCATTGACCGCTATCTGGAGCCCTCCCGCGCGCAACCGCGTGACCCGTCTTTTGTGGCCGGTAATTACCGGCGGGAGCGGCCCTGATGCCCATGACATCCGAACAAACGAACGCGTTTAAAGCCGGCTCCGGCAGTCTTGATGTGAACATCCTTCATCTGCTCTGCATCGGGGCACTGCTGGCGTTTCTTTTTTTATGGGCCGCGTGGGCGCTGTCGGATGTCTGGACCGGCTGGAGTAACACCAAAGTGCGTGACGCGGCCCTGGGGCGTTTTGCCGTCCGCACCGTGCTGCTGTTGCTTGTGTGTATCTGGATGTTTGCCAGTTAACTCATTCAAAACGTTAAGTCAGGAGATGAATCCCATGCACCATTCTGAGTCTGTTGTTGCCCGCCTGCGCCGTTTCGGCAGTCGTACGCTGACCCGCGCCGGTACGCTTGCCCTGCTGGGCTGGCTCACCTGCAAACCGGCCTTTGCGGATTTGCCAAGCGTTGAAGCGCCTGAGTCCGGAGGCGGAAGCGGGCTGTCGGGACAAATCAAGGGCTACCTGCAGGACGGCATTGTTATCGGGGGGCTGGTCGTGGCGGCCGTTGCCTTTATCAACGTTGCCATTGCCGCCCTGCACACCTTCACCGAAGTCCGCAATGAGAAAGCCACCTGGACCAAATTCGGGGCCATTGTGGTGGTGGGTGTGGTGCTGCTGGTTGCCGTTATCTGGCTGCTCGGCAAGTCTGCCGACATTCTGTTGTAGGAGCCTGCGACGATGCAGACCATTCGTTTTTTACCTGACCGTCTCAACAGTGAGCCCGTGGTGTTTCGCGGGTTTACCACCCATGAGATGGGGCTGGCAGCCCTTGCCGGCGCGGGTGCGGGTCTGCTCCTGTCACTGCCGTTTATCCCGCTTGCCGGCTGGGTTGTTGTTCCCACCGGCCTGCTGGTCATGCCGCTGCTGCTCGTCTGGTTCGGCGGCCGCTGGATGGCCAGGCTCAAGCGCGGTAAGCCTGAGAACTGGCTCTGGCAGCGACTGGAGACGAAAAAACGCCGGCTGGGGATGGGCAATCCGAAACTGATAGTGGATGCCCGGGGCTGGTCAGTGAAACGTAACAGGAGAGCCTCATGAGCCGTTTTCGCCATGCGGTAAAAGACCGCGACCAGCATATTCAGACGCTGCGCATCGCCTGCGCCGTGCTCGCCTTTTTCCTTTTATTCACCTGTGCCGGCTGGATGCTGGCGCCCAGCAAGCTGACCGTGCATAACCCGCCGGATTTACGTACCGGCAGCACGCGGCCCTGGTGGGAAGTGCCACCCCCGACGGTCTACTCCTTTGCGTTCTACATTTTTCAGCAGCTCAATGCCTGGCCGAAAAACGGCGAGGTGGATTATTCCGGCAAAATCAATGCGCTGTCGCCGTATCTGACGCCGTCCTGTCAGGATTTCCTGAAAGCGGATGCAAAGAAACGCGGTGACGCCGGGGAGCTCACCGACCGCGTGCGCGTGGTGTATGAAGTGCCCGGTCGCGGTTACCAGTCACAGAGCGTGACCGTACAGGATCGCGATCACTGGATTGCCCGCCTGGACGTGGTGGCCGACGAATATTTCCATGCCGAGCCGGTCAAACGCGCCCTGGTACGTTACCCGCTTAAAGTGGTGCGCTGGGAAGGTGATGCGGAGCGCAACCCGTTCGGTCTGGCGCTGGACTGTTATGCCGGTGTGCCCCAGCGTCTGGAGGCGGCACCGCCTGCACCTAAACCGGAGAAGTCAGGAGTGTTTCAGTGATGAGTAAAAACCCCCACTACCGCGCCGGGCTGATGGCGCTGTCCTTCGCCCTGCTGCCCCTGGCAATGCTGGTATCACGTCCTGCCGGCGCAGATGAGCTGATGAAATGGGAGCGTATTCCGCTGCAGATCCCCCTGAAGGTGGGGCAGGAGCGGGTGGTCTTTGTGGACAAAAACGTCCGCGTCGGTTTTCCGCCGGCGCTTAACGGTAAACTCCGGGTGCAGAGCACCGGGGGAGCCGTCTACCTGAAAGCCGACAGCGCCTTTCCGCAGACGCGGGTGCAGCTGCAGGATGTGGAAAGCGGCGAGGTTCTGCTGTTTGATATCGCCGCTGGTGAAAAAGGGCCGACTGAGCCGGTGCGGCTGGTCTACAGCGGTGATGTCAGCACGCTGAGTCACGCCGGCGATGCGGCCGGTCAGCCAGGTGGTGCAGACCGGGCTGCTTCCGGATCAGGCTCATCTGCTCCCACCGGCAGCGATGATGGTACTCAGGCAAAGCGTAAAAAAATCCGCTACAGCGCCCCCATCCCGGTGCTGCTGACCCGCTATGCCGCTCAGAGCCTTTATGCTCCGGCACGTACGGTCGAGGCGGTCCCGGGTATTCATCCGGTCAATCCTCATCTGCCCCGACGTGTCAGCACGCTGTATCCCTCTGAACCATTAACGGTCACGCCGCTGGCTGGCTGGGGTGTGGCAAACCGCAGCGTGGTGGCACTCAGGCTCACGAACACCGGCAGCCGTAAGGTCGTTCTGGATCCACGCTCGCTGCAGGGACAGTTTGTGTCCGCCACCTTCCAGCACCGCTGGGTCGGTCCTGCCGGCACGCCGGAAGACACCACCACGGTGTATGTGGTGACCGCCGGTCGTCCGGAGAGCGCATTTATTGCTGAGCCGTCTGCGCTGCGTAAAGCGGCCCGCACGGTAAAACAGGAGGCCCGCCATGCAGATTAAATCTAATGCCCTGGTGAAAATTATCGTGCCGGCCGTGGTGATTGCCGGGCTGGCCGTGGGGCTCAAAAGCTGCAAAAACGAACCGGCAGAACAATCTCAGGCAAAACAAAGCGGCGGCCCCCTGCATAATCTCTCGCCGGATGAACTGAAGGCGCTGGGTGTGGAAGGCGACACGCCGGAGGACACCCTGCGCACGCTTATCGGCCGGCTGAACGATGTGCGTGACCGCCAGAAAACGCTGGATAAGCAGAACGCGGATTTGGTGAAAGAAAACGAGCGGTTGCGCCGACGCAATCAGGACGTTTCAGGACAGGTGAATGAGGCCGTTAATGGTCTGCGCGAGCAGTACGACAAGCGGCAGGCGCAGCTTCAGAACGAACAACTGAGCCTGACGGCGAAAATCCAGGAGCTGACCGACAAACTCAAAAAGCCTGACACCGAGAAAAAAACGGCGGACAGCGATATCCCGCTGGGGCTGGGCCTGGACGGCATGGGCAGCAGTACCGGGGGGGCGGCTTCTCAGGGCAGCGACGGCATGATGTGGGTCGCGCCGACGGACCAGAAAGAGACGGACCCGCGGGACGCGGCCAGCGGCAAGGCATCTCCTCAGTTCCCGACTTCTTTTCTGGGTGAAAATGAGCTGACCCGACAGAAAGCGGCCTATGAGGAGAAAGTGAAGGGACGTACGAATGAAAAAGGGGCGGAAGAGAGCGCAGAGCCGGTTTACACGCTGCCGGAAAATTCCACGCTGGTCGGCAGCCGCGCCATGACGGCACTGCTTGGCCGTGTGCCCATCAACGGCACCGTGACCGATCCTTATCCGTTTAAGGTGCTTATCGGTAAGGATAACCTGACGGCGAACGGCATCGAGTTACCGGACGTCGAAGGGGCGATTGTTTCCGGGACGGCCAGCGGAGACTGGACACTGTCCTGTGTGCGCGGGCAGGTTAACAGCGTCACCTTTGTCTTTTCCGACGGTACGGTACGCACCCTCCCCAGACCCGACGCCAGTAACAACGCCAGCGGGCAAAATAATAACGCTCAGGCTAAACAGGATACCGGCACCAGTGGCGGTATCGGCTGGATTTCGGATGAAAACGGGATCCCGTGCATTGGCGGCGAACGTAAGTCCAATGCCTCCACCTATCTGCCCACCATTTTTGGCCTGTCGGCTGCCGGTGCGGCGGGTGAAGCGATGAGCCAGGGGCAGTACACCACACAGAATAACGTGAATGGCATTTCCGCCACCATGACCGGCGACGCCGGACAGGCGGCGCTGGGGAAAGCCATTTCCGGCGGCATGTCTGAAACCACCGACTGGATCAAACAGCGTTACGGGATGACGTTTGATGCCATTTATGTGCCGCCTGGTGCCCGTCTCGCCGTGCATATCACCCGTCAGCTGGCCATTGATTATGAAGATAAGGGCCGTAAGGTGCGCTACGACTTCACCCTGCCGGGTGGCATCAGTGACAACGGCGGACTGGACTGAGTACACGGCCATGGCGGGACAGATAACGTTTTTCCCTCTTTCATCCGTGTGCTGGACGTTCAGCGACGGGGCAGGCTGGCATATTGACGTGATCCCTGCGTCTTCTGCGGTTCTGTTGCTGCGACCCGTAGCGCTGTTGCCTGCCGGCGCACCTTTACTGCGCTGGCGCGATGGCCAGCTTTTACTGGATATCGGCAGGTTCTCCCTGCCGCTCAGTGCCCGGGAGTGTGCCGTTTCGTGGCGCAGCCCGAAAATCCCGCGCCGGCTTTACTGCCCGCGTATGACATTACGGGAGCTGGGGCACCTGCTGAATGTCAGTGCGTTCGTTTTTATCTGCGGCGGTTACGATCCGGCCGCCTCACAAAGGAGATACCGGTAATGTACAGAACGGTTTTCATTCTGGCCCTGAGCTGTGTGATGCTCAGCGGCTGCTCAACCTCCAAAGAGGAAATGCTGCCGGCGGGCGATAACACCATGCTGGAACTGTGGAACGGGGCGGACGGTGGCGGCAGTACTTCCCGCCAGTCTGCGGCGGTCCGCGACACGCTGCGACGCCCGCTGACTGGCAGCGAAACGCAGGCGGACGCGCAGGCCGACCGCAGCTACAGCCGTACTCAGGAAAGCGAAATCACCCAGCAGTTTCCCCGGCTGCCCAACCCCGACATGGTGATGTACCTGTATCCCCATCTGGCAGACGGTAACACGCCGGTGCCGGGTTACAGCACTGTGTTCCCGTTCTACAGCCAGACGCAGTATGCCATGCCTGGCGAGCGCACGGAGGCCCTGTAATGCTTTCACTGTTTACGCGTAATAAATCCACCGACCGGCAGACGCCGGTTGATGACGGCCAGTCCGTTCAGGCAGATGAAACCCTGACCGCGGCCGTGAAGGGCCGGCAACCTCTGAAGCGCCCCGGGAAAATGACGCGCCAGGATGAGGAGAAGGTTTATCACGCCAATCCGTCCATCATTGACTTTTTGCCCTGGGCAGAATTTCTCGATGAAGAGCAGTGTCTCCTGCTCGATGACGGCGTGTCGGTGGGGGCCGTTTATGATGTGACACCGGTGGCGACCGAAGGGCGAACCGAAGAGCGCCTGGAACAGATCCGGGACTCGGTTGAGGATGCACTTCAGGACAGCTTTGATGAACATGACGTGAATCCCTGGGTCGTGCAGTTCTTCTGCCAGGACGAGGACGACACTGACGCGTACCTGGACAGGCTGCGCGGGTATGTCAAACCACATGCACAGCGCACGGCGTTTACCGACGCCTGGCTGGGTGAAATGGAGCGCCATATCCGCAGTATCTCCCGGCCTGAGGGACTTTTTACTGACTCGCTGATTACCGGCCAGCCGTGGCGCGGGCAGCAGCGCCGCACCCGGATGGTTGTTTATCGCTGGCTTGGTAAAAGCCGGGATCCGATGCCGCCGGTGGCGATGCTCAATCAGGTGTGCGACCGGGTCGTTAATGCCCTGGGCGGGGCGGGGATCCGCTGCACCCGGCAGAACGGCCTGCAGGTGCATGGCTGGCTGCTGCGGCTGTTCAATCCGTCACCGGACTGGGTGGAGAAAACCACGCTCTATCGGCAGGCTGCTTACGCAGACCCGCGCGAGACACCTGAAGGCACCGTGCCGGTCAGCAATGATTTTGCCGAAACCCTGTGGTTCACGCCGCCGGTTTCAGACCCGGAAAACGGCGTGTGGTGGATTGACAACAAGCCGCACTGCGCGGTGGCGGTGGAAAAACTGCGTACACCGCCGGAGCCGGGCACCCTGACCGGCGAGAAAAGCCGGGGTGAAAAGAAAATTAATGCCCTGATGGATATGTTTCCGGAAGGGACCATGGTGTGCATGACCGTGGTGGTACAGCCCCAGGACCGGCTTGAAGAGCAGTTTAACCGGCTGTCGAAAAATGCGGTCGGTGAGAATACCGAGTCGGGCCGCGTCCGCCAGGATGTGAAGACGGTCAAAGAGTATCTGGGCAACCGGCACAAGCTGTACCGGGCGGGGATCACCTTCCTGCTGCGCGGCGACGACATGACCAGCCTGAAGCGCAAGCGGCTGGAGCTGTCCACCGTATTGCTCGGGGCCGGTCTGCAGCCGGTACGGCCGGAGTTTGAAGAAGGTCCGCTGAACAGCTGGCTGCGGGCGCTGCCGATGTGCTTTAACCCGGACAGCGACAGAAAACACTGGTATACCCGTCTGACATGGGTTCAGCACCTGGCAGGACTTTTGCCGGTAACCGGGCGGGAAACCGGCACGGGGCACCCCGGCTTCAGCTTTTTCAACCGCGGCGGGGATACCCTGACATTCGATCCGCTCAACAAGCTCGACCGCACCCAGAACGCGCATCTGCTGTTGTTCGGCCCGACCGGGGCGGGCAAGTCGGCCACGCTGTGTGCCGCGCTCTCCCAGCTGATGGCCGTCCATCGTCCGCGGCTGTTTATTGCGGAGGCCGGGAATTCGTTCGGCCTGCTGGCCGACTTCTTTGACAGCCTCGGGCTGACGGTGAATAAAATCAGCGTCAAACCCGGGAGCGGCGTCAGTCTGCCGCCGTTTGCTGATGCTCACAAACTGGTGGAAGAAGGCCTGGCCGCCCAGGCCGTTGATGAGAGCGACCTGCCGGATATCGACACGGACGACGATGGCGAGGATGACAAGCGTGACGTTCTCGGTGAAATGGAAATCTCCGCGCGCATGATGATCACCGGCGGTGACCCGAAAGAAGAGGCTGACCTTAAGCGTGCCGACAGGGCGATGATACGTGAGGCGCTGCTGATGGCGGCACATGCCACGTATAAGGAAGGGCGGCAGATGCTGCCGTCTGACCTGCAGAAGGCGCTGTACGACATTGCCTCTGACAACGATGAGGGCGTCATCAATGTCCGCAATGCCCAGCGCAAGGCGAAAGCGGCGGAAATGGCGGAATCCCTGGGCATGTTCACTCAGGCCGGGAGCTTTGAAGCGGAGCTGTTCAACCGTGAAGGGGAGCTGTGGCCGGAAGCGGACGTGACGCTGGTCGACCTGGGGCATCTGGCGCGTGAGGGCTACGAGGCGCAGATGGCCCTGACCATGGTCTCGATGACCAACATGATTAACAACATCGCGGAGCGTGACCAGTTCCTGGGCCGGGATATTGTCTTCACGGTGGATGAGGCGCATATCGTGACGGTTAATCCGCTGCTGTCGCCGTACATGACCAAGGTGGTCAAGATGTGGCGTAAGCTCGGGGCCTGGTTGTGGCTGGCCACCCAGAATCTTAAGGATTACCCAGACATTGCCGAAAAGATGCTTAACATGGCGGAATGGTGGATTTGTCTGACCATGCCTCCGGAAGAGGTCAAAGATATCAGCCGTTTTCGCGCGCTCACGCCGGAGCAGGAATCGGTGCTGCTTTCCGCCAGTAAACTGTCGGGGTGTTATACGGAAGGCGTGGTGCTGGCGAAACGGATCGAAGCGCTGTTTCGTGCCGTGCCGCCCAGTCTCTTCCTGGCACTGGGCATGACGGAAAAAGAAGAGAAAGCCGAACGCCGGGCGCTGATGAATGAATTTCACTGCAGCGAACTGGAGGCGGCAAAACGCGTCGCGCAGAATCTGGACCGTCTGCGCGGTCTGACGGAAAAACAACAGGAGCCTGCCACGGTATGATGACACTGAAGTACCCTGAACCCACTATTCATGAGCACAGTGGCTCAGCCCTGTTCACCCTGTCGCCTCAGGGGGAGCCCGGTGTGCTCCCGGCGACCCATCAGCACCTGGTGAGGCTGCGGGCAATGCTCAGGCAGCGCCTGACCGGTCCGGTCAGAATGACCTGTCACCCGCACCGGGTGGGACTCAGCAGCAGCGTGGCCATCTATCTTGAGGGAAAGCTGAAGCAGGCGGTGAACATCCTTATCACCGTGACGGGACAGACGAGCTGGCCGCAGGAAGAGGAGTATGCGCATCCGCGCTGGTATATCACGGTGCCGGATTCGGCCGACCTGGCGTATCTGATGCTGTGGATTAACGGGCTGGACGTTTAAAACGAAAACTTGTCTTCACCAGGAGCATGATAACAAAAAGAACAGAATGCTTTTTTGATGCCGGCCGCTGGGGCCGGTTTTTTTATGACTGGCGAGTTTTAGTAAAACGGTAACGCGCGAGGTGTGGGATGAAAATAAAGTTTCCTCCTTGAAAATAGAGTTTCACCCTAAGCCAACGTGCGCTATGTTGATGATATCAACTAGGACGTTGGCTTTGTTATGGCTGGCACATTAAGACTCGAGATACGTCGAAAATTGGATAAATGTATTGCTAAGCAGTCAGGATTCCCTATAGCTCGCCTTCGGAGTAGGAGAAACCATGAAGGATGCCGTCTGGTCCGCGAGTGAAAAGTGCTGCATTGTACGTAAGGTTAAGAATCGCTGTCATAGTGTATCTATTCAGTATGTGTGCATATACAATAACGCAATTGCACAGACATATGCGGGGCGTTTTCATGCGATTCACTGACCTCAAAAGTGAGACCTTAAATCTAAGAGTTTCCAGAAAGTTCAAACAGGCCTTAAAGAAGGCAGCGGAGCATGAGCAGCGGAGCATGGTGAATATGCTTGAGGTACTCCTTTGTGACTATTGCGACCACAAAGGCATTGTGTTGCAAAGCCCAGAAGCCAGCCAAGAACTTGGTCAGGGTCGAGCAGTAACTGGCCGTAAAAAAAACGTAGGGGTTTCTATATGACTTTTCGCTATATTGGCTCCAAATCTAGACTCGTCGACAAGATAGCATCCCACATTGGGCCGCCTAGAAAGGGCGCGTTTTTTGTGGATGCTTTTTGTGGAACTGGAGCTGTAGCTGAGGCTGCTGCGGAGCATGGTTGGAATGTGCGGATTAATGATAGCTTGCACTCAGCTGTTATCTCTGCTGGGGCACGTCTTATCAGCCATGATCAGGTGACCTTCAAAAAACTTGGTGGGTACTCTGGTGCTGTTAGCAAGCTAAACGCAGTTAAGCCATTGCATGATTTTATGTGGCGCACTTATAGCCCCGCTTCGATCGATACGTGTGGAATTGAGCGTAGGTACTTCACCGAAGAAAATGCAGCTAAGATAGACGCTATGCGCTGCTTGATTGTTGAGTGGAAAGGTGCCGGATATATTGACGAAATTGAGGAGAGGCTATTGATTGCCGATCTCTTTAGTGCACTGAACCGCGTTGCCAACATTGCGGGCACTTTTGGCTGCTTCCTCTCCAAATGGACAAGCCAATCTCAAAACAAGATTGCCATGCGTTGCCGTGATCTCAAAGAAACTGGAGTGTGTGTTGAGGCTAGCGTGGGTGATGTGTTCGACGTTCCGAATGTTGCACACGACCTCGTGTATTTGGACCCCCCGTACACCAAGCGTCAATACGCGAGCTATTACCACATCCTTGAAACGGTGGCTCTTGGCGATGAGCCTGTGGTGGAGGGGGTTGCGGGACTTCGTCCATGGAAGGCCTTGGCTTCTGACTTTTGCTACAAGAGCCGTGCTCTCAAAACACTCTCGCGTCTGGTTCATGGCTTGAAGGCTCAAAGGGTACTGCTCTCGTACAGTAGTGAAGGGCACATCTGCATGCAGGACATGAAGGCTGAGCTTTCTAAGATCGGCTCGTCCACAATGTACCCTTTGGGCGCCATTGGTCGATACCGGCCAAACAAGGCAGCCAGTAGCTCGGCGTCCGATGTGAATGAGTTTTTGGTGGTCGTGAAACGGTCCATGGCACAGCTTCCCCAAGCCCAGTCAAAAACAGTTAAAGCTATCAAACCCGTTCTCGTGAGGAGCTATGCATGAGTTCTCCTCGGCCTGTTGAATCAGAGTACCTGGCCCCAGCAGAAGCGGCACTCACTCAGGCTGTGGGAGGGGAAACCAGCTTTGAGCTTCGGCTTCAAGTTTTGGAGGCAGCATCAGCGCGTTTTGGCGGGTTTGACCTAACGGCGTTTCATGAGGCTTTTGGAGTCAAGAGCAAGCGCGCAGCATCAGATCTTTTGGAGCTTGCGGTACCTGTAGCAAGTGCCATCGAGCGTTCACCTATTCACCCTGCTTTGGCACTGAGTGTCTTGGCGCGTGAGGTCTTGCATGAGCAGGATCGAAAAAGCACGGGCGCCTACCATACGGATTTTCGCCTGGCTACACGACTGGCGCAGCTCGCAGCCCCCAAGCTCACACACAAGAGCAAGGTGATTGATCCTGCCTGCGGTGCAGGAATTTTGCTAGCAGCGCTGACTCACGCAGTGTGTGGTATGGATAGAGCCAAGACGGCGCATTGGTTGGCTCACGGTGTGTATGCAGCGGATCTTTCTGGCAACTCTTTGCGTGCGGCACTGCTTGCGCTTGCTTCGTTCACTGATGATGTATCGACTCTTAAGGCTATGCGTGCCCGTTGGTACTGTGGCGATAGCTTGATGGCTGATCGCAAGGTTTGGACTGCCATGGTCCCTGAGGGGTTTGATGCGGTGATCGGCAATCCACCATGGGAAAAGGTCAAGCTCTCACGGCACGAATTCTTGAAGTCCTCAGGCACCAAGCGCCACTACGGGGCCCAAATTCATGGGCTTGATGAGGATCTGTTTGCCCAGCAGCGCAATGAGGTAGCGAACTACTCTCGTCGCCTGTTGGCTCGCTATCCCGATTTGGGTAATGGAGAGCCAGACCTATACATTGCTTTCACGGACCTCTTTTTTGAACTCTGCAAAAAGCAGGGTGTGGTGGTTGCACTAATTCCGGGTGGGCTCATTCGCTCGCAAGGTACCCGCGCCATGCGGCAGAAAATCTTTGATGCGAGCCAAAGCGTGTCCATGTCGATCATCGATAACCGTGCACGGTTCTTTACGATCGACACACGCTTTAAGTTCCTGGCCGTGGCTCTCACTAAGGCTGGCTCTGAAAAGAGCAAGCGTGAGCCCATCACTCTCATGCATGAGCGGGGCACCCCTACGGGATTGGAGATTACGGGAACTGCCACTATTGGGCGTGCAGCACTTGCGGGTGTTCGGGGCGATTTGAGCCTGCCCGAGGTTCGTAACGTGTCTGAGTGGAAGCTCTTCTCAAAGATCGGAGAAGCAGGTGTTTCGTGGGAAGAGCCTGGTTATGGCTGGACCCCGAAGTTTTGCCGTGAAGTTGATATGACCAAGGAGCGTCCTAAGTTCCTGGGGCGTGCCACGCCTGGCGCTTTGCCACTGGTGGAAGGTCGAATGGTGCAGGCGCATCGCTTTGGTGTAAAAGGCCACGTGTCAGGCACTGGTCGCCGTGCGTTGTGGGAGGCTTATGCCATCGGAGACTCACGCCTTGCCCCCCAGTTTTGGATTCGTCTCTCCGACATGCCCAGTGCTAACCAGCACCGTGCGGACGTGCTGCGTGTGGGCTTTTGCGACATTGCGGGTCAGACCAATGAGCGTTCGCTCATGGCCTCGTTAATTCCTGCTGGGGTGGTCTGTGGCAATAAGGTGCCCACGATCCTTTTCCCTGAAGACCCATCAGAAGAACGGCTGCTGGTGTGGGTGTCCATCGCTAACAGTTTTGCCTTTGACTGGATGCTTCGGCGTGTGCTCACTACGACGGTGAATTACTTCCTGCTGCAAAGCGTGCCCATGCCAAAACTCGCCAAAGATGGTTTGCCATGGAAGAGGCTGGTGAGTGCTGCACGCGAATTGCGCACACTTGACAGTGCGGGGGCTACTCGTGAAACCTACGAGCGCATGGCGCAGCTTCGTGGGGAGATTGATGCGGAAGTGGCCGTGGCCTATGGGCTCGATTTGAAGGACATGGAGTTAGTGCTCCAAGACTTCCCGCTTTTGGATCGGGGCCAAGTGGGCTTGCCAGGTGAGGCCAAGTCCACAATTACCCGAGATAATGTTTTGGCTGCAATGGCAAAACGCACAGGAAGTCTGTCTACAGTTTGGTCGCACCGTGCGATGCAGGCACGCGCGCTGGGGGCGATTGCTTATGTACCCTCTGAGTTCGCTCTGGGGGGCGAAGAAATAGAAGAAGGATCCAAAATTCATGGCTAATGGAGCGGGACAGGTTGCTCGAATTCTGTACAAGGAGATTGTTGAGGGAGATCGACGGAAAGCTGATGCGGAGTCTAATGACTCTGATTCTGGAGGGGGGGCAAGAGACTTTCGATTTCCCTACGAGGCGGTGTTGCCAGCTGTTGAGTTGATATTTCCCAATAAAATTCTCCGGGGTGGAAAGGCAGTACATCAAGGTACCTTCTTTTGGAACGAGCCGGACTCAACACAGGTTGTATCAAGAGCAGCTGAGTTTATGTCACCCACAAAGTCTCGGCCGAGAGAGGGATGGATTTCTCAGGTGCCGAAATTTTCATGTTTTGATTCGGACCGAATGCCATCAGGGGGAATTGGGAATCGCGTTTTGTTGCTTCTGATTCAGCTTCATGACCAGTCGGTTTGGCCGCACTTCGCGGAAGAAGCAACTCTTCGTGTTAAAGGCGTTTGGGATCCTTCAGTTGCTCAAGAGCTATTGAGTTGTTTGGATGCACAGCGGGCTGCTAATCGAGCCGTAATTGGCTATATCGACTTCACGAACATGCGTAGGTTCTGTAATGGTAAGTGAAAACTGCAAACAGGTGTTAAAGCTACTCGCACGTTCGCGCAACGTGCTGGTGTCTGGTGCACCTGGCACGGGCAAGTCCAAGCTCTTGGCCGAAGTTGCTTTGGCCTTTGAAACAGCCTTTGGTCTTGCTCCTGCAGGTGGCCCACCGCAGCTCAATCCCATGGGCGGCATCCCTATTCCCCCTGCTGCTGGGGTTGTTAAAGACATTCCTGCACCCACCAAGATGGACCGCAAAGTCTTTCGGACGGTCTTCCACCAAAACTCCAAGTACCGCGATTTCTTATCGGGCATCACGCCTGCGGTCAACAAGACAGCAGGAGACCCAGACTTCACCATCGTGAAGGGGACTCTGTACCGTGCCAGTGAGCATGCGAAGGGTGCCAATGGGGCTGCACTGTTGATCATTGATGAGATCAACCGAGGTCCTGCGGTGCAGGTGTTCGGTGGTGCCATTGTGGCCATTGAGTCCGATAAACGCTTGGCCTCTGATGGGGCCAAACTTGCTGAAACGCAGTTCTTTGAAATGCTCGATCCCGTCTCTGGTGATGTGATCGAATACGCACTGCCCCATGACCTCTATATCCTGGCTGCGATGAATCAGGCCGATGCGTCTGTGGAGCCCTTGGATGTCGCGTTCTTGCGTCGTTGGGAACCTATGCGCCTAGAGCCCGATGAGGCGGCTTTGCGGACGTTTTACGGTTTGGGTGCCAAGGGTGTCAATGCATTGCCTGATGTACCTGCCAGCGTGAACGATGCCTTGGAGGCTTCGGTGAGTGCCTGGATTGCTGTAAACGCGCAAATTGCTCTGGGCCGTGGTCCCGAGTTTCAGATCGGGCATGGTGTACTGATGTCGGATGTGAAGCCGCAAACATTGGGCCTTAATGAAGCTTTGGGCACGCTGTGTGTAGGGTGGGCGAAGGTGCGGGCACACGTGGAAGAGGTATTCTTCGGGGACACACGAGGAATTGCAGCGGCTCTTAATGCGCTGGATGGGCCAGCCTTTAATCCGTTCAAGCTCACCGAGACAACTTTTGCGGATGATTTACGCTTTCGTTTTGAAGGGCCCACGAATTTTGCTGAGAACAATATCTACGCAGCTCTCAGGGCATTTGCCAATCCGAGGGGGTAGCACGTGGTGAACCCCCGAACACGGCTGTCCCTTATTGAGTACGGTACACCCGTTGACCTGAGCCGTGCGATTGCTGAAGCGATTGGGGTGGATCGCACGAAGGCCAACAGCCTTTTATTGGAGGCTGGGAGCCGGATTGCGTCGAGCTTAAGGCTTAGCTACAACCCTATCAGTGTGGATGCCAAGGGCACACGTGCCATCGATTTTGCGGGCCTCATTCGCCTGGCACCTTCACTGGAACTGGAAGTTGCTCCCAAGTTTTTGGGGCTCGACGACACAGATGCAGCGTGGCGCGAAGATTTCTTTTTCCTCTCCACGCTTTCACGTCATGGGCGGCTCTTGGCTTCCGAACGCTTATCGGCATCAGGTGGTACCCCAAGGGATTTGTCTACGCTAGTAGCTCGTTCCATCACGAGCATGTACGAGGCCCGTAAACGTCGGCCACTGCGCAGTTATCGTAGTGTGCGTGAAGCAGACTTCTTCATCGATGGGGATCCTGATCCGGTGGATCTCATCTTTCCTTCACCTGATGGCTTTGAGCAAGAGCTCATTCGCTTTGATCGCAAGAACGGTTGGAACGGGGATATCGTGGCAGCGGCCAGGGAGTTACTCCCTGAAGTAAGTGACCCTTCAGCCGCAAGTTCGCTGGTGCGTTTGATTGAGGACCTTTCGCCTCAGAACGTTGCTGCTAACCGTCGAAACCCCATTCCTGCACGGCACCGAGCGTGGAAGCCACTGCATGAGCTGTCTATCGATGTGCTCGGAGGCCTGGGGCTTAACTACAAGCAGGGACAGGCCCATGCACCTGGTTACTTAGTGAATACCTGGCGCGTGTGGGAAGATCTGTTAACGGTGGCCGCACGATTGGGCTTTGGTCGCAGTGCCGTAGTGCCCCAACAGGGCTATCCCTTAGGCACTAAGATCAGGATGATTACCGGTGCTGTGAGCAAGCTTTCAGTGTACCCAGACTGTGTAATTGAGCTCGATGGAACAAGGCCCAGGATGCTGCTGGATGCCAAGTACAAGGGCCACGTGGAGAAGGGACAGCTTCGCATCAGTGAAGCTGACATCTACGAAGCCCTGGCCTTCTCCAAGGCTACTGGATGCAACCTAGTGGCACTAGCCTATCCTGCACAACCAAGCGATGCCCCGCAGCCCGTAGGGACGTGCACTGTCTTTGAAAAGGCTGTGGTGGATGCCGTGCAAATCGTGGGCATTCAGATCGAGAGCCGCCTGATTTCTAGGGCGGGAGCTCTCAGATTATTTGCCGCAAACATGGCTGCTGGGGTTACAGCAGCCTTTGTGTGATTGATTCAAGGGCTTCTTCCTAACAGATTTAGCGATGGTTGATTTTACATTTAGGGGCGGTCTGAAAACGTTTAACATTGTCGGCAGCCAGGAGCTTGACTGCGCCATAACAGCAGGTTAAGTAGTTCCAAGCGTTGGCGTACCAGTATGCCTTTAAGGCTTTCTAATCGCTAAGTATGAAACTTTATTTCTACGGATCCGACCGGCAGGTGCGCCCGGCCTCTGGTTTAGGATGATAACCCCTCCTTTTTCGAACAAAAAAACACCGATCCAGGCGGCTTTTGCCGTTAGTTAGTATTAAACTTTATTTTCATCCCGCACGAGGCGCGGACATTTCATAAATGATTTGATGGGTATTACTTCACCGGGATTACGATCCTCTATCAGGTTAAACATATTATCCCTGCCATGAACTCTGCATCAGCCATCTGGTGTATGCTGCGTAAGTCAAAAAGGATGAATCGCCACGGGTTTAACAGTCACCTGGAAGGCGTCAGTCCGGAGGCCTTCGAAAAGGCCTCACCGTGAGGACAGATACTGTCTGCGGAAGCGGGGGCATTCCAAAGTGCCTGCTGCTGATCATCAAAACTTCAGCCACTGCCCGGTTTAGTCCGCCCCCGGATCCTCCTCAGACCGAGCCGTCAGTCCGACTGCGCTATGGGCCCTAACCCAAAACTGAAGTTCGCGCACCTACGCAAAATCTGTAATTACTCGACTGTTTAGCTGAGCCAAATTTTACGTATGAGCGTAGTTTTCAGCCCCGTTTTTCTCAGATTAAGCGACCAAAACAGTTTTCACACGGCTTGGGCACGCAGCGGTCAGTCAGAACAGGTAAAGCAGTGGGAAAGGAAAATTCTAAACTTGCAGATTAATTTTTGAGTTCTGAAAATGAGTTTATTGCGGCTTTTATGAACGGCCGCGGGCACGCTGACAGACGATTCAGTCTGACGGAGTCCCGATTCATGAAACTGACCCCTCTTGTTTTCCTGCCGGCTCTGCTGCCGGCATTCGCACTGGCCGGCACGGTCTTCTTCACCGACAGTCAACATCTGCCGACAAATCTGCCGCCGGACGTGCCGGTGGTCCTTCTTGATGGTCCTGACCGGCTGCAGGCCGACATGTTCGGGGAATTGCCTGCAGACCCGCAGCAGGCCGAAGCACAGGTCAGGCAGATTATGACGTCTCCTGCCTGGCAACAAAAACAGCTGCAACTAAACGATTCTTATCGGCAGGTGGTCCGGGCCTGGGAGCTGGGCATCAAAAAAGTGCCGGCTGTGGTATTTGATGACCGCGATGTGGTGTACGGCACCACGGATGTGGCCGTGGCCACTTCCCTGCGTAACCGGGGAGGTGGTCAGTGAATACAAAACCTTCCCGCATCAGAACCACGGTGTGCTCGCTGGCGGTTGCCACGGTACTGGGTACGGCAACCGCGCCGGCAGCTATTGCAGCACTTAACACCGCGCAGATTATTGCCAGCGCCGTGTCGCAAAACTGTATCAGCTGGCGTGTGAGTGGCATCTGTTACTGGCTGTTCTGCACCCCCTTTGGCTGCAAGGTGCGCACATCGGTCAAAGTCACCCACTTCATTCCTCAGACAGTCGTTTCGACCTATGTCGCTCCGGGCGGCAACCCGTGGCAGGAAATGGCGTTTGTCAGCCAGACCGCCGGCGGGTTAGAGAGTGCTGTGACCAGCGGGCTTTCCGGTGTTTCTGCCGGAGGAGCCAATCCGGCCGACATGAAAAATCCCGGCCAGCGCAAGTCTGCCGTCCGTTTCAAATATGCCGATGCGATTGGCCACCCGGCCACCTCCCTGATTGGCGGCAGTATTCCGGGCTATTCCTGTGATACCGCAGCCACCCCGTTAATGCCTTACTTCCTGAGTACGCTGGATTCGGCGGCCTGGCGCACGGGCGTGCCGGAGTCCCTCTATCCGGAGGCGCTTGTGCCCGGCCAGCGGGAAATCGGCAGTCAGGCCGCAGCAAATATGTGGGGCAACGTCTATCCCCGTTCGGGGTTTGTCAGCCAGACCGATGATGATAAAGCCTCTGCCGTGGTGGCACAGCGTGTCGCAGACATTATCACCCGCGCCGGGCAGCCGCATGTGTATCAGGTGCTCAAAGGCAACCGTCATGACGGGTACTGGCCACCGGGCGAGGTTAAGGAAAACACCGGCACACGCAATCACAAATGGCAGCGGCTGGCCCCCCACATGACACAGTCATGTGCCGTCTTCCCGGACGGGAGCCACACCGCCGCGAGCGACAACAACGAAGCCTTTGCGTTCTGGCAGCCCTACAGCTGCTGCAAACGACGCGGGCAGACATTTCTGGGCAGCACTGATATCTGATGAGGAAAACCGTGAAAAAAACACCTTCATTTTCAGCCGCTCGCGTAAGCCTGCTGCTGACCGGCTCCCTGCTGAACGTCCTCCCGGCCGCGCACGCAGCCGATGATGACAATACCATCCTGGGCATGTCCCTGCCGCAGGTGAACAACAGCGCCATCGGTTACGGCAAGTCCGTGGATGGGGCGGTGTCAGACAAACTGTTCTACACCCTCGGCGGCGGCTCGGTCATTTCCCAGCCGGCCACGCGCGGCAATATGCAGAAGCTGGGGCTGAATACCGGCTGGAGCAGTGACCTGATGTGCGGCAATTTTGACCTGAAAACCACCGTCGGCAACCAGCTCAACGGCGTCACATCAGGCTTTAAAAACCTGATGGGCGACGTGATTCAGGGGGCCACCGGCGCGGTGGCCAGTCTGCCGGCGATGGTCATTCAGCGGGCCAACCCCGGTCTGTATGACATGCTCACAAACGGCGTGCTTCAGGCCAATGTGTCATTCGACAAGGCGCAGCTCAACTGCCAGAACATGGCGAAAAAGATGATGGACTTCAGCGACAGCAGTAACTGGACGCAGCAGGCCATGATGGATGAATACAAGTCTGTTGTGAACAGCGGAGACACTGACGCGGTTCGTGCAGATGAGGCGGGGCGGAAAGTCACCGGCACGTCGGGCAATAACTGGATTGGCGGTCAGAAACGTGGGGGGGCGGGGCAGCCCGCCATCCGTGTCACCCATGACCTTGTTGCTGCCGGCTACAACATGATGAACGGTCTGCCTGTCACCGCTAATTCGACTGTCGGCGAAAGCAGCTGTAACGGTGGCGCATGCTCTAAATTCGGCAGCGCGGAAGAGGCGGCGGCCATGACCGTGAAGGTGCTGGGCGATCGTTCGATGCGCACCTGTGCCAACGCGAGCGAATGTACCAGCGGTGATGCGGATGACCAGCCCGGTACGACCGTTGCCGGCACCGGCTTTGCCCCACTGCTGGAAGAGGCAACCAAAGCCAACGCTGAGCAGCTGGTCAGGCTCGTCAACGGTACGGAAAAGCCCACGGCCGCGAATCTGGCGAAGCTGAAAACAGGCGGACTGCCGGTGACGGCCGGCGTGATTAAAGCCCTGCAGCGTGATCCGGATAACGCGGCCCTGACCGCCCGCCTTGCAGGCGAGCTGGCCATGTCTGACACGGTGGAAACGGCGCTGCTGATGCGTCGCATGATGGTTACCGGTATGTCGGAGCCGAATGCTGCCGCTCAGCCAAAGGCCATTGATACCGCCGGCCAGCGTATTGAGGCGCTGGATCGGGAAATCGCGGCGCTGAAAAACGAGATGGAGATGAAGCGTGAACTGTCACGTAATTCGGTGCTGACCATTATCGACAGGGAGAACCAGCGCGTCGAAACCAACCCGCAGACCCAGTCTGATGACAATACCGACAGTCGCTTCAACCAGATGGCAGCGCCGCAGTCGGCTGAATGAGGGAATAAGGATGCGTAAAAAAACGACTGTCAGGAAAGTCCTGACCCGTGCCGGCATTTTCCTCGCCTGCATGGCGCTGTTCATGGTGGTCTCACTGATGGTGGCTGACACCGCCATGAAACATCCGACTGAAGCTGCTGCATTCCGGAGCTGGATGCAGTCGACGCGCTACGGCTGGCTGATATGGCGACTGGCGCTGTATGCGCTGGTTGCGTGGGGCCTCTTGAAAATCCGGCATGCGCCGGGTTTGCAAGAGTCGTACAGGCGACCACTGCTGCGCATCAGTGTGGTCAGTGTACTTTTTATCGCGTTATGTGAGTACGCGATGTTTACCGGTCCGGGAGCCTGAAGATGACGACAAACAGCTATCTTGAGTATTTTCTCACGCTGCTCGGCTGGGTGATCAATAACGGCCTGTGGAATGTCCTGCTGAGTACCGGGCTTTTTGTCCTGCCGCTGGCGTTTAAGGTGGTGGGGGTTTGGCTCAGGGTCCGCGAAGAGGGGGAGGATGAAGGCAACAAGGGGATGCTGTCGTTGCCCCGTATCGAGAACGCGCTGTATGCCGGTTTCCTGGTGATGATTGCCTGCTGCGTACCGCTGATTAATGTCAGCCTCAGTACGATGCAGTACGACACAACCCGGGCAAAGAGCTGTGGTGTGTGGACGCCAAAAGCGCCGGATGAAAGCGGCTATGCCGGCGTGGTCACCAGTCTCAACGGCCAGACGGCTGCAGCACCGGTATGGTGGGTGCTGATTCATAAACTCTCAAAAGGGGTAACCCAGGCAGCCGTGGCGACCATTCCCTGCCGCCCTGACATGCGCCAGATCCGCTTTGAAGTGCAGCATACGCGTATCGACAACAAAGCGCTGGCGCAGGAACTGCAGGACTTCACCAACGACTGCTATTCGGTTGCGTTGTATCTGTGGAAGCAACAGGATCAGGGCCAGACAAAGGACAAAACCACGCTGCGTGATATCGAATGGATTGGCAGCAGTACATTCCTGAGCCGGTATTATCCTTCGTTGCAGTCCAAACTGCCCCGGGCTGCGTTCCCGTGGACCGACAGCCGGGACAGCGGCCGGCCCAATACAGGAAGAGGAGGCTATCCCACCTGCAGCGAGTGGTGGAGCAGTACGGACACCGGACTGAAAGCACGGGTGAAGGACCAGGCCGACCCCGATATGTGGCTGCGTATCTCGGCCGCAATGAAAATGTCAGGCTTTAACGACAGTGACTATCAGGAAGCCGTCATCCGTCGTCTGGTCAGCCCGGAAAGCCTGACGGTCTCACAGAATGGTCACGTGTATGCCGGCTATGGCGGCAACGCCGATTTTACCCTGGATAATGCCGCGGCGCGCGTGGCCTCCATTGGCGGTACGGCCCTCGGCAGTCTGGCCGCGTTCCCGGCGTTCGATGCGATGCGGCAGGCGCTGCCAATGGTGCAGGCCATCCTGCTGATGGCAATATATGTCATGCTGCCGCTGATCCTGGCATTTGCGGCCTACGAATTCAAAACCGTTATTACGCTGACCTTTGTGATATTTGCTCTTAACTTCCTGACATTCTGGTGGGAACTGGCGCGCTGGCTCGACAGCTGGTTGTTAACCGCGTTGTACAGTTCAGACACTCACAGCCGCTTTAATATGGCAGGGCTGCAGAACAGTACCGATGACCTTATTATGAATCTGGTTATGGGAGCGATGTTTATTGTACTGCCTGCCGTTTGGTTAGGAGCATTATCTTGGGCGGGAGTAAGAATAGGCGATGTAATCTCTGGGGCACTTAAAACTGGGGTTGCTAAACCTCAAGAAACCGGGGGAGCAGCTGTAGATTCAGTTAAAAAAAGTGTTCGTTTATAATGGCATATTAAGCGAGGCGTGAATGCCTCGCTTAATCTAGTTTCTCAGACGTAATGTCATCAGAACCCGTATAATAACCATATCCATCTTTACCATATCTGTAACCGGGGCCTGTGCTTGAATCATCATCGTCAGGAGCTGACGAGCTGACATTTTTTGCAATGAAGGTGATACATAAAAGAAAGATCAGGCATGCGGAGATCACAAAACCCACTGTCAAAAGCCCTGCTAGAGTGCCGGCAAAAACCAGAATCAAGGGTATATGGCCAATCCATGTAGGTATTCTATTTTTCTTTGCCAATGTTACGCAAATTTTATCAAGATTCAGGAGATTAACTTTCATTTGCTTATAAAGGATTGCAAGTCTTGCTCCACGATTCCAAGCTCGATTTTTTTGAGATTGAGGCATTACATTCCTCCATACTAGGTAAGCCTTAAAGACCACTATAGCCATAGCCGATTTTTTGTGCAATTAACAAGGGCTATTAGTATCCTGTAATAGCCCCCGTTTAAACCGGACACTTCACCAGTAAGACATAGGCAAAGAGCTATGTTTAAGGAGTGTCCTGTGCAAAGAATCGAAGTGATCACTGGCGAGCAAAAGCGCCGCCGTTATACTCCCGAAGAGAAAGCCCGTTTTGTAGCGCTCGCCATGCAGCCCTGACCTGCTCCCCGTTGATTAATACACCGTGATGTTAGTAATGTCTTCATATGACCCTGACCCCGAATATGCTCCAGTCATAATCAGGAATAACCGGCTTCATGTTGGCTGCATATTCAGGCAACCGGCAGACTTTTCAGCAAATTCAGATGGCGTCATCCAGCCCAGCGCAGAATGGGGACGTCTCTGGTTATAGTGTATGCGCCAGGCCTCGATTTTGCACCGTGCATCCTCCAGGGACATGAACCAGTTTTCGTTCAGGCATTCCTGCCGTAACCTGCCGTTGAAGGACTCCACCGTCGCATTGTCCGTCGGTGTTCCCGGGCGTGAGAAGTCGATTCTGATGCCTCTTTCGTACACCCATCTGTCCAGCATTTTACCTGCAAATTCAGAACCATTATCGGTTTTCAGCAACTGAGGTAAAGGACGTCTGAGCGCTATGCTGTTCAGCATTTCTGCCACTTCTGTTGAACGCAAATTCTGCCCCACGCAGATCCCCAGGCATTCGCGGGTGTACAGGTCGATAACCGTCAGCAGGCGCAGTCGTCGCCCGTCAAACAACGCATCAGAGACAAAATCCATGCCCCAGACGTGATTCGGATACAGACCCTGAGGCTGCGGTTGTCGGCGCTGGGCCGATTTATTGCGGCGTGGCCGTTTGAGACGCAGTGACAGCCCCTGTTCGCTGTAAAGCCGGTAGATCCGTTTGTGATTATCGCGCCAGCCTTCCCGCCTGAGCATCACGTGTACCCGGCGGTACCCGTAATGAACCCGGGTTTCGGTTATCTCACGGATGCGTAGCCGCAGTGCGCTGTCGTCGGCGGCCACAGAACGATATCGAAACGAGCTGCGGCTGACCCGCAGCGCAAAACAGACCTGTCTCTCACTGGCCCCGTAGCGGGCTTGCAAATCCCTGACCCATTCGCGCAGGTGTGCCAGCGTCAGCTCTTTTTTGCCAGCACGTCCTGCAGCATCGCCTTGTCGAGGCTCAGATCGGCAACCAGCCTCTTCAGCCGCAGATTTTCCTCTTCCAGTTGCCGCATATGCTTCAGCTCCGAAGGAGAAATACCACCGTATTTTTTACGCCACGTATAGAAAGTGGCATCCGAAATGCCCAGCTTGCGACAGACGTCCGGCACTGACGTACCCAGTTCAGCCTGCTTCAGGGCAAAAACAATCTGCTCTTCGGTGAATCGTGACTTTTTCATCGGCACCACCTCCGTTCAGGGGAGTGTTTATCATGCCGGAATTCTGTTTCTGAATGGAACAGGATTTTGGGTCAGGGTCAGTGGGGATAGGCCCAACGAAAACTCTGGTTAAACTGGCCCAATATGCAAGTAAACGCTGGCCAGCTACGCGAGGAGTAGTTGACCTGAGCAATATAGGGCGACAGCGAAAGTTAATGGCCTTGGTGCCAGTCGAAGAGGTCTGGGGTATTGGCCGTCGGCTCGGTAAAAAATTGCAGTTGATGGGGATTAACAATGCACTCCAGCTGTCTGAGCTGTCTCCTTCATTTATTCGTAAGCAATTTTCAGTGGTTGTTGAACGAACAGTAAGAGAACTCAACGGCATGCCCTGCCTGGGCCTTGAAGAGTTTACAGCTCCAAAGGAGCAAATCATATGCTCCCGCTCCTTTGGAGAAAAACCTACAGATGAATTCAGCATCCATCAGGCCGTCTGCGCTCATGCCGAACGTGCAGCGGAAAAGTTACGCGCAGAGCGCCAGTTTTGTAAACGAGTAGCGGTGTTCATCAGTACCAGTCCCTTTGCAGAGAATGAGTCGTTCTTTAAAATCAGGCTGTAACGGAGCTTGCTGTTCCGGCCCGTGATTCCCGGGATATCATCAAGGCGGCTGTAAGAGCTCTTGAAACAATATTCATCCCGGGGCATCGTTATCAACGCGCAGGTGTAATTCTCACCGATTTTCGCAGCGCGGCAGTATTACAACTTACCCTGTTCGATGACCTTCAGCCTCATCGTAATAGCGATGAATTAATGACACTCATAGACAGCATTAACAGCTCTGGTAAGGGTTCAGTCTGGTTTGCAGGGCAGGGCATTAAAAGTGATGCCACAGGCTGAAAGATGCGAATAGAAAGACTTTCGCCCGCTTTTACAAACAGATTGGATGATATTGTCAGAGTAAGGTAATCTTTTTTATATTTGCTCAAAACCGCACCATTGACATTACAAACTCTATACGGCAGGGTTTACAGTCTGTTACATGGTGAATAAGTCAAGCGTACTTTTCATTGACCGCTTTTTTAGTAAATATGTTTGGAGGATATGGATCGTGAGGAGTCTTACCGCCATTTTAATAATTCCTGCTCTTGTCACAGCCTGTAGCATGCAGGAAATAGCAGATACAAATAATAAAATCAGTCATGGTGCTTCAGGTATAATGAACTCTTTGAGGGGAAACTCTAACCCATCAACTGATGTTACGACACCAATGCATTTACCTCAGTCATTAAAAAAAGAATCCAAGTCTAAAAATTATACTGTAGCTGTTGATGTAGATACTGCTGCTGCCAGAATAAAAAGACATTACAAGTTTATGTCAAGTCAGGAGCTGGATAGTTTACGGAATAGCTCTAATGACGGGGCATGGAAAGCGGCCGCTGAAGATGATGCACATCCAGTTTGGGAGGCAATACCTGGTAGCTATTATAAAATGGGCTCTGACTGGAATGATAACGATCATTTAGATGTAGAAATTGAAAAAAACGGGAGTGGAAGTAAACTCTATATAACATATTCATCGGCATCTGCAGAAAGGCTATCGGGATCTGGCGTACAGAAGTTGATGAAGGAAATTCATTCCGTGGCTATAGGTGAGTGATATTTTATCGGGAAAAGGTAGTTATCATTATGTGTTAATGATAACTACCTGACTTTACCCGTGCCACTGTGCAGTGCGCCGGCCAGATAGTATTTTTCGTTCTGCCCCGGCGTCACTACCCGTTTCTGCTGTCCGCGCAACTGCCAGTCCGCACCGATTTTAGGATTAAGGTGGATATCCACTTCATCTTCATAAAATACCGGATGCTCTGCGCTGCATTCATCCAGCGCTTTGTGGATTACCGCCATCTTTTCATCTTTATGTGGGTCACGGATACGCAGAGTTGGCGCGGCCCTGCGCCATACAAGCCCCGCAGATGGCAACCAGCGGCGAACGGTTCCTGCATGTAACTGGCAACCGGTTATCTCATTGATTTTTAATGCCAGTAATTCGGTGCTCCAGCGTGAACGTTGATAACCAAAATCGCCGGGAGAATGCTTTATCAGCTCACGTAACAGGGTGCAGATATGTTCAAAAGGCCAGCGTCGGGAGCGCCCTGCGGGTAAGGATTTCAGGCCTTCAATACCTGAGTGCGTAAACCAGTTAATCCAGCGACCAACGGATGAACGGGCACAACAGAGAGTTCTGGCAACATCGCTGACCCGTTCACCCCGATGAAGCATCAGCATGGCCGTGAGTCTGCGGGCATGATTTTTATCGCGCGTTTTATGAATAGCTTTCTGCATCAGGCGTCGTTCGCCACGGGGTATTGGTGCTATGATCGGCATCGCTCAGTCCGGTTGGTGGTTTTGGTTGGTTTGGCGATTGATCAGATCGCACAATCCGGGCTGAGTTCCCTTTCAGTGATCTACTATTCCGCGCATCTATTTAGTCATTAAGAATATATTTAGATCAATAGAGGTTAATAATAAATAAAAGAATAAAAAGTTAGATAATCCGAAAATCAGAATCATAAGGCGTTGTTTTAAAATATCCATATCAACCACTTTCATCGGAGAAAACTACATATTACTCACCCAAAAAACGATGTCTACATCCATTTGACGTCGTATTTCCCTGTTGGTACTATCAAACTGTTGTACTGTCGCACTGGCGACCACCAATGCTCTTGTAGCCTGTGATGAGCGCCTTTGGGTGGCTACAGTCGCACTTAAGCTGCGACCACCAATGTTCCGGCAGTCTGTGAGGAGCGCCTTCGGGTGACTGCACAATAAAACTCTCTAAGCCTGAAAGGGAGTACATGAAAAATGTGGCAAATCTGCTCACCTTTGAAAGCAGATATCGTCTATGAAGGCGCACTATGACGCGGCGATGAAGGTTTACTGTGTAGCAAATCTGCCAGTTTCAATTCACTTCCGTTCTGTGAACGGCATCAGTTCAACGTCTTCTCATTTGCAGTGATACGCCCTGAGTTTCGTACGACTTTTGCATCGACGGATAAGGCCATTTGGTACATTTGGCCGCTTACGGAGTTGCATTAGGAGCACGAAGCTGCGCGGCGTCACTTGTGAAGTGGCGAAGACACTACCAAGTGACGCGCGCAGCGCATAACGTCTCAACCCACGTAAGACGTGGTTTTCAACGTTTTACTACCATCTGACCAACATGTAGCCCGTGTCAGTGCGGTTTTAAAATCACTTTCACATCAACGTAAGCACGACGGGAGGCCGTCTGAACGTTCAACTATCAGTAAGGAGGAAATCGACTCGGTATCGATGGCGACACTACGAGCAGTAGTGTTGGAGGCAGCTTGACGTAAGTCAGCTCTGCATAAGCAGCAAACAGATCAGAGATCTGGGGTGCCTCGCAAGAACTCAACAATTCGCCGCCCCGATGCACAGATACCAGTCGAGACGCAGGAAGCGCAACAGCAACCGTGTCGTCGGGGAATGAATTGCTGGTCTACAGATCCGTCTGCTTCTTTACAAGCAGAGGGACGTGTATGCCTTTGGAGAGAGTGAAATGTCCAGATTCAGTAAACAGCTGTGCAAACAACTCGTCACGCTTGCCCGTCAGGGGCGGGGAAGTTATAAAACGGTGGCTGACCGTTCAAGAATCGCAGAACGTTTTTCTGAACGACTGTCTGAACTGAATATTCAGATCAGGGACGTAAAACATATCAAAACTTCCCATATTGAAAAGTATATTGAGAGCAGGAAGGCAGATAGTTTATCTCTCAGGACGTTACAGAATGAGATGTCTGCTATCCGTTCTGTTTTATTATCAGCAGGAAGAAATAAACTGGCCGATCCCAGTCACATTAACCTGAGTAATCAGGCGCTCGGGATTTCTGGTGCTAACCGGGATGGAACTAAACTTCCCATTACAGACGAAAAACTTAATGCTGTGGTCAGTTTTGCCCAAAGAAAAGACGAGGGCGTTGCTCTTGCTGTGCAACTTTCCCGATATCTTGGATTGAGAACAGAAGAAACCGTTCAGTCTGCAAAGTCTTTAAAGACATGGAGGCAGGCACTGATTAATAATCATGAGCGTGTCCGTGTTGTTTTCGGGACTAAAGGCGGACGTCCAAGGGAAACGACAGTTTTTAATCGCGAAAAAGTTTTATCAATTCTTGACAAGGCAATTAGTTATGTCAGTGAACATAACGGAAAACTGATTGATAAACCCTCTCTGCATACCGCTATTGATCGCTACCGTAATATTGTAAGAGAGGCCGGAATGAATGGTAAAAATGCGCCGCACAGTTTACGTTACGCTTACTCCCGCGATGCTGTAAATCACCATATTAAAAATGGAATGAGTCGCGATGAATCCGAGGCATTAGTTTCAATGGACCTGGGCCATGGAGATGGTCGGGGGCGTTATATTAAACAAGTTTATTTTCGTAAGGAAAAAGAATAGATTGTATCGCTACTGAATTTTCAGGATGTACAGCCACAGCTCATGCAGGGCTGTGGCTTCTTTAAATTATCAATCAGTAAATTTACATGTTCGAATAGCTTTAATGCTTGATGCGCCAGCAAGTCTTACTGTTTCATTTATTGACTTTCCGTTTCTGAAAGGATTGATTGTCTCTTTTTTACTTGTTGGATTTATTTTTAATCTGATAATTGTTTTGACATGCAAAAAATATCGTTTCTTTATTCCGGGTGTGTGAGTCATTCGCATTTTTCTTGACAAGATATCCGCAAGTACTGCTGCCAGTGGGGAGTCTGGAGTTGCTGTACATGATGATGGGTGAGTTTTACCCGACATGTAGGGGTCCGCTTGGAAAACGGAAAATATCCTACGCTAAGCCTGTTTTTCGTACAGATTGCTTCACGGGTCTATGGTGATAGCTAAAAAATCACCAATACTACCTCACGAGTATGTTGATAGCTCATCGTGCCCGTATCAAGTTTGCATATACCAAGGAAGCGGAGACGAAAGACCACCTATTACTGAGGGATCCCCAGTAATGGGAGGGTAAAATGAAAGATATAATGCTACCAATTACTCACCGTCAGTCACGTATCGCTGGATTAACTACGGCATTCGCAGCGAGATAAGTATTCCCCATGTTAAGCCAATAGAAATATAATTATCCATTTTAATTTCGGGCTAGCATCAGTGAATTTTTTTGTTTTTACGAAAACTTTTAGTAAAAAGAAAATATCACTAAGGCTATATACACCTTTTACTAAATCTCTATATGCTATTTTTTTAACAAATAACCTCCTTATTTTTTATTTGCCCCTCACCTTTTTTCTATATAAACCAAGGAAGTGTCTGGCCTCATATAGGGCATGCCTAAACAGCGATACGCTCAAATCATTATTTTTTTCGACTTTGCGTGGCCGATGGTTTTAGATATTACATCAATATAGCATTCTGCTCTGACGTCGAAATAATCACCGCGATTTGTGATGGATTCATTATTGTACTTGTAGGTGTAGTCCATATCTTTTGATATGTAGAAACGCCCATTTGCCAACGCCAATTCCATCGTCCATAAAATATCTTTATGACTCCGGCCATCATGAAATGACAGATTGTTATTCCTGATATAGGGGTCGTCTCAGAAAACGGAAAATAAAGCACGCTAAGCCGGTTGCAGCGGCCGTAGCGGCCTGAACTTGCCCGCGCCGATCTTGGCGCTGCTGCGCCAGAGGTAATCGCCGGTCAGGTTGATGTGCTCCCAGCCGAGCGGCGACAGGTACTGCAACAGGCCGTCATCGACGGCTTGACCGTGGCCACGCAAGGCGTTCGCGGCCCGCTCCAGATAGACCGTGTTCCATAGCACGATGGCCGCCGTCACCAGGTTGAGGCCGCTGGCCCGGTAGCGCTGCTGCTCGAAGCTGCGGTCGCGGATTTCCCCCAGGCGGTTGAAGAACACGGCGCGGGCCAGCGCGTTGCGCGCCTCGCCTTTGTTCAGCCCGGCATGCACGCGGCGGCGCAGCTCGACGCTTTGCAGCCAGTCCAGGATGAACAGTGTGCGCTCGATGCGTCCCAGCTCACGCAGGGCGACGGCCAGGCCGTTCTGGCGCGGGTAGCTGCCAAGCTTCCTGAGCATCAGCGAGGCCGTCGCCGTGCCCTGCTTGATCGAGGTGGCCATCCGCAGGATTTCATCCCAATGGGCGCGGACGTGCTTGATGTTGAGCGTGCCGCCGATCATCGGTTTCAACGCCTCGTAGGTGGCATCGCCCTTCGGGATGTAGAGCTTGGTGTCGCCCAGGTCACGAATGCGCGGGGCGAAGCGGAAGCCCAGCAGGTGCATCAACGCGAAGACGTGGTCCGTGAACCCTGCCGTGTCGGTGTAGTGCTCCTCGATCCGCAGGTCGGATTCGTGATACAGCAGGCCGTCGAGCACGTAGGTCGAGTCGCGCACGCCGACGTTCACGACCTTGGTGTGGAACGGCGCGTACTGGTCGGAGATATGGGTGTAGAACGTCCGCCCTGGGCTGCTGCCGTATTTCGGATTGATGTGGCCGGTGCTCTCGGCCTTGCTGCCGGTGCGGAAGTTCTGGCCGTCCGACGATGACGTGGTGCCGTCGCCCCAATGCCCGGCGAAGGGATGTCGGAACTGCGCGTTGACCAGCTCGGCCAGTGCCGCCCCGTAGGTTTCGTCGCGGATGTGCCAGGCTTGCAGCCAGGCCAGCTTGGCGTAGGTCGTGCCGGGGCACGATTCCGCCATCTTGGTCAGGCCCAGGTTGATCGCGTCGGCGAGGATCGTGGTCAGCAACAGGTTTTTGTCCTTGGCCAGGTCGCCTGACTTCAGGTGGGCGAAGTGCCGGGTGAAGCCCGTCCATTCGTCTACCTCCAGCAGCAATTCGGTGATCTTGACGTGCGGTAGGATCATCGCCGTCTGGTCGATCAGGGCCTGTGCGGTATCGGGCACCGCCGCATCGAGCGGCGTGATCTTCAGGCCCGACTCCGTGATGATGGCGTCCGGCAGCTCGTTGGCCAGCGCCATGCGGTTGACGGTGGCGAGCTGCGTTTCCAGCAGCGTCAGCCGGTCATGCAGGTACTGGTCGCAATCGGTGGCCACGGCCAGCGGCAATTCGCTGGCCTGCTTGAGGCTGGCGAATTTCGCGGGCGGCACCAGGTAGTCCTCGAAGTCCTTGAACTGGCGCGAGCCTTGCACCCAGATGTCGCCGGAGCGCAGCGCGTTCTTCAGCTCCGACAGCGCGCACAGTTCGTAGTAGCGCCGGTCGATGCCGGTGTCGGTCATCACCAGCTTCTGCCAGCGCGGCTTGATGAACTCGGTCGGCGCGTCGGTGGGCACCTTGCGGGCGTTGTCGCTGTTCATGCTGCGCAGCACCTCGATGGCGTCGAGTACGTCCTTGGCGGCGGGCGCGGCCCGCAACTTGAGCACGTCGAGAAATTCCGGCGCGTAGCGGCGCAGCGTGGCGTAGCTCTCGCCGATGCGGTGCAGGAAATCGAAGTCCTCGGGTTGCGCGAGCCGCTGCGCTTCGGTGACGCTCTCGGCGAAAGCATCCCAGGACATGACGGCCTCGATGGCGGCGAACGGATCGCGGCCCGCTTGCTTGGCCTCGATCAGCGCCTGGCCGATGCGCCCGAACAGCCGCACCTTGGCATTGATCGCCTTGCCGGATGCCTGGAACTGCTGCTGATGCTTGTTCTTGGCGGCATTGAACAGCTTGCCCAGGATGCGGTCATGCAGGTCGATGATTTCGTCGGTGACGGTGGCCATGCCCTCGATGGCGAGCGCCACCAGGGTCGCGTAACGCCGCTGCGGCTCGAACTTCGCCAGGTCGGCGGGCGTCATCTGGCCGCCCTCGCGGGCGATCTTGAGCAGCCGGTTCTGGTGAACCAGCCGCTCGATGCCGGAGGGCAGGTCGAGCGCCTGCCACGCCTTGAGGCGTTCGATGTGTTCCAGCATGTGCCGCGAGTTCGGTTTGACCGGGGATTGCCGCAGCCAGGCCAGCCACGTCGTCTTGCCGTTGTCGCGGCGCTTGAGCAGATCGTCGAGGCGACGGCGATGCACGTCCGTCAGCGGCTCAGCCAAGGCGTCGTAGAGACGCCGGTTGGCGCGGGTAATCGCTTCGGCGCTCGCCCGCTCGACGGCGTTGAGGGCGGGCACAATGACCGACTGCCGCCGCAGGTGCTCGATCAAGGCTCTGGCCAGCACGATGCCCTTGTCGGTTTGCATGGCCAGCTCGGTCAGCAACTGGACAGCCTGCCGGTAGTGGCCAATCGTGAACGGCTGGAAGCCGAACACCGTTTGCAGCTCGACCAGGTGCTCGCGTCGGGTCTGCTCACGCTGCCCGTACTCGTCCCAGCTTTCGATGCCGACCTTGAGCTGGTTGGCGACCAGTCTCAGCAATGGCGGGAACGGTGGCTCATCAGCGCCAAGGATGACGCCGGGAAAGCGCAGGTAGCAGAGCTGCACCGCGAAGCCCAGCCGATTGGCCGGGCCGCGCCGCTGCCGGATGATGGAGAGGTCGCTTTCGCTGAACGTGTAGTGACGGATCAACTCATCCTTGGTGTCCGGCAACGCCAGCAGGCTTTCGCGCTCGGCGGCGGAGAGGATCGAACGGCGGGGCATGCGGTTTCCTTCTTCTTGAAAACGTAGGTTTGTGACAAGCCCGCCAAGGCAACCGGCGCGGCACGGGAATCAAGGCATTGCGATTCTCGAAAATAGTTCTTGAAATTCTATTCTTGATTGCATATCATCTCAACGAGTTTCGATAAGAAAGGATGCGCATGCGACCGTCTGTTGTGCTTGACATGAAGCGAAGCGCAGTGCGTGAAGCGGTAGGCCGCTTTCGCGCCGCGAACCCGCGCGTCTTCGGCTCGGTGCTGCATGGCACCGACCGGGATGGCAGCGACCTCGACCTGTTGGTCGATGCGCTGCCCGGTGCCACGTTGTTGGACTTGGGCGATTTGGAAGAAGAACTGAAATCGCTGCTCGGCGTTGACGTCGATCTGCTGACTCCCGGCGACCTGCCGCCGAAGTTCCGGGCCAAGGTGCTCGCGGAGGCGCAACCGATATGAGCGAGAACCGCCTGCCCGATTACCTCGACCACATTCAGCAGGCCGCAACCGATGCGCGCAGCTTCGTGGAAGGGATGGCCAAGGACGACTTCTTGGCCGACAAGCGCACCCAGCAGGCCGTCATCATGAGCCTGATCGTCATCGGCGAGGCGGCCACAAAGGTGATGGATGGCTACGTCGAGTTCACCCAGGCGCATGCCGACGTGCCGTGGCGCAGCATGCGCAATATGCGTAATCGCATGGCTCACGGCTATTTCGACATCAACCTCGATGTGGTGTGGGAGACGGTACAGGAATGGCTGCCGGCGTTGCTCCAGCAATTGCCCGCCGTGCGTCAGGATGCCGACGATGAAGACCGTAACGACAACTGTGAAAGAGGGATCTCCGATGACTGTTGAATCGAGAATATTTTCTGTAGCCGAGTATGTTCAGCCGTCCGAAGGCGAGCCTATTCGTTCCGTTGTGCTTGAAACCCGAGACTCAATTATCGTGGTTTGGCATGTCCATCCCGGGCAGGAAATTGCGGCTCACATTCATCCTCACGGCCAAGACACGTGGACTGTTTTGTCGGGAATGGCTGATTACTTTCAGGGCAATGGGATTGTTCGTGCCCTCAGGGAAGGTGAGATAGCCGTGGCAAGACCGGGCCAAGTGCACGGGGCGCGAAATACAGGTACCGAGCCATTTGTGTTAGTCTCGGTTGTGGCATCAGCCAATGCCGGTTTCGTATTGGCTGAGCGATAGAGCCCAATCTCTGGAGTTGGTCCAATGAGCGGTCGGGGAGATAGGTAACAGACATGCAGCGGACACGGCTGCTAAACCAGGTCGCAAACCTCCTTGCGTCGCAGCGTGCCGCAAGCGACGCGATCAATCGAATGGGGTCGGCATGAGACTGAACACCATCCAGTTCCCGACCGCGTAGCCGCCTGTCCTGCCGATCAGGTCTTGACCATCGACGCCTGGGATCAGTCCTGAATGTTCTTGGAGACCACTACGTTATGAGCCGCAGCCGCCGCAAAACACCCATCGTCGGGCACACGACCTGCGGCAGCGAGCGCGAGGACAAGAAGCTCTGGCATCAGCGCTGGCGCACCCGTGAGCGCACGGCGCTGACCAGCGCGTCGCCCGAAGCCCTGAGCGCCCATCTGCCCCTGCTGGAAAACCAGGCCAGCAGCGTCTGGTCGATGGGCAAGGATGGCCGCTCCTACTGGCCCGTCAAGCGCCAGGCCGCCACGGCGGATCGCATCGCCAATCACAAGGGACGCAACCCGCAAGAACGCGCCTCCCTGAAAAAGCGCCTGCTGCGCAAGTGGATGAGCAAATGAAGCTCTCCTTCCATCAGCACATTGCGCTGTTCTGGATGATCGGTGCTCCGGGCGTCTTCGCGCCCGTGATCGAGAACGCCAAGCGGCCCGATGCCGGCGCCGTCATGGCGTGGGGTGTCGCGATCGTGGCGGTGATGATCCTCTTCACCCCTTTGCTGCTGCGCTGTCCACCATTCCGGCGCTGGTATGGCCGGACGGATGCGCTGTCGGAGCGGCAGCGCCAGGCGCTTGCCGAGCGCGGCCTGCGCCGCTACTACCAGACCGCTTTCGATGACGGCTACGTGCCCCGCGTGATGCCCTACGTGTGGCGCATCATCTGGACGGTCGGCGGGTTGATGGCTGTGACCGCCGTACTGCCTACCAACACCGGACGGCCAGCCTTCGATGCCTTGGTGGTCTTCTCGACCTGGTATCCGATAGGCGTGATGCTGCTGGTTTTCGCGTCGAGGCCCCTTGGCCGGTTGATTCGCCAAAGAGCACAGGAGCGGCGGAAATGAGCACGTCAACCATCGAGGCGCTGGCCAGCGCCTGGGCAAGGATTGCCGAGGAAGCGGAATTCCCCGCTGACTACGAGGGGACTGCCACACCACAAGCGCATCGGGCTAGCGAAGCTATTCAGGAGCAGATTCGGGAGCGCATCGTCGCCACCAACGACATGCGGCTGTTCAGCCTGCTGCACCTGCTGGGTCAGGCGTCGCTGCGCATGGAGCAAGCGCTGTGGCCGGAGGATTACGAGCGGATGACGCGCGAGGTTGAGGAAGCCCTGCGGCAAGCCACCGACGCCAACGCCAGATCGTACACCCACGAAGAAGTGATGCAGGCGATGCAGGAACGCATCGACCGGGCGCGAGACAAGCCATGTTGATTGGCTATGCGCGCGTCTCGACGCAGGATCAGAACCTGGAGCTGCAACGCGAAGCCTTGAGCAAGGCCGGATGTAAAAAGGTCTTCGAGGACAAGGTGAGTGGCACGCGGGCAGACCGGCCTGGCTTGGCCAAGACGCTCGAAATGCTGCGCGAAGGCGATACTTTGGTCGTCTGGAAGCTCGACCGGCTGGGCCGGTCGGTCAAGCAACTGGTCGATCTGGTCGGCGATCTGCACAAGCACGGTGTCCAGTTCAGGAGCCTCACCGACTCCATCGACACCGGCACACCATCCGGGCGGTTCTTCTTCCACGTCATGGCGAGCCTTGCCGAAATGGAGCGCGAGCTGACCGTCGAGCGCACCCGCGCCGGGCTGGAAGTCGCCAAGCAGCTCGGCCGCAAAGGCGGCCGCAAGCCGAAGATGACCGACAGCAAGATCGAGTCGGCCAAGAAGCTGCTGGCCAGCGGGGTGCCGCCCAAGGACGTGGCCAAGAACCTCGGCGTGTCCATTCCGACGCTGTACCGCTGGGTGCCAGCCTCCACGCACGCTTAGCGTGCTTTATTTTCCGTTTTCTGAGACGACCCCATATAGTCAGATCTAACTATCTGTAACCAAAAGTAATGTGGCCATTCCCTGACTTTTACTGCGTGACTTACCCACGCATTGCCGGATAAAATTTCATCATAAGGTTGGTTGGTATGTACAGGTTTTTTATTATCGCTTTCATGCCAAAGCTTCCAGGCATTGGACAAAAGCACATCGGCATTATGGCTGGAAGCCTGGATGTACCTGTTATAAATGAATCCTTCAGACACATCGTCATCGGCATCCAGAAACATGACCCACTGGCCTTTATGCTTGTCTAATCCATTATTTCTGGCCGCGTATACACCTTTATTATTTTGTTCAATAACTTGAACTCTGCCATCCTTTATGGAGTTAATTATCGTTGACGTGTTGTCTGAGGAACCATCGTTAACGATAATAACTTCAATGTTGATCCTGTCTTCTAATAAGATATCTTCGATCAAGGATTTGATGGTTTTTTCTGCGTTGTAAACGGGGATTATTACACTCACCGCAATTTCATGTTTCATGTTCACTCCAGTAAATTGAATGTATTTATTTGTCCCCGGAGTTATTTCCGGGGACAATAATCACCTCAGCATTAAGAGTGGGATTTGTGTTTTTTCCAACATGGCGGTGGTGTTGCTGCCGATAAAGAATCGCCGCAATGGCGAATGGCCATAGGCACCCATCACAATCAGGTTAATGTCGTTTTCATTAGCGTGACGGCAGAGCGCCTCAGCAACGGATGTACCTTCCAGTAGGTGGCTTTCGGTCGCGATGCCAGCTGCTTGCAGCACACTCTGTGCTTCCTGCAAGGCTCGTGTATCCCCCTTAACCATCACGAGGTGGCAAACCAGGCCATTGAGTAGCGGGCTAAGTGTCAGGCGCGTCAGGTTTTTGCGACTCTCATCGCTGCCATCATAGGCGAACATAACTTTGGATGGTGGAGAATAAGCCTCCGGCACGATAAGTACCGGTTTTTTCTGCAGGCGAATAATGCTTTCCAGGTGGCTGCCAACCGGGTTCTGCGTTCCACGGCGGCCCAGCACCATCAGGCGAACATCCCCTAAATCAGCCAGGATTTCATCCAACGCGCCATGTTTTTGCAGTAATTGAACATCAGCATGACCAGCATCATTCAGCAACTTCGCACAGCTAGCCAGTATGGCTTTGCCCTGTGCCATTAATAATCGGTTACGCTCTCCTTCAACTTTCACCAACTCTTCGGTGAGATGCGCCTGGCTATCAATGCCGATACTTCCGGTCAAATCTGACACGGCAGGATGTACGTCTTTCTCCAGTACGTGCAGCAGGGACAGCGGCGCATCCAGCAGATTGGCGGCCCAGGCCGCGTATTCGCACACAGGTCGGGTAGACGGTGAGCCGTCAACGCAGGCAATAACGGTATTGTTCATCTCTGTTCTCCTGACTGTTAATGGCCGCCCATTAATTTTTCCACTTCTTCAGGTTTGTCATGCACCCCGAAGCGGTCAACAATTGTGCGGGTAGCCTGATTCATTCCACGGATTTCCACGTTCGTGCCTTCACGGCGGAACTTAATAACCACCCTGTCGAGTGCGCTGACCGACGTAATATCCCAGAAATGGGCATGTGAGACGTCAATGACTACGTGCTCCACCGCTTCGCGAAAATCGAAGTGGCTCATGAACCGATCGGCAGAAGCAAAGAACACCTGACCGGCTACGGTGTAGATCCGCGTTGACGCTTTAAGTTCGGACGACACCGCCATAAAACGGGCCACTTTGGTGGCAAAGTTCAATGAGGCAATCAGAACGCCGGTTAAGACGCCATACGCCAGATTATGCGTGGCGACCACTACCACCACGGTGGCCAGCATGACGACACTGGTTGACAGTGGATGGCTGCGTAAGTTAGCGATCGACCCCCAGGAGAAGGTACCGATAGAGACCATGATCATGACCGCGACCAGGGCCGCCATTGGGATTTGTGAGACCCAGTCACGCAGGAAAACCACCATACAAAGCAGGACAACGCCCGCAGTGAGTGCGGAGAGGCGGCCACGCCCCCCAGATTTCACGTTGATCACCGACTGACCGATCATCGCGCACCCAGCCATACCGCCAATAAATGCGGCGCCAATGTTGGCGATACCCTGTGCTTTGCATTCCCGGTTCTTGTCGCTCGGTGTATCGGTCATGTCATCCACAATAGTCGCGGTCATCATTGACTCAAGCAGCCCCACCACGGCAAGGCCGGCGGAATAAGGCAGAATGATTAATAGGGTATCGAGATTGAGAGGTACATCGGGTAACAGAAATACTGGCAGGCTGTCCGGCAACTTACCCATGTCGCCGACAGTGCGTACGTCCAGATGCAGCCACATGGAGATCCCGGTCAGCACGACGATGCAGACCAGCGGCGAGGGGATGGTTTTATTGAGGTACGGGAACAGATAAATAATGCCTAGACCGGCCGCCGTCAGGGCGTAAACGTGCCAGGTGACGTTGGTCAACTCCGGCAACTGCGCCATGAAAATGAGGATCGCCAGCGCATTAACAAAACCGGTAACTACCGAGCGGGAAACATAGCGCATCAGGCTTCCAAGCTTCAGATAGCCCGCAATAAGCTGAATCACACCTGTAAGAACGGTGGCTGCCAGTAAATACTGCAAGCCGTGGTCCTTCACTAGGGTGACCATCAGCAATGCCATAGCACCGGTTGACGAAGATATCATCCCTGGACGACCACCACAGATGGCGATTATCAGCGGGATACAAAACGCAGAGTAGAGCCCAACTTGCGGGTCAACACCAGCGATGATGGAAAAGGCGATCGCTTCAGGGATAAGCGCGAGCGCGACAACAATACCGGCGAGGACGTCTCCACGGACGTTACCCAGCCAGTCCTTACGCGTCGAGGACAGCAACATAGTCGTTTCTCAGTTTTTGAATACAGTCAGCCCGTAAAGGGCAAAAAATTTAGATACGGTAAAGCACATCCGCAGACGGGATGTTAAAGAGTGCGCGCTGAGGGTTACTCAGAACGACAGAGAAGGGGAAAACTCAGGGTGGCGTCATATGCATGGTAGTTTTTATTACTCCTTGATGGTCGGTGTGTACACCTTCAGGGATCAGATAAACCAGATGAAGATATTCAAGGCTGGCCGCGGAGTCTGCCAAGGCAAACAGCGTCTTACTATAAACGAAACTGAAACAGGGTCAATCATGGATTAAATGTGCCATTAATGTATACCCCAGTGTCATAGCCTAAAGTGTCGCCATTTTCCCCTTGGATCATCACCTATCTGTCACGTACATTATGATCATCACTTAAACGTCATAAATGGGTGAAAAATGTACATTCATGGTTACCTCCGCGCATCAACAAAAGAACAGGATGCTCTCCGAGCAAAAAATCGGATGAAAGCCTTTGTTGAAGAAAAAGGATTTCGGCTGGCCAGTTGGTACACCGAAAATGTATCCGGGGCATCACTTCAACGGCCAGAACTTTTACGGTTACTTGATGATGCTGCACCTGGTGACATTATTCTCATCGAGCAGGTTGATCGCCTTTCGCGCCTGGATGAAGAGGGCTGGCAAAAACTAAAGCATCTTATCCAGGAAAAACACCTTGTGGTTGTCAGTCTTGACCTCCCAACGAGCCATATGGCTCTTGCAACACATGCTGGCGATGACTTTACCCTTGCAATACTTAAGGCTATTAACGGAATGATGCTTGATATGCTGGCCGCCATAGCTCGCAAAGACTATCAGGATCGTCGCCGGCGCCAAGAGGAAGGGATAGCGAAAGCCAAGGTGGCCGGTAAATTTCGGGGACGTCAGGCAGATCATCAATTGCATGAAAAAATCATAGAGCTTCGGGTTAAAAACAGGCAGAGCATCCGTGATACCGCAAGGTTGTGTGGCGTTTCAGAACGAACGGTTATACGCATTGTTAAACTCAAAGCATGTTCTTGATGCGTATATTTTGAACGTCCAAGCGGACAGCGTCCGTATGCAGGGAGAGCATTTATGCCACGGCGACAGATACTGAGCAGTGATGAAAAAGAACGCTTACTGATTGTGCCGGATGATGACATTCTGCTAACCAGGATGTGCTTTTTAAGTGAGCAGGATCTGGTCCTCATCAACAAACACCGGAGACCCGCTAACCGCCTGGGCTTTGCCGTTTTACTCTGTTATCTGCGAGGGCCGGGTTTTACTCCAGACAAAAACAGTCTCCCTCACGATGGCGTTATGTCCAGAGTGGCAGAGAGATTGAAACTTCAACCTGATTTATGGCGAGAGTACGCAACGAGGGAGGAAACCCGTTGGGAGCATCTTGCCGAACTCTATCGCTACTTGGGATTAGTGCCTTTCAACAGGTCATTGCAAAAAACATGCATCCGCCATTTATATCCGCACGCCATGCGGACCGACAAAGGCCTGATTCTTGCTGAAGAGATGCTCGCTTGGTTGCACAACAACAACGTTATTTTCCCTTCCGTTGATGTGATGGAGCGAACCCTTGCTGAAGCCGCAACACTTGCAGACAGAGCCGTATTTTCTACACTGACGACGCAACTGGAACAACGACATAAAACAGCACTGGATAATCTGCTTGCATCAGGTGATGAGCAACTTTCCCGTCTTGCCTGGCTGCTTCAGCCCCCGGGTAAGATTAACGGTAAAAACGTGCTGCAACATATTGATCGGTTGAATGCCATTGAGGGGTTGGCACTGCCGGAAGGTATTACGCTTTCCGTTCACCAGAACCGACTGCTGAAACTGGCTCGCGAAGGCCGGAAAATGAGTAGCAGGGACCTGGCAAAATTCTCCGGCACACGTCGTTATGCCGTGCTGGTTTGTATTATCTCAGAAGCAAGGGCAACGCTTACCGATGAAATCATCGAACTACACGAACGTATCCTGGGTAGCTTGTTCAGCAGGGCAAAGCGCACACAAGCCGAACGGCTTCAGAAAACAGGAAAACTCATCCAGAGCAAGTTAAGGCAATATCTTACTGTTGGGCAGGCGCTGCTAAACGCACGGGAGTCAGGAGAAGATCCCTGGGCGGCGATAGAAGACGTACTTCCCTGGCCGGAATTTATCACCAGTCTGGAGGAAACACAGTTTCTGGCCCGAAAGGATAATTTTGATCCGCTTCATCTGATCACCGAAAAATACAGCACGCTGCGTAAATATGCGCCCCGTATGTTGTCTGCATTGCAGTTCAGTGCAGCCCCTTCAGCACTGCCACTCGGTGATGCGCTGGATACCGTCAGAGAAATGTACCGCAAACAACTCCGCAAGGTTCCGTCAACAGCGCCAGTAAAGTTTATCCCTGAGAGCTGGAAAAAGTTGGTAATAACGCCATCGGGTATCGATCGCCGGTATTATGAATTCTGTGTACTGAATGAGCTGAAAGGCGCATTGCGATCTGGTGATATCTGGGTTAGAGGATCACGACGCTACAGGAATTTTGACGATTACCTCATTCCTCCTGCTGATTTTGAAAAATCACTCAAAGAGAAACAGTTACAGCTTGCCATTCCGACAGACTGCCAGGAATACCTTCACTCCCGTATGACACTGCTGGCGTCGCGACTGGAAGAGGTCAATGCGATGGCGATTGCCGGTGATTTGCCTGATGTTGATATATCGGACAAAGGTGTGAAGGTCACGCCTCTTGATAACAGCGTTCCTTCGATTGTATCACCGTTTGCCGACCTGGTTTACGGCATGCTGCCGCACCCAAAAATTACCGAGATATTAGATGAAGTGGACAGTTGGACGGGATTTACCCGCCACTTTACTCACCTCAAAAATAATCACGTCAGACCAAAAGACAAAAAGCTGTTGCTGACCACCATCCTGGCAGATGGTATCAACCTGGGGCTGACTAAAATGGCAGAATCCTGCCCGGGAACCACAAAAGCGTCGCTGGAAAGCATTCAGGCATGGTACATCAGGGATGAAACGTATGCAGCCGCGCTTGCCGAACTAGTGAATGCACAAAAAAAGTGCCCACTGGCAGCATCATGGGGGGACGGTACAACGTCATCCTCCGACGGCCAGAATTTTCGAGTCGGAAGTCATGGCCGCTATGCCGGACAGGTGAATTTAAAGTACGGTCAGGAACCCGGCGTGCAGGTTTATACACATATATCAGACCAATACAGCCCATTTTATACCAAAGTGATCAGCCGGGTCAGGGACTCTACCCATGTGCTGGATGGGTTGCTCTATCACGAAAGCGACCTGGAAATTACGGAGCATTACACCGATACAGCGGGTTTCACTGAACATGTTTTTGCGCTAATGCATCTACTTGGGTTTGCATTTGCACCAAGGATCCGGGATCTCCATGACAAACGGCTATTCATTCATGGAAAGGCGGAAAAATATTCTGGGCTTCAGTCAATCATATCCACGACCAGTCTGAATCTCAAAGAAATTGAGACACACTGGAATGAGGTACTGCGCCTGGCGACCTCGATCAAGCAGGGCACGGTAACCGCCTCGCTGATGTTAAAAAAGTTGGCCAGCTACCCCAAACAAAACGGCCTGGCAAAAGCGTTACGGGAAATTGGCCGTATCGAGCGAACGTTGTTTATGCTGGACTGGTTTCGCGATCCGGCCCTGCGTCGTCGTGTGCAAGCCGGTTTAAATAAGGGTGAAGCCCGCAATGCGCTTGCGCGGGCCGTTTTTATGCACCGGTTGGGCGAAATAAGAGACAGGGGGCTGGAAAATCAAAGCTATCGCGCCAGCGGGCTGACGCTGTTGACTGCGGCGATCACGTTGTGGAACACGGTGTATATAGAAAGGGCCATCGAATCACTAAAACGAAAGGGGCTCCAGATTAATGAGCCGTTGGTTTCTCACCTGTCCCCTCTGGGCTGGGAGCATATCAACCTGAGCGGAGATTACATCTGGCGTAATAATCTTAAGCTGGGATCCGGTAAATATCGACCGTTACGCACAGTTGATGTCAGTCTGTACAAAAAAGAGGCTTAGCGTAGGATATTTTCCGTTTTCCAAGCGGACCCCATGTACGGGTAACTCGCAGTTCCCCACCCATGATAGTTTATAAAGTTATTAATGAATCAAAAATAAAAACCTTCAGCATGTAATATTGATATTAATATCTTTGACCGCGTCAATATCCATACCTGTAAAATCAGGGGGCAGTATTACCCCGAACTATTTATTTCGGCAGGATTTCTGCTGTGATATGTACTTTATTTCCCATGCGGGCTTCGGTAATATTATAATACCTGTCACCCTGCTTGTCAGCCTGCTGGCGAATTTTTTCTTCCGTCTGCTCCAGTGTATCGCCTGTTGCCGTCACGGTTTGAGCACAGACTGAAAAAGGCAGGATTATAGAGAGGAATAACGTCATGATATTTTTCATTGATAATCCCTTGATTAATAATTAAATGGATGACTTAAGCCAGGCTGCGATATTCTGGGTAATGCTGTCAACCTGTTGATGACTATTTTAATCTGTAGTCATTCAATCCTTGTAACATCAGGATGATCCTGGTGTCAGTGAAAATACGAAATCAACACGTTGGTATCATTACCCACCTGTGAACTGACGTCGGCATTTTGAATCTCACTTCGGCGTGCCCCCTCCGAATGGCGCAAAACATTTCGTGGTATGGCATGATAGCACCCGAAGAGAGTCAATTCAGGGTGGTAAATGTGAAACCAGTAACGCTATACGATGTCGCAGAGTATGCCGGTGTCTCTTATCAGACCGTTTCCCGCGTGATGAACCAGGCCAGCCACGTCTCTGCGAAAACGCGGGAAAAGGTGGAAGCGGCGATGGCGCAGCTGAACTACATTCCCAACCGCGTGGCACAACAACTGGCGGGCAAACAGTCGTTGCTGATTGGCGTTGCTACCTCCAGTCTGGCCCTGCACGCGCCGTCGCAAATTGTCGCGGCGATTAAATCTCGCGCCGATCAACTGGGTGCCAGCGTGGTGGTGTCGATGGTAGAACGAAGCAGCGTCGAAGCCTGTAAAGCGGCGGTACATAACCTTCTCGCGCAACGCGTCAGTGGTCTGATCATTAACTATCCGCTGGATGACGAGGATGCCATTGCTGTGGAAGCTGCCTGCGCTAATGTTCCGGCCCTATTTCTTGATGTCTCTGACCAGACTCCCATCAACAGTATTATTTTTCCCATGAAGACGGTACGCGACTGGGCGTGGAGCATCTGATCGCATTGGGTCACCAGCAAATCGCGTTGTTAGCCGGTCCATTAAGTTCTGTCTCGGCGCGTCTGCGTCTGGCGGACTGGCATAAATATCTCACACGCAATCAAATTCATCCGATAGCGGAACGGGAAGGCGACTGGAGTGCCATGTCCGGTTTTCAACAAACTATGCAAATGCTGAATGAGGGCATCGTTCCCACTGCGATGCTGGTTGCCAACGATCAGATGGCGCTGGGCGCAATGCGCGCTATTACCGAGTCCGGGCTGCGCGTTGGTGCGGATATCTCGGTAGTGGGATACGACGATACCGAAGACAGCTCGTGTTATATCCCGCCGTTAACCACCATCAAACAGGATTTTCGCCTGCTGGGGAAAACTAGCGTGGACCGCTTGCTGAAACTCTCTCAGGGCCAGGCGGTGAAGAGCAATCAGCTGTTGCCCGTCTCACTGGTGAAAAGAAAAACCACCCTACCGCCCAATACGCAAACCACCTCTCCCCGCACGTTGGCAGATTCCTTAATGCAGCTGGCACGACAAGTTTCCCGACTTGAAAGCGGGCAGTGAGCGCAACGCAATTAATGTGAGTCAGCTCACTCATTAGGCACCCCAGGCTTTACACTCTATGTGTCCGGCTCGTATGTTATGCGAAAATGTGAGCGGATAGCAATTCACACAGGATACAACTATGACAATGATTACGGATTCACTGGCCGTCGTATTACAACGTCGTGACTGGGAAAACCCTGGCGTTACCCAACTTAATCGCCTTGCGGCACATCCCCCTTTCGCCAGCTGGCGTAATAGCGAAGAGGCTCGCACCGATCGCCCTTCCCAAGAGTCGCGCAGCCTGAATGGTGAGTGGCAATTTGTCTGGTTTCCGGCACCAGAAGCGGTTCCGGAAAGCTGGCTGGAGTGCGATCTTCCTGTCGCCGATACTGTCGTCGTCCCCTCAAACTGGCAGATGCACGGTTACGACGCGCCCATCTACACCAACGTGACCTATCCCATTACGGTCAATCCGCCATTTGTTCCCACGGAGAATCCGACGGGTTGTTACTCGCTCACATTTAATGTTGATGAAAGCTGGCTACAGGAAGGCCAGACGCGAATTATTTTTGATGGCGTTAACTCGGCGTTTCATCTGTGGTGCAACGGGCGCTGGGTCGGTTACGGCCAGGACAGCCGTTTGCCGTCTGAATTTGACCTGAGCACATTTTTACGCGCCGGAGAAAACCGCCTCGCGGTGATGGTGCTGCGCTGGAGTGACGGCAGTTATCTGGAAGATCAGGATATGTGGCGGATGAGCGGCATTTTCCGTGACGTCTCGTTGCTGCATAAACCGAGCACGCAAATCAGCGATTTCCATGTAGCCACTCACTTTAATGATGATTTCAGCCGCGCTGTACTGGAGGCAGACGTTCAGATGTACGGCGAGCTGCGCGATGAGCTGCGGGTGACGGTTTCTTTGTGGCAGGGTGAAACGCAGGTCGCCAGCGGCACCGCGCCTTTCGGCGGTGAAATTATCGATGAGCGTGGTGGTTATGCCGATCACGTCACCCTACGTCTGAACGTCGAAAACCCGAAACTGTGGAGCGCCGAAATCCCGAATCTCTATCGTGCGGTGGTTGAACTGCACACCGCCGACGGCACGCTGATTGAAGCAGAAGCCTGCGATGTCGGTTTCCGCGAGGTGCGGATTGAAAATGGTCTGCTGCTGCTGAACGGCAAGCCGTTGCTGATTCGCGGCGTTAACCGTCACGAGCATCATCCTCTGCATGGTCAGGTCATGGATGAGCAGACGATGGTGCAGGATATCCTGCTGATGAAGCAGAACAACTTTAACGCCGTGCGCTGTTCGCATTATCCGAACCATCCGCTGTGGTACACGCTGTGCGACCACTACGGCCTGTATGTGGTGGATGAAGCCAACATTGAAACCCACGGCATGGTGCCAATGAATCGTCTGACCGATGATCCGCGCTGGCTACCCGCGATGAGCGAACGCGTAACGCGAATGGTGCAGCGCGATCGTAATCACCCGAGTGTGATCATCTGGTCGCTGGGGAATGAATCAGGCCACGGCGCTAATCACGACGCACTCTATCGCTGGATCAAATCTGTCGATCCTTCCCGCCCGGTACAGTATGAAGGCGGCGGAGCCGACACCTTCGCAACCGATATTATTTGCCCGATGTACGCGCGCGTGGATGAAGACCAGCCCTTCCCGGCTGTGCCGAAATGGTCCATCAAAAAATGGCTTTCGTTGCCTGGAGAGACGCGCCCGCTGATCCTTTGCGAATACGCCCACGCGATGGGTAACAGTCTTGGCGGCTTCGCTAAATACTGGCAGGCGTTTCGTCAGTACCCCCGTTTACAGGGCGGCTTCGTCTGGGACTGGGTGGATCAGTCGCTGATTAAATATGATGAAAATGGCAATCCGTGGTCGGCTTACGGCGGTGATTTTGGCGATACGCCGAATGATCGCCAGTTCTGCATGAACGGTCTGGTCTTTGCCGACCGCACGCCGCATCCGGCGCTGACGGAAGCAAAACACCAGCAGCAGTTTTTCCAGTTCAGTTTATCCGGGCGAACCATCGAAGTGACCAGCGAATACCTGTTCCGTCATAGCGATAACGAGCTCCTGCACTGGATGGTGGCGCTGGATGGCAAGCCGCTGGCAAGCGGTGAAGTGCCTCTGGATGTCGCTCCACAAGGTAAACAGTTGATTGAACTGCCTGGACTACCGCAGCCGAAGAGCGCCGGACAACTCTGGCTAACGGTTCACGTAGTGCAACCGAACGCGACCACATGGTCAGCAGCCGGACACATCAGCGCCTGGCAGCAGTGGCGTCTGGCGGAAAACCTCAGCGTGACACTCCCCTCCGCGCCCCACGCCATCCCGCAACTGACCACCAGCGAAACGGATTTTTGCATCGAGCTGGATAATAAGCGTTGGCAATTTAACCGCCAGTCAGGCTTTCTTTCACAGATGTGGATTGGCGATAAAAAACAACTGCTGACGCCGCTGCGCGATCAGTTCACCCGCGCACCGCTGGATAACGACGGCGTAAGTGAAGCGACCCGCATTGACCCTAACGCCTGGGTCGAACGCTGGAAGGCGGCGGGCCATTACCAGGCCGAAGCAGCGTTGTTGCAGTGCACGGCAGATACGCTTGCCGACGCGGTGCTGATTACCACGGTCCACGCGTGGCAGCATCAGGGGAAAACCTTATTTATCAGCCGGAAAACCTACCGGATTGATGGAAGTGGTCAAATGGCGATTACCGTTGATGTTGAAGTGGCGAGCAATACGCCACATCCGGCGCGGATTGGCCTGACCTGCCAGCTGGCGCAGGTAGCAGAGCGGGTAAACTGGCTCGGATTAGGGCCGCAAGAAAACTATCCCGACCGCCTTACTGCGGCCTGTTTTGACCGCTGGGATCTGCCATTGTCAGACATGTATACCCCGTACGTCTTCCCGAGCGAAAACGGTCTGCGCTGCGGGACGCGCGAATTGAATTATGGCCCACACCAGTGGCGCGGCGACTTCCAGTTCAACATCAGCCGCTACAGTCAACAGCAACTGATGGAAACCAGCCATCGCCATCTGCTGCACGCGGAAGAAGGCACATGGCTGAATATCGACGGTTTCCATATGGGGATTGGTGGCGACGACTCCTGGAGCCCGTCAGTGTCGGCGGAATTCCAGCTTAGCGCCGGTAGCTACCATTACCAGTTGCTCTGGTGTCAAAAATAATAATAACCGGGCAGGCCATGTCTGCCCGTATTTCGCGTAAGGAAATCCATTATGTACTATTTAAAAAACACAAACTTTTGGATGTTCGGTTTATTCTTTTTCTTTTACTTTTTTATCATGGGAGCCTACTTCCCGTTTTTCCCGATTTGGCTACATGACATCAACCATATCAGCAAAAGTGATACGGGTATTATTTTTGCCGCTATTTCTCTGTTCTCGCTATTATTCCAACCGCTGTTTGGTCTGCTTTCTGACAAACTCGGGCTGCGCAAATACCTGCTGTGGATTATTACCGGCATGTTAGTGATGTTTGCGCCGTTCTTTATTTTTATCTTCGGGCCACTGTTACAATACAACATTTTAGTAGGATCGATTGTTGGTGGTATTTATCTAGGCTTTTGTTTTAACGCCGGTGCGCCAGCAGTAGAGGCATTTATCGAGAAAGTCAGCCGTCGCAGTAATTTCGAATTTGGTCGCGCGCGGATGTTTGGCTGTGTTGGCTGGGCGCTGTGTGCCTCGATTGTCGGCATCATGTTCACCATCAATAATCAGTTTGTTTTCTGGCTGGGTTCTGGCTGTGCACTCCTCCTCGCCGTTTTACTCTTTTTCGCCAAAACGGATGCGCCCTCTTCTGCCACGGTTGCCAATGCGGTAGGTGCCAACCATTCGGCATTTAGCCTTAAGCTGGCGCTGGAACTGTTCAGACAGCCAAAACTGTGGTTTTTGTCACTGTATGTTATTGGCGTTTCCTGCACCTACGATGTTTTTGACCAACAGTTTGCTAATTTCTTTACTTCGTTCTTTGCTACCGGTGAACAGGGTACGCGGGTATTTGGCTACGTAACGACAATGGGCGAATTACTTAACGCCTCGATTATGTTTTTTGCGCCACTGATCATTAATCGCATCGGTGGGAAAAACGCCCTGCTGCTGGCTGGCACTATTATGTCAGTACGTATTATTGGCTCATCGTTCGCTACCTCAGCACTGGAAGTGGTTATTCTGAAAACGCTGCATATGTTTGAAGTACCGTTCCTGCTGGTGGGCAGCTTTAAATATATTACCAGCCAGTTTGAAGTGCGTTTTTCAGCGACGATTTATCTGGTCTGTTTCTGCTTCTTTAAGCAACTGGCGATGATTTTTATGTCTATTCTGGCGGGCAATATGTATGAAAGCATCGGTTTCCAGGGCGCTTACCTGGTGCTGGGTCTGGTGGCGCTGGGCTTCACCTTAATTTCCGTGTTCACGCTTAGCGGCCCCGGCCCACTTTCCCTGCTGCGTCGCCAGGTGAATGAAGACGCTTAAGAAATTAATGTCGGATACGGCGCGAGCGCCTTATCCGACCAACTTATCAGGACGGAATGTTAAAAATGAACATGTCGATGACAGAAAAAATAAAAGCAGGCAAGCTATTTACCGATATGTGCGAAGGCTTACCTGAAAAAAGACTTCGTGGGAAAACATTAATGTATGAGTTCAATCACTCGCATCCATCAGAAGTTGAAAAAAGGGTAATGACTCCAACTTATTGATAGTGTTTTATGTTCAGATAATGCCCGATGACTTTGTCATGCAGCTCCACCGATTTTGAGAGCGACAGCGACTTCCGTCCCAGCCGTGCCAGGTGCTGCCTCAGATTCAGGTTATGACGCTCAATTCGCTGCGTATATCGCTTGCTGATTACGTGCAGCTTTCCCTTCAGGCGGGATTCATACAGCGGCCAGCCATCCGTCATCCATATCACCACGTCAAAGGGTGACAGCAGGCTCATAAGACGCCCCAGCGTCGCCATAGTGCGTTCACCGAATACGTGCGCAACAACCGTCTTCCGGAGCCTGTCATACGCGTAAAACAGCCAGCGCTGGCGCGATTTAGCCCCGACATAGCCCCACTGTTCGTCCATTTCCGCGCAGACGATGACGTCACTGCCCGGCTGTATGCGCGAGGTTACCGACTGCGGCCGGAGTTTTTTAAGTGACGTAAAATCGTGTTGAGGCCAACGCCCATAATGCGGGCAGTTGCCCGGCATCCAACGCCATTCATGGCCATATCAATGATTTTCTGGTGCGTACCGGGTTGAGAAGCGGTGTAAGTGAACTGCAGTTGCCATGTTTTACGGCAGTGAGAGCAGAGATAGCGCTGATGTCCGGCGGTGCTTTTGCCGTTACGCACCACCCCGTCAGTAGCTGAACAGGAGGGACAGCTGATAGAAACAGAAGCCACTGGAGCACCTCAAAAACACCATCATACACTAAATCAGTAAGTTGGCAGCATCACCGTGCATCGGGTAATGACTCCAACTTACTGATAGTGTTTTATGTTCAGATAATGCCCGATGACCTTGCCATGCAGCTCCACCGATTTTGAGAACGACAGTGACTTCCGTCCCAGCCTTGCCAGATGTTGTCTCAGATTCAGGTTATGTCGCTCAATGCGCTGAGTGTAACGCTTGCTGATAACGTGCAGCTTTCCCTTCAGGCGGGATTCATACAGCGGCCAGCCATCCGTCAGCCATCCGTCATCCATACCACGACCTCAAAGGCCGACAGCAGGCTCAGAAGACGCTCCAGTGTGGCCAGAGTGCGTTCACCGAAGACGTGCGCCACAACCGTCCTCCGTATCCTGTCATACGCGTAAAACAGCCAGCGCTGACGTGATTTAGCACCGACGTAGCCCCACTGTTCGTCCATTTCAGCGCAGACAATCACATCACTGCCCGGTTGTATGCGCGAGGTTACCGACTGCGGCCTGAGTTTTTTAAGTGACGTAAAACCGTGTTGAGGCCAACGCCCATAATGCGTGCACTGGCGCGACATCCGACGCCATTCATGGCCATATCAATGATTTTCTGGTGCGTACCGGGCTGAGAGGCGGTGTAAGTGAACTGTAGTTGCCATGTTTTACGGCAATGAGAGCAGAGATAGCGCTGATGTCCGGCAGTGCTTTTGCCGTTACGCACCACGCCTTCAGTAACGGAGCAGGAAGGACATCTGATGGAAATGGAAGCCACGCAAGCACCTTAAAATCACCATCATACACTAAATCAGTAAGTTGGCAGCATTACCTGGTTTTACGAATATCTCTGTTGGTACATGCGCCGGAGTAGTTCTCAGTATCGGGGCATACGTTTTCTGAAATTTATTAAGTTCTTTTAAGGCTTCCTCAGCGTTTTTACGAATATGTAATTCAATTTCTCTGCGTGTGATGTCAGTAACAAGGATACGCACTTTATCATGTGATGCAAAATTCTCCAGTTTTTCAAGAATGTATAAGCCAAACTGAAAATGCTTTCGTTCATAGGCAGATGTATCGATATAAACAAGGCGGGTAATGAGTTCCATGATCATCTTCCTGAGATGGTTGGGGGGATGGTTCAGTATAAGTCTCATCCAATACTTGTTGTATGATTCAGTACACAAGGTTATCTGCGGCTTGACAGATCTGCGTTTTGTTTTGAAAATGAACAGGCTTATACGTTGCTTTTGCAACCACCAATGATTCAGTAGCCTGTGAGAATCGCCTTCGGGTGGCTACAACAAAAGCTCCTGTAACCTGAAAAGGGGCAAAAAATTGGTAAATCTGCACACCTTTGAGAGCAGATATCGTCAATTTAAGCGCACTATGACGCGACGATAAAGGTTCCTTCTGTACTAACCAGACAGTCAGAATGTTGTTTTTTCTGACTCCCCGACGGGAAACACTTCCCGCTCGGGCAGGTGTTTCCTTTTTTTATGGAGAAACACAATGTCTGTCATCTCTTCTGCGATTTTCCCTGAACATATCCTTACTCAGCTTCAGCAGTCTGCTGACGCAGCTGTCCGGAAATTGAAATCTTTCATTTATCTGCATCGCAACAGCAACTGGTATGTCAACGGCTCGGGCAATTATGCCGTCCGTGCTCATATCTCTTCTGTCAAAGACCAGGGCGTTAACGTCTTTCTTACCGTTCGTACAGGCTGCCACCGCGCCGAGTATGTTTTTCACCGCCTGCCGGTTTCCTTTCCTGAGGGAATAACAGGTCGTCGAAACGCATACCGCCATGCCTGCCGTCAGGCACAGCATCTGGCACACCTGCGCTACCGTTTTCTTTCCGGAGGGCATTCTCATGACTGAAGCACTGCACGACGTCACTTTTCGTATTCTGTCGATGTCTGAGACGCGACGGGATGTATGTCCCGCTCAGTATGGCCCCGTAAGTGGCGTTTTCATCAGGGGCGAAATCCTCAGAGATAACGTCTCCTGTGGCGAACAGGTTTTTGTCGCACCGCTCGGTGATTGTGATCCGGCTGACCCCGAACTTTGCGTCTGGTGTCAGTATTACGGATATTCTTCCCGGGTTAAGGCCGGCGACATACTGGATGGTGTGGCCGTTTCTGGCATAAATTTCGCTGATCCACTGTCGTTAGCTGTGCTGCAACGCCTCCGCTTTAATCCTGAATATGTGTATCAGGAGCAATCTGATTCATATGCACTGCACTGATCGGCTGATGAAGGCCGTGACCGTGAAATGTTGTGGACCCTGACGGGGATATCCCGTTATTTACCTGAGGATATACCCATGCACACAGACGTTTATACGCTTAAAACTCCACTGGACACGCTCAGCTGGCTTTGCCTGCTTGAGAGTGAACTCCTGAGCATCAGGGCATTTCAGCGTCTCGATCTTCATACGGACCGGGATGAAACGAATGAACTGACGTTTCTGGAAGATTCCATCATTGGGACCGGCACAGCTTATGGCTGGTTTGTCTTTTTACTCGGGGAAGGCGATATTCCGCCTTTGCCTGATACGTCTAAAAATCTGCTCTTCACGCTGGACGAGCTGGGAAAAGAAATTAACCGGCCCTTCTGGGAGAAGGCCGTGGATGAAGGTATCCAGGATGCCCGGTGTGATCGGGCTATAGCGGCTCTCGAACGGATGTAATCAGCAGACAGAACACACCCTGACGGGGATTTACTCCCGTCCGGGGGATAAATCCCCCCTTTTTTATTCGCGGAGGATTTATCGATGAAAAACCAGTTTTCTTCGCCGGCTTCCATGTCGGTTGTCTACACCATCGAGCATGTCAGCACGGTTCCGTTGCGACACTGGCATGCTTTCGTTCTGGCCGTCACAGAAACTTTCTGGCAACTGCCGGTGCGTCTGCGTCCGGGGAATACGTATCTGCCGTCGCTTAATCGCGCGGCTGACCTGTTTCCGGTTGCTGATGTCATGGCGTTTCGTGGCGACACAGGCGGCAGTGTCTGGCCGGTCAACATGACTATAGAGCGGGAGCGCAACCGCAATACGCTGAGTATCCAGGAGCTGGATTTTCAGCATCAGCCCTGCGATTTCTTTGCACGTATTGTGATGGTCCTGCTGCATAACCTGTGTCCGGACAGCTTCCGGATACATTCTTCAGACGAGGGTCGCAGCTGGGCGTTACCGTTACGCTGGATTGAACAACATCTCGGTCTGCCTGAGCAGCCGACGCTGACCGCGCCTCAGTCGGTACTGAAAACACCGGTAGGCGAGGGCGCGTTTGATTCCCTGCTGCTGCAGCTGCTCTCCGGTGGTGAGCGGGTGCTGAGCAATGAGGACTGGAATGCCTTCGTGCTGGCGGAATTCCATCTGTACGAACTGAAGCGGGTCGCGGAAAAATCTGACTCGTTTTAAACAGTACTGACTTTAACCCCGTCGGGAGAGATGACTCCGGACGGAGCGGCTCTCCCGTTTTTACAGGAGAGCCCCATGCTTTTTTTCGACAATAAAGACCTGACTAACGTCCTGCTAACCGCCCGTATGCAGGGAGGCCAGCTTCACCTGGCAAAGGATGAGGGTGTTTATCTTATGCCGGCCACCGGTGCCTGGCAGGGCAACGATCCGGTGCCGCGTATTGCGTATGCCGCAGGGTGTCACCCTCAGAAAAATGAGGACTGGTACGACACGGCACGCCTGCTTGCCGGCGGCGATGATTTCATTGAATCACTGTCGATAAGCGACGCGGTAGCCACCTCTGTACTGTCCGGCAGGACGGACCTGAGGCTCCTGATTACCGACACACAGATACAGGTGCTCACCGCTGCGACTGACCGGGTGAAAGTGGCGCAGTATCGCCAGAAGGCCGATCAGCTTTTGGCGAGTGCAGTCTGTCACTTCAGTGCCTGTGTCGGGCCTGATGAACTCTGCCGCTGGCGTGAAAACGCCGTGCGTCTGCTGACGCAGGCGGCCTTCATCAGCTGTAAGCGGGCGAAGCCTGAAGATCATCAAACTTTTCTGAACGCCTGTGGCAGGCTGCAGGCCAGGTTATCGCAGGTGACCCCGCAGGGGGCGCTGCGAATAACCGGACGTTAATTCACCCCGGCAGGGACTTTTCCTGCCGGAAAGATTCCTGCCTCTTTCTGAACCGAAGGAGGCCCGTATGGGACTGGATATTTTTCTCTACAGCCAGCACCGGCAGATCGTCGCAGTACCGGCACCGTATCATCCGGTGTGTGAACTGAGCCGCGATTTTTCACTGATTACCTGGCTGGATAAGCACGTCGGTGAGGTGGAAAACGCGACCTGTCTGGAACTGTCACGCGAGCATATTCAGCAACTGAAAGAGAGGCTGGACTGTGCGATTGCGACATTTACAGAGGGGAATGAGGATAATCCGCTTCTTCAGCGCCGGCTGCAGTACGTTTTCACCCTGCGTGACAGGCTGGAAAGCCTGCTCAGTGATTTTGACTTTGAACATGAATACCTGTGGTTTTATGCCGCATGGTAACTGACCTCTGAATTTCCCGTCGACGGGCGTATCTCTGCGCTCGCCGGCGCAGGGGTATGCCTCTGATTAAAGGTATATCTCATGAAAAAAACGACTTCACGCAAGGCGGCTCGCCGTCCGGCAAAACCGACTGACCTTTATCGCCAGATCACCGACCGCATTGTTGTCGCGCTGGAAAACGGCGTAGCGCCCTGGCGTAAGCCGTGGCGCGCGGCTGCCGGCAGCGGTCTGGCCGGTCTGCCCCTGAATGCCACAACCGGACGTCACTACAGCGGCGTGAATGTCCTGCTTCTCTGGATGTCAGCGGAAGAGCAGGGTTTTCGCAATAACCGCTGGATGACTTACCGGCAGGCGCAGCAGGCTGGCGGGCAGGTGCGTAAGGGTGAGAAAGCCACCCTGGCGGTGGTTTATAAGGACTGGACGAAGCAGGCAGAGGATCGCGAAGGTAACCGCCTTTATGACAGTGACGGTAAACCGCTGATGGAAACCGTGCCGATGCTCAAACCCCTGCAGCTGTTCAACGCTGAGCAGTGTGAGGGGTTGCCGGCAGAGGTTGCGGCTTCACCTGAGCAACCACCGACGGTGGATGAGGACGGCATACTCTGTCCGGACGTGATGAACAGGGTGATCCGGATGTTTAACGCCACTGGGGTTAAAAACCGGATGCTGCCTCAGAACCGGGCATATTACCGCCCGCTGACGGATGAAATTGTGATGCCGATGGCTGAGCAGTTTTTTACGGAAGCGGACTGCTGGTCCACGCTGTTGCATGAGCTTGTACACAGTACCGGTCATGCGAAGCGACTTAACCGGGAGGGGATAACCTCCTCATCCCGGCAGTTCGGGGACCCGGTGTATGCCTTTGAGGAGCTCATCGCCGAAATGGGCAGCGCGTTTTTGTGTGCTCAGCTCGGCGTGTTCGGTGAGGTTCAGCACGACAGCTATGTGGACCACTGGCTGAAGGTGCTGAAATCTGACAAAAAGGCCCTGTTCCGCGCCTGCCGGCATGCCCGGGAAGCGTCGGAATATCTGCTGGCACTGCCTGAAAGTCAGGCTGTGGCGGCGTAATTAACTTATCCGGTGACGGTTATTCCGTAACTGTCGCCGTCCCGTGAGGACACCGCTCCTCACGGGGCTGTGTCCTCTTTTTTTTATGAAAGAGGAGTATTCACTATGTCCGAATGGTGTCATAACCGCCTGGAAATCACCGGTAAATCAGTCTGCATCGATGTCATGCTGCAGTGGATAAACGGCACTGACGTACCGCGTCACCGCCACGCAGTGCAGCAGAGCATACAGCTGTTTCTGGCTGGCGCGGCGGGGATACTCAAGCCGGTGCGGACCACGTCGTATCCGCCCTGTCAGGGGCTGGTCCGTGCAGGCACCGGGCTTTCCACTGCGGCCAATCAGGCGTTTGAAAGCTGGCTGGCGCTCCTGCTGAAGGATGCCATCCTCGATGCGGAAACCATCAGAGCCGTGGACCGGCTTTATCACCAGTCAGGTCTGGGCGCGCTGAAATGGGAGAATATTCCCGACCCGGCACGTGAGGTTATGGCGGAGCTGATTGCCAGACAGTATACCGACTGGTTTGGTCTGGTCAGCGCCGGCGATGAGTCTCATGCTGCAACTGCCTGGGAGCGGCTCAGCCAGTATCCTGAACGCTCCCAGCCCTGCGATATGCTGGCCGTCATACCTACGCGGCTGGCAGCAGAGCTGAACGGCTCCGGGGGGCTGATGTCCGGTGTGTCGACCACAACCAGCCTCTACTGCCGGCAGTACGGCATGGAGTGGCCGGCCGGGCACAACGTCAACTGGCAGCGCCATACGCCTAACAGTCTTACGCTGCAGATGGATATGCCCTGGCTCCCGCCGTCAGGTGAGGTTGTCGGGGAAATCTCAGCGGTGTTTGACTGCGAGGTGCGTCACAGCTACAGCGAGCCCGTGAGCGGGCTCAGCGGTTACGACTGCTATGACGGCGGTGAGCATGTTGACGGACACAAAGGCGCGTCCGGCGCGCCTCAACCCGGACAGGTGCTTTATCTCGTCAGCGATGAGCCCGCTTCACCGGCTCAGGAACCTGCATCATATCGTGAGGTCCGGGGGTAAAAGCCTGTTCCTCCGTTGACTCAGCCACGGCTCTGCCGTGGCATTTTTTTCTCAGCCGACGGCCAGTTGACCAGGATATGCATTCCTTTTTATTGTGGCTTCAAACGGAATAATTAACCATTTGAATTTAATGATAATTCTTTTTGGCGAGCTAAGGAGTTCAAATCAATACCTGCCACTTACCAAAAACAAGAAGTTTTCAACTACCATCCATTGCTAAATGTTTCAAGTCGTTCTATAAGGAATGCTCATAATTAAGCTAATTCTTAATAATGATTTCAACATGTTAATAGTAGCATATTAATATTAACGTTTCTTATGGTTTCGAATGAGGTTCTATGAACAGGTTATTGGTTATAAAGGAAGAAAATCATACAGTTAACCCTGATATGGGGCTTGTGATTCCTGTTGCTTATCTTGATGAAAATGGAAATTATGAAAAAATTGATCCTAGCGATTTTCCTAATGGAGGAATATTTATTTCCAAAGGATTTTTGAATATAAGCCAGCAGTTTGGATATGATGAATTATTTATTCTTAATGAATATTACGAAAGCAATGATGATGACTGGAAAATTAATACAAGACATCAAAAGCATTTTGGACTTGGAAGTAAAGTAGAAAGGCTCGATAAAAGCTACTTTATTCCAATTATAAAATCTGCTCTCCCCGATATAAAAACAGGTTTCCTTGGTCATGATATTGACGCCCCTAGCGCTCAATTCTTTATTGAGAATGAGGGCTATGTATATGGACCGTTTAAAGCCTCCAAACAAGATAACAATTGGCAATTATCTCCTTTATCTACACCGTCACCCTTACAGCTTAAACAAGACCATATAGCAAGGTTTGATTTAAAGGAAATTATAGCTAATGATTTTTCTTATGAGTTAATTATTAAAGGTGAAGTTAGAAAATATATTAAAAATTTGAAAGACCTCTCCAGTTTATTGTTTGAGCAAAAAGATTACATTTCAGATACAAGGCTTGTTTCTTACTTCACCAAAAATGGATTTGGAAATGGATTTTCGAAAAATAAATCTCCTTTAGGAAAAAGTGAAGCGCAAAAGTTGTCGCAAGGGATTGATGAGTATGTTAAGAAGAATAAAGTATTAGAGAATAGCGAGCGTCTTAAAAGACTTAAGGAGCTACTTGGAGAATTTTTAGATTCAAGTCCATTCGGCCAAGAGATTGTTCAAGAGTTTTTAGCAGAAAGTAGGGATGGCAGGCTTTATTTAGATGATTATTTCAGCAAAAATAAAGACCTGCTGGTTAAGCAAAAGTCTAAAGAACTAGAGGAAGTTACTCGAGTACAGAAGAGTAAATTAAATAAAGAGATAAGTGATTTAGAAAGGCTAATAACAAATAAAAAAGCAGAATTAGATTCTGAATTAAAAAATGTTGAATATGAAAAGGTCAGGGCTAGAGAAGAACTTGAGAGAATAAAAAAACAGTCTGCTGAAGATGCTCATGACCTTCTCCTTCAAAAACAGCAGGCTTTGACGGAAAAAAATGCTGAGTTAGAAGAAAACATTAAAAATGCAAGCATTAAGCTTGAACAATTCTACTCAATGGAGTCTAGGGTAAATGATTATAATTCTCTGAATGAAGAAATAAATTATCTGAAAAGGCTTAAAGAGGATATTGAAAAAGACAAAGAATCAGCTGAGAAAGCACTTAAACTTAAAAAAGCAACTTTGAACTCTCCACAGCTTCTGGAAAAAACTGTAGAGATACAAACAATACAAAACCTCAAAACTCTCTTGAATGGTGGCAGGGCAAGAGAAAGCACGCCGAAAATATATAAAACAAAGATAAATCCATCAACTATCGAACTGAATAAAGAAAACAGAAAAGAATACATTAATTACTTAGTTGATTCATTTAGCAACGATAATGGAAGGAATTTTTCATTTGATGAAATGGCGAATTTAATTATATGCTTGAATCAATCATTCATGACAATTTTATCAGGCCCTCCGGGAACAGGAAAAACCTCCACGGCTATTAGATTAGCTCAAAATATGGGCTTGACTAATGGTGAGAATACATACAATACTAGTAACTTTATTAATATTCCAGTCGGAAGAGCTTGGGTATCAAGCCGAGACATCTTAGGATTTTATAATTCCTTAAAAGACGTTTACCAGCCAGCCCGTACAGGTCTTTATGAGTTTTTGAAGAGTGATCATAATCCAGATTATTTGAAAATAATTCTACTTGATGAGGCCAACCTGTCTAGCGTCGAACACTATTGGTCAGACTTTCTAGGTATGTGTGATCCCGAAGGAAGAAATAGAAAAATTGATTCTGGCATTCCATCTGAAGACGAAAGATATATTACCGTGGCTGATGGTGTGCGTTTTATAGCAACTATTAACAATGATGCGTCAACTGAACGTTTATCGCCAAGGTTAATCGACCGGGTACCCGTAATAGGTTTAAATCACAACGCAGAATTTAAATCGAACGTTATAAGATCTTTAGCATTTGAAGGCGCTGTGAAAAACGAATGGTTGGAAAGTTGTTTTGATGTGAGCTTATATGAGTCTTCTTTTACGACGGAAGAGGAGAACTTACTTGATGAAATAATAGAAATATTAAAAGCTCCTCTTACCAGAACTACTTCTGTTAGAGTCAGTCAAAGAAAATATAATGCAATGAAGAGGTATTGCTATATTGCTAATGAAATCGAAGGGTTACAAGTTCAGCCTCTAGATTTTGCAATAAATCAGCACGTTTTGCCATTGATTGAGGGGTACGGTGCAGGTTTCAAAGAAAGATTGCACAATCTTGAGCAAAAGCTTGTGGAGTTTGATCTTCATATTTCTAAAGCAACACTTAGAAATATAATAAATAATGGTGATATTTATAGCGAATCTTACTCTTATTTTTAGGATTGTTGATTATGAAAATTAAGGTTTCAATTTTAGGGGGGAAGCGTCAGGGAGATGCTTTTGAACTGAAGTTAATCGATGAAAAAATCAACTCATCATTATTCATTCTTGAAGATGAAGCTATAGAAATAGCCTTTACGAGTGAAAACTATTACGAAAAGATTTCTTTGTTATTATACGAAAATGAAGTGGAACCTACTTTAATCGAACGTGTAGGCGAGCTTTGGACTTACAGATGGCTTCCCAAAAGGCTAGGGCGTTTTTCATATGAATGTTTTTTCCATAATTACTATGGAATAGCCGAATTAGTACTTGAAGCTCAATACGGTGAAAGGACTGAACTTTTTAGTTTTCAATCGATAGAAGTTCTGGCAAAAAAGTTAAATGCAGAGCGAGTTGATAAGATGCTGAACTATATAGCAAAAATCGATAGTAATGCTCTTTGTGCTTTTTTCAGAGTAACTCGGCGGAAAGCAGGTTTCAAAAATGGGGATACTCCTGCTGAAATTTTACTAGAACAAATTGAAAGCATTGTCGAAATAACGACAACCCTGATAAGAAAAATAATACAAAGACCTATTTCTAAATTAACAAGTCGGGAGAAATATGTTTATCCGAGTGACAACACAAATATTGATGATTTGACGCTGTCATGGCTATGTAGCAACACTGATGAGCTATTTGAAACAGATTCATATGAAAGTGCAATTTTGGAGTTTAACGATGAGCTTTATGGGGCGAGAAAGCTTATTGAGCACCAGGCAGTAGAAGATTCTGACGTTTATGAAAATCAAGTTTTGCATGGTTTTGTTATGACTTTAATTCAAACCACTTCTTCTCTTCTTTCAGGCTTCAAAAACCCTGATAAGTATCCAAATAGAATAAATGGAAGCCCTTTAGGGTATGTTAGTTTTTTCTCTCAAATACAAAAATTTCAGAAGAGTATTAATGGGCGAAAAATTTTAAAATGCAAATCAATATTATCAGATTTACATTCTCTTAAAAGGATAATGGCAGAGGTGATGCCTGCAAAAAAAAATATAATCGGAGTGCCCACGTTTACAATGAAAGCCAAAAAGGATCCTTTATACCTTTCTGTTTTCAAAAAGATCGTTGACTGGTACCGATTTGGGAAACCTGATTGGAGTGTTCAAGAAGAGTTATTATCCATACAAAGCATTCCAAAATTGTTTGAATACTATTCTCTTTTCTATATAAGAGAGATATTAGGACAGCATATAGGCTCTAAATCCGCGCCCGAACCAGTTAATGAATCAATATCATTTGTTTTTAATCTTAGAAAAGGGGCTACTCTAAAATTACTATATGAGCCAAAATATTGGATGGCCACCCATCCCATGGCAGACCTAAGAGGTTTGGTTAACAGTGAAGGATGGACAACTTACAATGGTATGGTGACTCATCGTTCTTCCTCAGGGAGATTTTCTAATCGATCTCCCGACTTTGTAATACATATTAGCAATGGGAATGGTATTGACAAGTATCTCATTCTTGATGCGAAGTATACTTCTACTGATAAAGCCTTTTTACATTATTTACCTGAGTTAACGCTTAAATATCTTCATGGACTTCATTCTATTTCAGATGCAAATAGTTCCATCATTGGTTTGATTATTTTAAATCCTGATGAGAAACTACTCATTAGAGATTTCCATAATTCATCATTTGATATTTATTCGGATAGGCCAGCTATGCCATTTTTATTATGCGCTACCATTTCTCCTGGGGAAGAGTATATAAGTAATAATTGTTTCCAACATTCTCTTTTAAAGATGGTAACTCTTATGGAGCAACGTGTTAACACAGAAGGTCAAGGTCGCTACTTAATGAACGTTTTAAGTGCTTAGGGGGATTGTAAAGTTTTAAATTAAATATCTCCTGAAGAATTCTATAGATAAAAATAGTGCGTGAATAGCGGAGAGAGTGAATGAAAGACCAATTAAGATAATTGATAGCGATTATTGTTAACGTCAGCGCAAGTTTGTGGATGTTGCTAACTTGTCATGTATACGTAGTATAAAAAAATAAGATCATCATTTTTACGCTCCCGCTCGGGGGCGTTTTTTATCTTTGAAAAAAGGGATCTGGTTTTTTCTCGAAGTGCACGCTTCCCGCTGTCAGGCTGTTTTTTTACATCTGCTGCTGCGGGAGAACACAGTGACCTGGAAAACAACAGCCGAACAAAACGCCATCATCGAGTGGAAGGGCAATCATCTCGTGGTGAATGCCTTTGCCGGTACAGGTAAAACCTCCACTTTAGTGAGTTACGCTGAAGCCAACCCGGAAAGTAAAATGCTTTACCTCGCCTATAATCGCGCTGTGCGGGATGAGGCTGAACGCAAATTCCCCTATAACGTAGAGTGTAAAACGTCGCATCAGCTTGCATGGGCCCGTTTCGGCAAACATTTCCGTGACCGGCTGACAGCCAGTCTGCGCATTACGGATGTGGCCAGAAAGCTCAATACCCGCCACTGGGCGCTGGCGCGGCTGGCGCTCAGCGGGCTGAACATGTTCCTCTGCAGTGCTGACCCCGAGCCGGGGCTGATACATCTGCCGTCTGAGGATGATCGCCACGGTCTCGATGCCGGTAAAATTCTGGGGGCAATACAAATCCTCTGGTATGAAATGAGCCGTACTGATTCAGTCTTTCCCGTCACGCACGACACCTACCTTAAACTGTTCCAGCTCTCTCATCCTGACCTGTCAAAACGCTGGGACACCATCCTCTTCGACGAGGCACAGGACGCCAATCCGGTGACCAGTGCATTTGTACTGAATCAGCCCTGCCGGGTCATTCTGGTCGGCGACCGTTACCAGCAGATATACCGGTTTCGGGGGGCAGATAATGCACTGAGAGCCCCGCAGCTGGTGCAGGCAGACCGGTTGTGGCTGACAGCGAGTTTTCGGTTTGGCCCTGAGGTCGCGCGGATGGCCAACATCCTGCTTGAACGTGCCGGAGAGGAAAAGCGCGTGACAGGTAACGGGGGGCAGGATGCTGTCGTCAGCAGCCTTCCGGCAGGGGCTGAGCATATTGCTGTACTGAGCCGGACGGTATCCGGCGTGATCGGCAGTGCCCTGACGGCGAGCCTTATGGAGAAAAATGTCTTCTGGGTCGGGGGGATTGAAGGCTACAAAACAGAGGAGCTGGAAAACCTGTACTGGTTCTCCGCCGATATGCCTGAAAAGATGCAGTCCCCGCGCCTCAGCCGGGACTACCGGGATTTTGATGAATACTGCTCAATAGCAAAAGCCACACAGGACGTGGAGATGAACCAGGCCATTCGTCTTCTCGATGACTTTTTCCCACTACCGCAAAAGCTGGCCATCATGCGCCGTCAGGTGGTAACCCATGAGAAAGACGCTCAGGTCACGGTTTCAACCGCACACCGCAGCAAAGGGCTGGAATGGCCGGTGGTAATGCTGAGTGAGGATTTTACTGACATTACCGACCCGCTTCTTTCGCAGGATGAGCGGCAGGATGAGACTAACCTGCTGTACGTGGCTGTCACCCGGGCCAGAAGAACGCTTGTGCTTAACGAACTGATGCGCTGGCTGAGCGATGAAGGCGGGAAAAACCGCGAGACGACGCACGAAAACGTACCGTCCGGAAATGGAGAGAGCGCCGACAGGCACGAAGAAACGGGAAAAACTTCTGAGAGTGAGTAACTGGTTTTTTATGGTGAAGCGCGGGGAGTGTCACAACACTGGGCAGCCCTATACCAGGAGAAAATCATGCGCGACAGAATCAGGACCCTTAGGTTTCTGTTTTCAAAAGGTGAACCGGAACCAGCACATCATGTATCCGCTGTCACACCTGCCGGCTACCACACTCCGCGTACGGTCGATACGCTGTGCTGTAGTCCGTTGAGAAAAACCTGCCTGCAACAAATATGGGAAAACAGCTCACTTCCGGCGGATGTTTATCACCGGTTTTATATAACGCCACTGCATGGCTTACTGGCCAGGGTACAGAATGTGCCGGCAACACAGCAGGGAAGGTGGTCGCAGTCAGACGGCTTCGGGGACCTTACGCTGCAGTTCACAACCTGTGCGGTCAGACTGGCCAAAGGATACATGTTTCCACCCGGAGCTGCGCCAGAAGAGCAGGCAGAGCAAAACGTGATGTGGAATGCAGTCATTTTCTGGTCTGCACTGTTCTGGCATTTGCCGCTCCTGGCGTCTCTGGAGGGTGAGCTGCTTGATGGTAAAAGCTGGCTTCCGGGAATAACCGTTCCGGACTCACCTTATCGATTTCGCTTCCGGGAAGCTGACAACTCCTCAGCTTTTGCAGCGCTGGCAGCAGGACAACTTGTGCCAGCAGAGGCGACAGGATGGCTGGCAGAAAATCCCGAAGCTCTGGGCAATCTTACCGGGGCCTTATGGAACCAGCATCCGGCGATGCCACTTATTAGAAGCTTAATGAAGCAAGCTGCTGAAAAGGTGGAATCGCCTTCGCTGGAGGTATCCGGGGCAAATGAGAAAGTTAACACCCTCATAGAGCCGGCCCTTTCAGTTACGCAAACGCCGTCTGATCAAGAGATTGAATCAGAACCGTCAGTAGAAGCAAAACTTAAAACTGCATCGCCAGAAGTTCCAGATTTGCAGGGTATTCAACTCGCATCTTCTATTGCACCGGTGCCGATGGCTGATGACAGCAATCTCGTCAGCAATGAAAAGGCAGGCGAGATTACGGAATGTGATCCAAACGAAACAGAGAAGGCTGATACAGAGATGCTGCTAAGTCTGTTCAGTGCAATTGCAGAGCCTGATATGACCGGGACTGAAGCATGTGATGAAGAGCCTTCAATCAGTACGAGAGCAGAAAGTGTGCCAGAATTTTCCCCCCTTAATGAACTAAGTCCCGAAGCTGATAAGCCTGAGATAAATCAGACAGTAGCAGAAGACTCTTTCCCTGAACGCGCTGTAGAGGATAACATCCCTTTACACAGCATTAACATTGACGCACAAAAAACAGTGATAAAAAAACAGACTGGCACTGAATTTGTCAGGTGGCTTTCTGAAGGACTTAAGAGCAAGCGAATTGATATTAATCAGCCTGATTCGAGGGCGCATGCAGTTGCAGGGTTCATCTTTCTCAGGGTTCCGGACATATTTTATCTTTACATCAGAGAAAGCGGAGCAGAGCTAAGCAGGGATTCCATACAAATTGAATTTGAGAAGCTGCATATTCACAGGGTGCGCAGGGGAGAGCGTTTTATTAAAGCAAAACTGTACCACTCGCCTGGCAAAGAAGGCACGTTTAAACCTGTAAGTGGATATCTTGTCAAGACTACACACCTTTTCAGAGGGGCGTCTTCCCCTGAAGACAGCGGGCTTCTGTCTTTCCTGTGAAGGAGGGGCAGTCCATGAGGGCCCTTAAGGGCAGCTTGATTTAGAAAAAGGAAATGCTGTATGTCTGACAAAAACCATTATACGACATGGGAAGAATTGCTTGAGGAGTACTTCTTCGCCCGAAACCTGCGAGCTGCAACAGAATGGAGCTACGCAAAGGTTGTAAAGGGATTCCTGAAATTTACGGGGGCAGACATAACCCCATCAATGGTTACACATCATGAAGTACTCAGATGGCGGCGACATGTACTCAGAGAAAAGCAACAATCGGCGCAGACCTGGAACAATAAAATTGCACATCTCAGGGCCCTCTATAACTATGCTATGGAAAGTGGTTTATTGCCTGCGGGCAAAAACCCTTTTAACAATTGCACTGTACAGCGGGACAGAAAGAAAAAAGCGGACTTTAAACC
>NZ_JMPL01000004.1 GCF_000735365.1 Kluyvera ascorbata ATCC 33433 | reverse complement strand
TGATGCAGGTGATCAAATCCTATCTTAAGTAGCGTGCGCCCGCAGGTTGCTTTCCGCCCAGAGAATAAATTCCTCTTTCGGTAGGGCCTTGCTGTAAAGCCAGCCCTGCCCAAACTGCACGCCGTGCTCGCGCAGCCACTTCTCCTGGCAGGTGTTCTCGATCCCTTCCGCCACCACGTTAAGTTGTAAGGTTTTCGCCATCTCAATGATGTATGGTGTGACCTGGGCGTATTCGAGCGCCTCAACGAAGGATTTATCGAGTTTTAAGGTATCAACTTCAAGGTCCTGCAAATAGCGCAGGCTGGAGTAGCCGGTGCCAAAGTCGTCGATATAGATGGCGTGCCCGGCCTTGCGGTAGGCGGTTATCGCCGGGAGCGTCGTTTTGGGGTCAGCAAAGCCGCGCTCGGTGAGCTCAAGGGCAATTTGTTGCGGTTGGACATTCCAGACTCGCATCTGCTGATGTAGCAGCGTTTGCAAGACGACCGAGTGGAAATCGGCGACGGAGAGGTTGATGGAGACGTGCTGGTCGGGGTGCAGACTCAGCCATTTACCGAGGTCGCGAAACACTGACTTCGCGACGTTTTCCGTCAGATTGGTGATGATCCCGGTTTCTTCGGCAAGCGGGATAAAAATTTCCGGTGACAAATAGGTGCCGTCCGGTTGTTTCCAGCGCGCCAGTGCTTCACATCCCACCACTTTCCCCTCTTTTAGCGACACAATCGGTTGATAATAGACGGTGATGGCGGCATTGTTCAGTGCGTCGAGCATACGCTGACGCGGCGATTGCAGGCGGCGCAGCACCTGGACAATCAACCAGCTTGCCAGCAGGCTTATCAGTATACCAACCGGCAGCCACAGCATGAGCTGGTGGTGCAGGCGTTCTGACAGCGGCAGGGTGGAAGACCAGGTCATGATCGACAGCTGCAGGTCGGGAAACTCACGGACCGTATAAACGATATTGTTTTCGGTTAGCGTCTCCAGGTGCTGTAGCTGGATTTTCTGCCAGGCCTGCTGGTCCAGCGGTGCGCTGCTGGCGAGCACCCGGCTGTTGTGGGTGCTAATCAGCGCAACCTGGGTTTTGGAATTGCTAAACGGAATCACATCGATAAAAGAGACCGGGTCGATGATCACCATGTGGCGAGCGGAGGCAAAGGCTGCCATATAGCGGTGAATGCCGAGATCGTTTCGCTCGGTATACCAGGCGCGATAGCCCCCAGGCGTGATGCGGTCAGGTTGCGGGAAGGTAAACTGTGCGCCGCTGTTTTCAAGTGAAGAGCATTTAGCGGTTAGCCCGTCGAGGTACAGTACTTCCTGAATATAGCGCCAGGAGTAAGAGAGGCGGCGCATTTCCTGCAAATGCTCGGGGCTACAGCCGGGGGCTTTCAGCTCATCCATCTGTTGCAGCGCCCCTTTGGCCTAGTCCATGACCTGCTCGGTACGCATAAGCACGCGCGAAGCATAGGTCTCCTGCTCATCGATAAACTGTCGATGTGCCTCGCGCTGGGCGAGCCAGATGCTTAGCAGAATAGGCAGGAGTATCGCCATAATCAGCACGCCGGTTATCAGACCGATCAGGTGTCGAGTTGTCACTGCCGGTCCTTTTCCGGGATCAAGTCGTGTAAGTATACCCGACATTTTCTACGCTTATTACGTGAAATCTCATGCCTTACCAGAATTAGCTCAAATTAGCGACGGTGCGCCAGCGCGCGAACTAATCTGTCGCCGCCCATCTGTACCCCCTGAACCATCAGCACCAGAATGAGCACGGTGCCCACCATGATTTGATCGTTAAAACGCTGATAGCCATAGCGAATCGCTAAATCGCCCAGCCCGCCGCCGCCAATAACGCCAGCCATGGAAGAGAAACCAATCAGCATGACAATGGTCAGCGTCGTGCCGGCCAGCAGCGCTGGCAGCGCTTCAGGCAACAGCGCTTTGCTCACCACGTGCCAGGCGTTGCCGCCCATCGACAGCACCGCTTCAATACGGCCGTAATCCACCTCATCCAGCGCGCTTTCGGTCAGCCGTGCAAAGAAGGGAAATGCCCCGATGGTAATGGGGACAATTGCCGCCGTGCTGCCAAGCGTCGTGCCGACCAGCAGACGGGTGAACGGGATAAGGGCAATCAGCAGCACGATGAACGGCAGCGAGCGGCCGGTGTTAATGATTGCGCCCAGCACCGCGTTCAGGCGCGGCATGGGGACAATGCCCTGACGCCGTGAGATAAACAGCAGTACGCCCAGCGGCAGCCCGATTAAGACGGTAAACAGCGTCGCGAATCCAACCATATAGAGGGTATCCAGCGTGCCGTCGACCAGTAGCGGCCATAAATCTTCCCAGCTCATGCGACTATGCATAGGTGTCTCCCATCAAGGCCGTGGCGAGCGAGAAAACGGCGTTCTTCATCGCCGTCGCCCAGCAAAATTTCCCGTAGACGTGACCAGGGTGAGGCCAGCAGGTCGGCGATTTTCCCGCTTTCCTGTAATTCTCCACCTTCTAGCAGCGCCGCGTGATCGCACAGATTTTTGACCACTTCAAGCTGGTGGGTGATCAGCACGATAGTGAGCCCAAGCTGGCGGTTTATCGTCTCCAGCAGCGCCAGCACGCTGGCGGTGGTTTCGGCGTCCAGCGCGCTGGTGGCTTCATCACACAGCAACACGTCGGGCTCTGCCGCCAGCGCGCGGGCAATACCCACGCGCTGCTTTTGTCCGCCGGAAAGCTGCGAAGGGAAGGCGTTGGCTTTATCGCCAAGCCCTACCAGCGCGAGCAGTTCCGTTACGCGCTGCTGGCGTTGCGCCTTTGGCATACCGGCGATTTCCAGCGGTACGGCGACGTTGTCGGCAACGTTTCTGGCGTGTAGCAGATTGAAGTGTTGAAAAATCATGCCGGTGCGCAGACGATGGGCACGAAGCCGCGCTTTATCGTACTGCAGGATATTTTCCCCGTTGAACAGAATGCGGCCCGCGCTGGGCCGCTCCAGTAGGTTCAGACAACGAATCAGGGTGCTTTTACCCGCGCCGCTCCGTCCAAGAATGCCGTAAATGGCCCCCTTGGGGACGGTAAACGAAACGTCGTTGAGTGCCGGGTGGCCGCTTCCGGCATACTGCTTGCTCAGCCCTTCAATGACTATCATGACTGCGGCGCGCTAACCGGGATCACCGAGCCGTTGTAGTGCTGGCGAATAAACTCGGCCACCTGCGGTGAAGTCAGGTCTTTGGCGAGCTGTTTGATACGCGGATCGTTTGCCAGCTGCGGAGTGGTGACCAGAATATTGGCGTAGGGGTTATGCGTGGCACTCTCCAGCCCCAGCGAGTCTTTGGCCGGGTTCAGCCCCGCTTCCAGCGCGTAGTTGCCGTTGATCACCGCCAGGTCGACGTCGTCCAGCGAACGCGGGATCTGCGGGGACTCCACCTCAAGGATCTTCAGCTTATGCGGGTTTTCCACAATGTCTTTCGGTGTCGCGAGAGTGGTTGCCGGGTCGGTAAATTTCGCATCGAGCTTAATCAACCCTTTGCTTTGCAAAAGGAACAGCGCGCGGCTCAGGTTGGTGGTGTTATTCGGGACCGCGACGGTTGCGCCTTCTGGCAGCGATTGCAGATCTTTATGTTTGTGCGAATAGATCCCCAGCGGTTCGATGTGCACCGTGGCGGCAACGGCAAACGTTTTGCCCAGCGCTTTTTCCTGATCTTTCAGATACGGCACGTGCTGGAAGTAGTTGGCATCCACGTCGCCGTTGGCCAGCAGTTCGTTGGCGTTAACGCCGCTGGTCAGTTCGACAATTTTCAGATCCAGTTTCGGGTCCTGCTTTTTAATAAAGTTGAGGATCTCCGCGTGCGGCACCGGGTCAGCGGCGATACGCAGCGGCGCGGCGGATGCGCTCCAGGCCAGAGAAAGAGACAGTGCAACCCCTGCCAGTTTGAATGCGGCATGTTTCATGGTGTGTTCCTTATTTTAATGGTTATCAGGCAATCAGCTGTTCACTGCGTGCGCGCAGTACGTCACGGTAATAGCGCTCCGCCACGTCCGGGTGGGAGCGCAGGCGGCCTTTCAGGTAGTTCCAACCCACATCTCGCAGTAGCGGATTCTGCGGATCGCTTTGTGGGCCGTTGGCTTCTCGTGCCAGCGGTTCGGGCAGGGAATAAACCGGCACCACGGCGTCCAGCTGCGCCCCTAAGAAGAAGGCGATGGAGAGGCGCTGCTGGTTCGCGGGCGGTGAGATCACGCGGTGAACGGTGGCGCGCAGATAGCCGTTAGTTGCCAGTTCCAGCAGTTCACCGATGTTCACCACAAAGCTGCCTGGCAGTGGTTTGGCGTCAATCCAGTGGCCGTCGCTGACTTCTACCTGTAGCCCTTTCTGCTCATCTTGCAGCAGGAAACTCAGGAAGCCGGAATCTTTATGCGCACCAACGCCTTGGGTGCTGCTTTGCGTCTCCTGCTGGCCGGGATAACGGATCAGCTTGATATGCTCGTTGGGCTTCTCGCCGTACAGGGTGTCAAACGCCTCGGGGGGCAATTCGAGCGCCTCAGCAAAGGCGCGCAGCAGCGTCATCGCCATCTCGGTCATCGCCCGTTGCCATTGCAACAGCACCGGACGCAGGGTGGGAAGCGCCTCAGGCCAGAGATTTGGCCCCTGAAGCTGAAGCCAGCGCGGGTCGTGCTCGCGCAGTGAGACGGCCTGACGTTCGGCACCGATATCAAACTGTTCCCGCCAGTCCGGCTGGCCGCGCGTTAGCTCTGCCGCGCTGCGGTTGTAGCCGCGAAAGTGTGGAGAATGAATCATCGCCACCTGCTGTTTTTGTTCGTCGGACAGGGCGAAAAAGCGGCGCGATTCCGACTGCAGCGACTGCTGCAAGGCATCGTTGATACCGTGATCGGTGAGATAGAAAAAGCCGACGTCGCGGGCGGCGTGGCGAAGTTGCAGCAGAAACTCAGCGCGCTCAGACGTCTGGTGGTAGTGCGCCAGGCTGAGGATGGGCAGGGTGGTCAGACTCATTGAATACTCCGTTTTGCAGATAAATGCCGTAATGTTCAGGTGGTGCAAATGCGGGATGACAACAACAGCGCTGCATGGGATATCTCCGTCGGGTTGATAACAACAGACTGCCTGATGGCGGAGGGGTCGACCAATAACGTTATTTTCTAATTTATGACGAAGTGGGGGTCTGAGCTTTTGCGAAAATTAGCTAAAGCGCACGGCGTAAGGCCGTGCGTGGAAGGCGGGGATTAATGCTGATTAGGCGCGGCAATATCGGCGCTGATGCGCAGGCCATCTTCATCGAAGACCATGCAGTGCTGGTTATCGAAGGCGAGGTCAATTTGCTGCCACGGGCGGAAGTGGACATCGCCCGGCAGCAGGATTTTGACGTTGTCGTGGCCGTAGCATTGTCCGAACAGATAGGTGTTGTTGCCAAGGCGCTCAACCACTTCACAGTTAAAGGCCAGTACCGTCCCGCGGCTGGTGTCGGTTGAGAGATGCTCCGGGCGAATGCCCAGCGTGACGGTGGCACCTGGCGTGAGCGGGGCGGTCTCTATCGCCAGCGTCAGCGTATGCTGTTGGGCGAGGTTTACGGTCAGCGAGCCTGGCTGCCAGTCGGCAACGGTAGCGGGCAGGAAGTTCATCTTCGGTGAGCCGATAAACCCGGCGACGAACTTGTTGATCGGGTTGTAGTAAAGGTCCATCGGTGAGCCCATCTGCTCGACCTTGCCGTAGTTCATCACCACGATTTTATCGGCCAGCGTCATCGCTTCGACCTGATCGTGGGTGACATAAACCATGGTGGTTTTCAGCTCCTGGTGCAGGCGCGCAATGTGCAGACGCATGTCCACGCGCAGTTCGGCATCGAGGTTTGACAGCGGTTCATCAAACATAAAGACGCGCGGGTTACGCACGATGGCACGACCAATAGCCACTCGCTGGCGCTGGCCACCGGAAAGTTGCTTAGGTTTGCGGTCCAACAGGTGCGAAAGCTGCAGCGTTTTGGCGACCATTTCAACCTGACGACGAATATCGTCTTTTGGTACTTTGTTCACCTTCAGGCCATAGCCCATGTTCTCGGCAACGGTCATGTGTGGGTAGAGCGCGTAAGACTGGAACACCATCGCCACGCCGCGATGGGATGGCGCGACATCGTTCATGACTTCGTCGCCAATCAGCACTTCGCCGTCGCTGACTTCCTCCAGCCCGGCAATCATGCGCAGCAGCGTTGATTTACCGCAGCCGGACGGGCCGACAAATACGGCAAATTCGCCGTCTTCAATATCGAGATTGACATTATGCAGCGTGACGGTGCTGCCAAAGCGTTTCGTGACATTCCTCAGTCGGATATTAGACATCGACGTTCCCCGAAGTTATTAACCTTTGCCTGCCGTTGGATGAGTGCCGCTAAATGCCATTTGTGTACTACGTATGACAATTTAGCTAAACGGTGCTCAACAGCGTGAAAATCATGGCACGACTATAACTTCCGCTATTTACGCGCCCTATATCGATGTTTCATTTCTGCAATCACGATCACACAACTCGCAGTTGTCAGTGGTTTTATCATCACTCAAAGCGTAGCGTATAACAAATCACAGGCAGACGAGTAACTCGGTGCTAAACAAGCATTATAAGCGTCACAGTGTGCTGTACCCTGTAGTTTAAAACGATAAATTGTTACACCTTCACATGAGGTTGATAATGAAAAAGAACACCATTGCCGCACTAATCCTTACCACTCTGGCCGCGGGGCAGTTGATTAGCCTGCAGGCTCATGCGGCTACGCAGCTTAACGTCTGGGAAGACATAAAGAAATCCGCCGGAATTAAGGATGCCATCGCTGATTTTGAAAAACAGTATGACGTTAAGGTCAACGTGCAGGAGATGCCCTACGCGCAGCAGCTAGAAAAACTGCGCCTTGATGGCCCGGCAGGGATTGGCCCAGATGTGCTGGTTATTCCCAACGATCAGCTCGGTGGCGCGGTGGTTCAGGGGCTGCTGTCGCCGCTGAAGCTGGACCAGAAGCAGATTGATGAGTTTACCCCCGCGTCGATTAACGCTTTTCGTATGGATAACGCTCTGTATGGCGTGCCGAAAGCGGTCGAAACGCTGGTGCTGATTTACAACAAAGATTTAATCGACAAGCCGCTGGCAAGCCTCCCGGAATGGTACGACTACTCGAAGAAACAGCGTGCGCAAAACAAATACGGCCTGCTCGCCAAGTTCGACCAGATTTACTACAGCTGGGGCGCGATTGGCCCGATGGGCGGCTATATCTTTGGCGATAACGGCAAAGGCGGCTACAACGCGCAGGATGTCGGTCTGAACAAGCCTGGTGCCGTTGAAGCGGTCACTTACCTGAAAAAATTCTATGCCGACGGCGTGTTCCCAGCGGGGATTATTGGCGACAACGGCCTGAACGCCATCGATTCGCTGTTCACTGAGAAGAAAGCGGCGGCGGTTATCAACGGGCCGTGGGCTTTCCAGCCGTATGAAGCTGCGGGCATCAACTATGGTGTGGCACCGCTGCCAAACCTGCCGGACGGTAAACCGATGAGCTCCTTCCTTGGCGTGAAGGGCTACGTGGTGTCGACCTGGAGTAAAGATAAGGAGATGGCGCAGAAGTTCATTGCGTTTATCAACCAGCCGCAGTACGTGAAAACACGCTATATCGCAACGCGTGAGATCCCGCCGCAGAAGGCGATGATTGACGATCCGATTATCAAGAACGATGAGAAAGCCAGCGCCGTTGCGGTGCAGGCGGCACGCGCTACGGCAATGCCGGGTATTCCGGAAATGGGCGAAGTGTGGGGGCCAGCTAACGCGGCGCTCGAGCTGAGCCTCACCGGTAAGCAAGAGCCGAAAGCGGCGCTCGATAACGCCGAAAAACAGGTCAAGATGCAGATCGAAGCCATGCAGGCGAGTAACCAGTAAGCACTGACGTCACGGACGGGAGGGGGACCTCCCGTTTTCAGAAGGAGCCGTGTGTGATTATCAATCCCAGCGAAAATTTAAACAGAGCACAGGGGGCCGGACGCCATGCGTGGTGCGGCCTGCTGTTGGCCATTGTGCCTGGCTTTGGCCAGTTCTATCACCGCCAGTGGCTGAAGGGACTTATCTTCCTGGTGCTGCTCAGCAGCTTTATGGGCGTGTTTTATGACTTCCTGCGCGAAGGGCTGTGGGGGCTATACACGCTGGGAGAAGAGGTCCCGCGCGATAACTCTATTTTCCTGTTAGCGGAAGGGATTATCAGCGTGCTGATTGTCGCCTTTGGCGCTACCGTTTATTACCTTTCCCTTCGCGATGCGTGGGTGAACGGTAAGAAGCGTGACGATGGCCAGCAACTGAACAGCGTGCGCAAGCAGTACCAGATGCTGCTGAGCGATGGCTTCCCCTATTTAATGATCACCCCAGGCTTCATCCTGCTGGTGTTCGTAGTGATTTTCCCAATCCTGTTTGGTTTCGCCATCGCTTTTACCAACTATAACCTTTACCACACGCCGCCTGCGAAGCTGGTGGATTGGGTAGGGCTTAAGAACTTCGTTAATATTTTCACGCTGTCCATCTGGCGCTCGACCTTCTTCGACGTGCTGCAGTGGACGGTGGTCTGGACGCTGCTGGCCACCACGCTGCAATGTACCGTGGGCGTACTGCTGGCAATTCTGGTCAACCAGAAGGATCTGCGCTTTAAGCCGCTTATCCGTACCATCTTTATTCTGCCGTGGGCGGTACCGGGCTTTGTCACCATTCTGGTGTTCGCCGGGATGTTTAACGACTCTTTCGGCGTGATTAACAACGCGATTCTGTCGTTCTTCGGCATCAGCCCAAAAGCGTGGATGACCGACCCGTTCTGGACCAAGACCGCGCTGATTATGATGCAGACCTGGCTTGGCTTCCCGTTTGTGTTCGCGATGACCACTGGGGTATTGCAGGCGATTCCTGACGATCTCTACGAGGCGGCGACGATGGACGGTGCCAGCACCACCACCAAACTGCGGACGATCACGCTGCCGCTGGTGCTCTACTCGATTGCGCCAATCATCATCACGCAATACACCTTCAACTTTAACAACTTCAACATCATCTACCTGTTTAACAACGGTGGGCCGGCGGTGGCCGGGTCGAACGCGGGCGGTACGGATATTCTGGTGTCGTGGATCTATAAGCTGACCATGTCCTCTTCCCAGTATGCCATTGCGGCAACTATTACCATTCTGCTGTCGATTTTTGTCGTCGGTCTGGCGTTGTGGCAGTTCCGCGCCACGAAATCCTTCAAAAATGACGACATGGCGTAAGGGAATCACATGGCTAAATCACAAAGTATTAAACGTGAAAAATGGGTGCGACTGTCGCTCTCCTGGCTGGTTATCGTGCTGGTTTCCACCATCATTATTTACCCGCTGATCTGGACTATTGGCGCGTCGCTCAACGCCGGGAACAGCCTGTTGAGCACCTCTATTATTCCGGAGAACCTGTCGTTCCAGCACTACGCCGACCTGTTTAACGGCCAGGTGAACTACATGACCTGGTACTGGAACTCGATGAAAATCAGTTTCCTGACCATGGTGCTGACGCTAATTAGCGTGAGCTTCACCGCCTATGCGTTCTCGCGTTTTCGCTTTAAAGGGCGACAGAACGGGCTAATGCTGTTTTTACTGCTGCAGATGATCCCGCAGTTCTCCGCGCTGATTGCCATTTTCGTGCTCTCTCAGCTGCTGGGGCTGATTAACAGCCACTTCGCGCTGGTGCTGATCTACGTGGCGGGGATGATCCCGATGAATACCTATCTGATGAAGGGCTATCTCGATGCGATCCCCAAAGATCTTGATGAGTCCGCGCGTATGGACGGAGCGAGTAACTTCCGCATTTTCATCGAGATAATCATGCCGCTGTCGAAGCCGATTGTGGCGGTGGTGGCGCTGTTCTCCTTCACCGGCCCGCTGGGGGATTTCATTCTCTCCAGCACCATCCTGCGTACGCCGGATAAATACACGCTGCCTATCGGGTTGTACAACCTGGTGGCGCAAAAAATGGGCGCCAGTTACACCACCTACGCGGCAGGAGCCGTATTGATTGCCGTACCGGTGGCGATTCTCTATCTGGCATTACAGAAATACTTCGTGTCCGGCCTGACCTCCGGCAGCACCAAAGGATAACCACATGAAAAGATTTGCACCCGCTCTGCTTGCTGTTTGTCTCTCCTGTAGTTTTTCCGCCTCTTCGCTGGCGGCCGAGACGCTGCAAACAAAGCCGTTTAACGCCATGCCGGCGGACTTTATTAAAGGCGCGGATATTTCGACCCTGCTGGATGCCGAGAAGCACGGCGCCCGTTTCTACAACGAACAAAATCAGCCGCAGGACGCGCTGGCCATTCTTAAAGCCAACGGCGTGAACTACGTTCGTCTGCGCCTGTGGGTTGACCCGAAAGATGCCGACGGCAAAGCGTACGGTGGCGGCGATAACGATCTCGCCAGTACGCTGGCGCTAGCGAAGCGAGCAAAAGCGCAGGGTATGAAGCTGCTGCTGGACTTCCACTACAGCGATTTCTGGACCGATCCGGGCAAGCAGTACAAACCCAAAGCCTGGGAAAAGATGGACTATCCGCAGCTGAAAACCGAGATTCACGACTATACCCGTGACACCATCGCTCGCTTCAAGCAGGAGGGCGTGCTGCCGGATATGGTGCAGATTGGCAACGAAATTAACGGTGGCATTCTCTGGCCTGAAGGCAAAAGCTGGGGGCAGGGCGGCGGCGAGTTTGACCGTTTAGCAGGCCTGCTGAACGCGGCGATTTCCGGGCTGAAAGAGAATCTGAAGGGCGGCGAGCAGGTCAAAATCATGCTCCACCTGGCTGAAGGTACTAAAAACGACACCTTCCGCTGGTGGTTTGATGAGATCAGCAAGCGCAACGTCCCGTATGACGTGATTGGTCTGTCGATGTATACCTACTGGAACGGCCCTATTAGCGCGCTGAAGGCCAACATGGATGACATCAGCAAACGCTACAACAAAGATGTCATCGTGGTCGAAGCCGCCTATGGCTACACCCTGGAGAACTGCGATAACGCAGAAAACAGCTTCCAGGCGAAAGAAGAGAAAGACGGCGGTTATCCGGGCACGGTTCAGGGGCAATATAACTATATTCATGACTTAATGCAGGCCGTTATTGATGTTCCCAATCATCGAGGCAAAGGCATTTTCTATTGGGAGCCAACCTGGATTGCCGTTCCGGGAAATACCTGGGCTACGAAAGCGGGCATGAAATATATCCATGATGAATGGAAAGAAGGTAATGCACGCGAAAACCAGGCGCTATTTGACTGCAAAGGGAAAGTCTTGCCGTCGGTAAAAGTATTTAATTAATTCGAACACTCTTTTTCAGGATTTTATTATGCAAAAATTTCCGCCTTTGAGCTCGAAGGTTAATGCGCTATTGCATGGCGCAGATTATAACCCGGAGCAGTGGGAGAATTATCCCGGTATTATCGACCAGGATATTACGATGATGAAGCAGGCAAACTGTAATGTCATGTCGGTGGGGATATTTAGCTGGGCCAAACTTGAACCGCAAGAGGGCGTATTTGATTTCGCCTGGCTGGATAATGTTATTGATAAACTTTATGCCGCTGGGATACATGTCTTTTTAGCCACGCCAAGCGGCGCGCGCCCGGCATGGATGTCAAAAGCCTACCCGGAAGTGCTGCGCGTGGGGCGCGATCGCGTTCCGGCGCTGCACGGCGGTCGTCATAATCACTGTATGACCTCGCCGGTTTACCGTGAAAAAACGCTGAAAATTAACACGCTGCTGGCGGAACGCTATTCCCAGCATCCGGCGGTGCTGGGCTGGCATATTTCCAATGAATACGGCGGTGAGTGCCACTGCCCGCGCTGTCAGGTGAAGTTCCGCGATTGGCTGAAGGCGCGGTACGAGACGCTCGATAATCTGAACCACGCCTGGTGGAGCACCTTCTGGAGCCATACCTATACCGACTGGGAGCAGATTGAGTCGCCGTCGCCGCAGGGCGAAGTGTCTATTCATGGCCTGAACCTTGACTGGCGACGTTTTAATACTGCGCAGGTGACGGAATTTTGTCGTCATGAAATTGCGCCATTGAAGGCGGCGAACCCGGATCTGCCGGTAACCACCAACTTTATGGAATATTTCTACGACTACGATTATTCGCAGCTTGCCGAGCCGCTGGATTTTATCTCCTGGGATAGCTATCCGATGTGGCATCGCGATAAAGACGAGACCACGCTCGCCTGCTATACCGCGATGTACCACGACATGATGCGTACGCTGAAGGGCGGCAAACCGTTCGTGCTGATGGAGTCCACGCCGAGCGTGACCAACTGGCAGCCGACCAGCAAGCTGAAAAAACCGGGTATGCACATCCTCTCTTCGCTACAGGCGGTAGCCCATGGCGCGGATTCAGTGCAGTATTTCCAGTGGCGTAAGAGCCGTGGTTCGGTGGAGAAATTCCACGGCGCGATTATCGACCACGTCGGCCATCTTGATACCCGCGTTGGCCGCGAAGTCACTCAGCTTGGCAATATATTAAGCCAGCTACCGGACGTGGTCGGCTGTCGCACCGATGCGAAGGTCGCCATCATCTTTGACCAGCAGAACCGTTGGGCGATGGACGACGCGCAGGGGCCACGCAACAAAGGTATGGAGTATGAACAGACGGTGAACGAACACTATCGTCCGTTCTGGGAGCAAGGGGTCGCCGTAGACGTGATTGACGCCGACGGCGATCTCAGCGCCTATCAGCTGGTGATTGCGCCAATGCTGTATATGGTGCGCGACGGTTTTGCTGAGCGAGCCGAAGCCTTTGTTGCTAACGGCGGTCATCTGGTCACTACCTACTGGACGGGGATCGTCAATGAAAGCGACCTTTGCCACCTTGGCGGTTTCCCTGGCCCGCTGCGCAAATTGCTAGGTATTTGGGCAGAAGAGATCGATTGCCTGGACGACGGCGAACGTAATCAGGTTCAGGGGCTGGCGGGGAACATGGTTGGCCTACAGGGGCCGTACCAGGTACGCCACCTGTGCGAGTTGATTCATCCTGAAACGGCGCAGACGCTGGCAGCGTATCGCGATGATTTTTATGCGGGTCGCCCGGCCGTGACAGTCAATAGCGTCGGTAAGGGCAAGGCGTGGCATATTGCCTCGCGTAACGATCTGGCGTTCCAGCGTGATTTCTTCACCTCGTTGATGGATGAACTGGCGCTGCCTCGAGCGGTTGCAAGCAGCTTCCCGCCGGGCGTGGTGGCAACCGCGCGTACCGATGGCGAAAGTACCTTTGTCTTTGTGCAGAACTTTACCGCGCAGACGCAGACGGTCACCTTGCCTGATGGCTATGAGCACGCCGCTACCGGCGCTGATGCCAGCGGTCAACAGGTACTGCAACCCTGGGACTGTCGTATCGTTCGCCGTACAGCATAATCCGCCGCAATCCCAAGCCTGCTCATCCGAGCAGGCTTTTTTACCTCTGTAGATAATCAAGGAGCGTCGATGATGGTCAGCCTTAAATCCTTCCTGCACTACTTCTCCCAGCCTAAACCGTCGGTGCCATTAAGCGCCAGTGAGCAACAGCAAATTCAGCGTCTGATTAGCGCGTTTGGCGGTCAGAATAATATTGAAAATGTTGATGCCTGTATTACGCGACTGCGCGTCACGGTCAAAGATCTGTCCGTTGTAGATTCTCAGGCGTTGCAGAATGAAGGTGCGCTGGGGGTTATTATTCTGGGGCAGCAGGTTCACGCTATATTTGGCAAGCAATCTGATGCATTGCGTCAGTTATTAGATGAACACTTTGCTGGCAATAAATAAATCGTTTTATATTGTTTGTTGAGACAACCGGCGTGCCGGCCTACAAATGATGGTATTAAGACCCTGATTTAATATCGGGGTTTTTTATTATCTGTACGATAAAAAAAGGGATAACCTAATAATAGCGTTATCCCCAAGGCCAGATGATAGAAACAATAATGGAGTGGCAAATATAAAATTGGCGCAAATAAAAAAAGATAGAATTAGGGCAAAACAATGACTCAGTCAGGTTAACGCATTACCACCAGGCTTCCACCTGTACGCCGAAGTTCCAGGTATCGCTGGCGGTGCCGTCGTTAAAGGCATTGCCCTGCTCGGAATCATTCAGGTAAGAGGCAAAGACGCGCAGTTCCGGACGAGACATAAAGTCAGGGCCATCTGCCAGGCCTAACGCGATAGTGTATTTCTCACCGCTCTGCTTATAGTGGCTGCCGTTGGTGTAGGAGTCTTTCTGGTAGAAGCCACCCACTTCACCGATTAAACGCACATATTCGGTGAACTGATACTGCGCGCGGCCAACCAGCGAGACCAGACGCGATTTATCGGTGTACTCGGTGGTGTTATCCGCCGAACCGTAGGTCAGCACGTGGTTGAGAGAGAACTTGTCGGTAATTGGAATCAGACCGGTGTTGATAACACGGTAGCCGGTGGCATCGTTGACGTAGTTCCACATGTCGTACCAACCACCGCCCTGAGAGACCATGTTCTGTGCCAGACCTTTGTTGGCATACTGCAGCACCAGCTTGTTATAGCCGCCAAACATATCCTGGCTAATTTCGCCGGTCAGCATTACGCCGTTATCGGCATCATACAGGCCACCATAATCTTTCTGTTTGTCGGTTGGGTTCGGCATGGCGTAGTCGATACCGAATTCGGTCCAGGCGCCGCTCCACGGTTTCCAGCCCGCATAGCGAAGGTCAATGTAGTTGATGTTGACGTCGTTATCGCCGTCAACGCGATAGTCGACATCGTTGGCATCGCCGCGGATCCAAGCTACTGAGACTGCGCCTGGGCCAACGGTGTAGTTTTCGATCCCGGCGCCGGAGCCGGAAATATTCCAGTATTTAGTATCGATGATGTGCAGGTCGTGGCGCTGGTAATAGCGTTTCCCGCCCCAGATAACCGCATTCGGATCGCCCGGGACAAGCCCTTTAATCTGCAGGTTTAACTGACGTAAACCAAACTGCGCATCGTCACCGAGGGTGGTTTCGTTATCGTTTGAACCGTCGGAGACCATGCTGACCATTGAGTCCAGATAGAAACTGACATCGTTTTTCTTATACACCTCAGAGCCTAATTCAAGCTCACCATAGGTGTCGGCTTCGTTTCCCAGACGGCCGAGTTTGTTCTTTTGCCATTCTTGCATTCCGCCATCGCTAGAAACCCCTACGCCGGAGCGGAGGTAGCCATGGAAATCAATAGGAACTGACGTTGCCGCCAGCAGAGAAGATGAAGTCAGCGCAGTAGCCAACGCAATTGAAAGCGTGCGTAGGGTTGTTTTCATTATTATCCTCGTTTTGTTTTGTAGTACGTTCACATAACGTGTGTAATAAAATGCCTAAATGTAAAAACTGGCAAACATTTGATCGCTGATGTGTGATTAACTGCAAATAAATTAGCCATTTTTGGTTGGGTGTGTAAGACGGTTCTTATTGTATGGCTATGTGAGCGTATTTCTTTTTTGTGTTATCGTATGCCATAAATCAGGTCGGTAGACGTTTTTTGGGATGACCCCTGTTACAATCTAGCGATAACAACATAAGGAACCGGACGATGAAGTCTAAAAGCGCAACTTTGGAAGACGTTGCTCGCCATGCGGGTGTCTCCTACCAGACTGTGTCCAGGGTACTCAATAAATCTGCCAATGTATCCGAAGCCACACGCCACAAGGTGGAGAAATCCATCGAGGTACTCCGCTATGTCCCAAACCGACTTGCCCAGCAGCTGGTTGGCAAGACCAGTCATACCCTTGGACTGGTGACCACTTCACTGGCGCTGCATGCGCCTTCTCAGGTTGCGGCAGCGGTGAAACGCTACGCAAATGTGGAGGGGTATCAGGTACTGATTTCGATGATTGATGAGAGCGTCAATCATAGTATTCAGGATTCGATCAACGAACTGAAATCACAGCTGGTGAGTAAAGTGATTATCAACGTGCCATTAGAGACCGAAATGGCGCAGAAAATCGCAGATGATAACGATGATATCGTCTGTCTTTTCCTCGACGTTGATCCCTATAGTTCGGTGTATAACGTTTCGTTCAACCCGGCAGATGGCACGCGTGCTAGCGTGAAATATTTGTATGAGTCGGGTCATCGGGAGATGGCGATTCTGGCCGGGCCGGTGAGCTCTGTCTCTGCCAACCTGCGTTTGAGAAGCTGGCTGGATACGCTCAGCAGCTATGGCCTGAAGCCGGTGACCGTGCTGCACGGCAACTGGGATGCGCAAAGCGGCTACGCCTGCGCGCTGCAAATGCTGCGCGAAACCCCGGATTTCTCGGCGGTGCTGGTGGGTAACGATCAGATGGCGTTAGGGGTACTGAGCGCATTTCATCAGCATCAGGTGGCGATCCCAGGCGAAAAGTCGGTGATTGGTTACGATGACACTTATGAAAGCTCGTTTTTCTATCCGGCGCTGACCACCGTGTCGCTTGACCTCGACCTGCAAGGCAAAGAGGCGGTACGCCGTATTCTTGAAAGCGACGATAACGCTTCGTCACGGACTTCATCCATCCTCCCGGCCCGCCTTGTCGTGCGCCATTCTACCGGTGCGAAGGTGGAGCAGGGCAAAGATATGCAGGCGATTGCCGAGCAGCTGCGCGCCATTGCGCATCAGCTCAGCCGCTAACCTCTCTTGCCGAAGTGCGGTCTGCACTTCGGCTATACCCATTTAAAATGTAGGGTTGCAAAGCGCTTTTTGACGGCGTATCGTAATTGTTATGTTATAACATATGATATCGAGGGCCAGATGAAAGCCAATATCCATCCTCATTACCGCACCGTGGTGTTTCATGACACCAGCGCCAACGAGTACTTCAAAGTGGGCTCGACCATTAAAACCGACCGGGAAATTGAGCTGGAAGGTGTGACATATCCGTATGTCACGATTGATGTGTCGTCCAAATCGCACCCGTATTACACCGGGAAGCAGAGAACGGCCTCCACCGAGGGCAGCGTGGCGCGCTTCAGCCAGCGTTTTGGTCGCTTTATTGATGTGAAACGAGGTTCATAATGCAGGTACTTAACTCATTGCGCAGCGCCAAACAGCGCCACCCGGATTGCCAGATCGTGAAACGTAAAGGGCGACTGTACGTTATCTGCAAGTCAAACCCTCGCTTTAAGGCCGTTCAGGGGCGCAAGAAGCGCCGTTAAGCGGACAACTCTCGCAGTGACTCCAGGGAGTGGAGTTGCTTGCCGTCGGCACTAAAATTGTCGGCGGCAAGCCATTTCTGAAATGCCCCATTCAAGGCTGGCCACTCGCCGTCGATAATCGAAAACCAGTCGGTATCGCGGTTATGGCCTTTAATCACCAGCGCCTGCCGAAAATGACCCTCAAACTGAAATCCTAAACGCAGTGCGGCCTTGCGGGAAGGTTCATTCAGACTGTTGCACTTCCATTCGTAGCGACGATAGCCCAGCGTTTCAAAGGCGTAGCGCATAAGCAACCACTGCGCTTCCGTAGAGGCGCGGGTTCTGCTTAACAACGGTGAGAAGTGGACGTGACCGACTTCCATGACCCCATGATTCGGGTCGATGCGCATCAGCGCCAGCGAGCCCACGGGTTGATTCGTTCGTTGGTCTATCACCGCAAAGTGCAGTGGATCCTGTAGCGCTTCGACGCTGGCGACCCACTGACGATACTCTTCAACCGAACTTTCTGGCTCGCGCAGCAACCACGTCCAGTTGCGGGTATCGGTTGCCTGCCGGTGTGCGGTAAACAGGGCATCGGCGTGCTGAAGGCTTAGCGGCTCAAGGCGGCAGTATTGCCCTTTCAGAACCACCCGCTCAGGATGTGGACGTGGCTGCCAATCCGGCAGGGCGTCGCCGATTAACTGACCAAATTGATTCAGCTGACTCATAACCTCTCCTTAGGGAAAATAAACAATACGCTGAGCGTAGGGGTTTACTGGTTCCGTAAAAAGTGCCACCAGGTTATATTTTTATGGTACCACGAGGAGATGAGATGAATATTCCCGACGATCCCTTTTTTACCTTGCTATCCCGCTCGCTTCAGATGCGCGGCAAAGAGACACTTCAACGCAGCCTGTATGCCGCGTTGCGAGAGGCCATTATGCAAGGACAGCTACAGGCGCAGAGCTGGCTTCCTGGGTCGCGGGTTATCGCTGAACGGCTACAGATTTCTCGCAATACGGTGAACGCTGCTTTGGAACAGTTGGCGATGGAAGGGTATCTTCGCCGGGACCGCCAGGGTTCTCGAGTGGCGTCGTTACCGCAGTCAGTGAGTATTGATGGTGCCGTGCTGGAGCGGGTAACGCTGCCATCACGCTTACAGCGACTACCGCAGATTTCGCCGCGCGACACGCCACCGCTGCTGTTCACGCCGGGCACGCCAGCCATTAACTATTTTCCATTACCGCTCTGGAGGCGGTTGCTCAACCGCGTCCTGCGTGAAGAGGGGAGTTCACTGTTGGGCTATGGCGATGCGGCAGGCGAGTGGCCGCTACGGGTCGCGATAGCCCGACATCTTGCGTTATCGCGCGGGATTGACTGCGACGCTCGGCAAATTGTCATCACCGAAGGGGCGCTGGAAGGGGTAAATCTGTGTACGCATTTGCTGAGTGAGCCAGGCCAGACTGCCTGGGTCGAGGACCCGGGTTATTTTGGCGCTAAAAGCGCCTTTCTGGCCGCAGGGCTACAGGTAGAAGCCGTTTCGGTCGACGGTGAAGGGATGCAAATCCCGCCGGACTTAACGCCGCCGACGATGATTTTTACCTCACCTTCGCATCAGTATCCTACCGGCAGCGTACTGAGCGCCACGAGACGCCTGGCGCTGCTGGACTATGCTCGTCAGCACGGGGCCTGGATAGTCGAAGATGACTATGACAGTGAGTTTCGCTTTAGCGGCGAACCGATACCAGCGATGCGAGGTATGGTGGATAACGCCCCTGTGGTCTACCTGGGGACCTTCAGCAAGACGCTGTTTCCATCGTTACGCATTGGGTTTATGGTGCTGCCGTCGATGCTGGTTGAGGCCGCTCAGCCAGCTATACGTGCGCTATTACGCGGCGGACACCGTGCCGAGCAACGCGCGTTGGCCTGCTTTATTGAAGAGGGGCACTATGCTCGCCATCTGGCGGCAATGCGGCGACTTTACCGTAAGAGACAGGCGCAGTTACAGGAAACACTGGAGCAGGAACTGATCGTTCCCCATCAGTTGATGGCAGGAGAAGGGGGGCTGCATATGACGGTGGTGATTGAAGGGATTGATGACGTGGAGCTGGTGCGGCAAGCGCGTTTACACCAGATGGCACCCAGCGCGCTCAGTACGTTCTATCTTGACCGCCAGAAGGCGAAATCAGGGCTGGTGCTGGGTTATGGTAATACGTCCGCATCGCAGTTTACGACGGCGATACGGACGTTACAGCGTCTTATTGCGCCGCTTCGGCGCGAGTAAGGGTAAACACATCGTAAAACGACAGTTCGCCCTTGGTTGAAACCATTTTTTGCAGCTGGGCCTTGGCCTGGACATCCACGCAGGCAGAGTTCAGGATCCGCTCGATGAGCTGTTTTGGCACAAAGCGGGTGTTGTACCACTCGCCGTTGTAGCAGACGCGGAAATCGAGCACATCGATATCTTCATAGCGGTAGCGCGGATAAACATCGAAAAAGAAGAAGCCGTTCAGCAGCGCAAACAGCAGCCAGAGTAGCCAGACCGTATCAGCCAGGGTCTCAGAACGCATCATGACCACCAACGTGGCGAAGAACGCGGCGTACATGGCGATAAAGAGGCCGGGATGGTTACGGATAAAGCTGATGCTAAAGCGCGGTCGATTATCGCGCTTTTCAGTGGCGTTCAGTTCATCAATGGTTTGCGTGAGTAATCGCTGGATCTCTGACATCTTTTGCTCGGCAACGAGGGGCGGAATAGCCTATTGTATGTTGCGTCAATCAATACGAAAAGTAACAGATCGGTTGCAAAAAAGCATAACAGTCAGCGTCTGTTATCAGGACAACATTTTGATGATTCTTGCAGGGTTGCCGCCAACAACGGCGTTTGCTGGAACAGCTTTCACCACGACTGCGCCAGAAGCAATAACCACGTTATCACCAATGGTGACGCCAGGGTTAATGACCGCTCGCCCGCCAATCCATACGTTGTGACCGATGGTGACCGGCTTTCCGTATTCTATGCCGCTGTTACGTTCTGTGGCATCAAGCGGATGGGTGGCGGTGTAGATATGCACGCCCGGGGCCAGCATGCAGTTATCGCCGATATGAATAGGGCAGACATCAAGCATTACGCAGTCAAAATTAGCGTAGAAGTTGGCACCAAGATGAATATTGTAGCCGTAGTCGCAGCGGAATGTCGGTTCAATATAGGCATCGTGTGTTGTGCCCAATAGTTCGGCCAATAGCGCGTGACGTTCGGCTTTTTCATCCGGTCCGGTGTGGTTATACCGATGAATAAGTTGCCTGGCGCGCATTCGGTCTGCTTTAAGCGTATCGTCAGCCGGGCGATAAACATCACCGGCAATCATTTTGCGTTTTTCTTCACTCATGGGGCCTCCCTGTACTGGAAGCCATCACCATAGAAGGCGAATGATGTTTTGGGAACGTTCCCTTTTTATCGTTGTGACCACAATCACAGATATTGTTCAGATCGGAAAAAGTGGGTACGTGCCTGTAATGAATAAAGATTAACGGATGAACTTCCAGACGGTCGAAGGAATTTTGTCGTACAATTTATTCATGGTTAACTCGGCCAGACGATGATCGGCTGCTGAGTAAAATACCGCCAGTTCGTTATCGGACAATTCATATTTATTTTTTTCAATGACACGCTCCAGCGTATCAATTGACTGACAGCGTCTTAGGCGCATCAAATAATCAGTTTTAGTTAATGGTTTATCAGACATAATTCACCTAATGATTGTAATAATTTTAACAAGAGAGGCTAACAGGGTTAGCTCGGCTAGCGTTGACGAAACAGCGGAAAAGTTTGTTCCCTGACTTACGCCATTTTTGCAGGTCGCTGCTATTAATGCCGTAGTTACTGAACAACATAAAAGTATCATCCAGATATTCGTCGATCTGTGCAATCAATTTATTATCTTCGTCGTACTTAATTTTATAATTAAGTGCAAACGTTGCAATATGTTCAATCAGCTCATTAAGCTGCAGGTTAACCGCCGAGGTAGGGTCATTCACCCAGCCATGGTTGCTCTCTTCAAGCGTGACAAGACAGTCATGATACAGGGTTTCACAAAGAAACTTAAGCTGTGCGATATCGTGTCTTTTTGGTGAGTATTCGTCCATAACGCATCCCCTTATCGCAGTTCAAACAACGAGTAAAAAATACCGGTGCGGGATGGGTACTACTGGGTAACCTGAAACATGCACGTGTTCCTGATCTGCTGTAACTATAATCTACTCCGCAAAAGATTTCACCGAGCTATTACGAAAAATTACAATTAAGTCTCAAATGGTTAGTCTGTTTATAAACGACACCCATCCAGAAAGGCGTTAATGCCTTACCTTCTCATACTTTAGTTTGATAAAGAGAGCATTCAAAGAGTTAGACCACGACAACGTCGTTTCGTGCGTTTAATGGTCATAGGAATATTCTTAATTTGCTTCTGTTTTGGGCTTTTTTTGGGATTATTCGAAATTACTTAAAGATAAATCTCAATTAAATCGGAAATGTGAGGGTATTTAAATTTCGGTTGATAAAAGGTATCAATTGTTTTCGTGGTGATTAAAAAATAAACACTCCGCAAAAGTGAACGGCGGGAATAAAAAAGGGCCGCAATTGCGGCCCTTTCTATAGCATAGCTTTAGTGATGCTCTACCTTATGGCTGTGCTCGACGTCTTCGCTTTTACGACTGAAACGACGACGTACAACCACGAAGAACACCGGTACGAAGAAGATGGCCAGAACGGTTGCTGTCACCATCCCGCCCATTACGCCGGTACCAACGGCGTTCTGTGCACCAGAGCCTGCACCAGAGCTGATAACCAGCGGCATAACGCCGAGGATAAACGCCAGTGAGGTCATCAGGATTGGACGCAGACGCATACGTACCGCCTCCAGCGTCGCTTCAATCAGCCCTTTGCCTTCTTTGTCCATCAGGTCTTTGGCGAATTCAACGATTAATATCGCGTTCTTCGCCGACAGGCCAATGGTGGTCAACAGGCCCACCTGGAAGTAAACGTCGTTCGTTAATCCGCGAAGCGTAGCGGCCAACAGCGCACCAACAACCCCCAGTGGAACCACCAGCATAACCGAGAACGGAATAGACCAGCTCTCGTACAGTGCTGCCAGACACAGGAAGACGACAATCAGCGAGATAGCGTACAGGGCAGGGGCCTGGTTACCGGACAGACGTTCCTGGTAGGACATGCCCGTCCAGTCGTAGCCGATACCCGCAGGCAGTTTGCCCGCCAGCTCTTCCATCATGTTCATGGCTTCACCGGTACTCTTACCTTCCGCTGCCTGACCCAGGATTTCCATGGATGGCAGACCGTTGTAACGTTCCAGACGTGGTGAACCGTATTCCCAACGTGAGGTGGAGAATGCGGAGAACGGCACCATCTGACCATCACTACCGCGAACGTACCATTTGCCAATATCTTCCGGCAGCATACGGTATTTCGCTTCAGACATCAGGTACACCTTCTTCACACGACCGCGGTCGATGAAGTCGTTGACGTAGCTACCGCCCCAGGCCGTGCCGAGAGTGGTATTGATGTCGCTGATGGAAATAACGCCTGAGCTTTTTCCTGGTCGATATCAATTTTGAACTGCGGCGTATCTTCCAGGCCGTTAGGACGCACGCCGGTCAGCACGTCAGGGTGCTGGGCAATCATCCCGAACAGCTGGTTACGCGCCTGGGTCAGTTTTTCATGTCCCAGACCTGCCTGGTCGATCAGCTGGAAGTCGAAGCCGGTAGCGGTACCCAGTTCTACGATAGCTGGCAGGTTAAAGGCGAACACCATCGCATCTTTAATCGTCGAGAAATAGCCCATCGCACGACCGGTAATCGCTTCAACTTTGTTTTCAGCGCCCGGACGTTCACTCCAGTCTTTCAACGACACGAAGGCGATACCGGTGTTCTGGCCGCGACCCGCGAAGCCGAAGCCGTTTACGGCAAAGACGGATTCAACGTTGTCCTTCTCTTTGGTGAGATAGTAGTTGGTCATCTCATCCAGCACTTTCTGCGTACGTTCCTGGGTCGCACCGGCAGGCAGCTGCGCCATGCTCAGGAATACGCCCTGGTCTTCGTCCGGTAAGAAGGAGCTTGGCAGACGCACGAACAGGTACGCCATACCGACAACGATGATCAGATACAGCAGCAGATAACGACCGGTGCTGCGCAGAATGTTGCCTACGCTATCGGTGTAATGGTGCGTGCTCTTCTCGAACATGTTGTTGAACCAGCCGAAGAAGCCTTTGGTAGATCCGTGGCTGCCTTTGGCGATTGGTTTCAGCATGGTGGCACACAGTGCCGGCGTCAGGATCAACGCTACCAGTACCGACAGCGCCATCGCGGAAACGATGGTGATAGAGAACTGGCGATAAATTGCCCCGGTAGAACCACCGAAGAAGGCCATCGGGATAAATACCGCTGACAGCACCATCGCGATACCGACCAGTGCGCCCTGAATCTGGCCCATGGACTTACGCGTGGCTTCTTTCGGCGGTAGCCCTTCTTCGGCCATGACACGCTCAACGTTCTCGACCACCACGATGGCGTCATCCACCAGAAGCCCGATGGCGAGCACCATCCCGAACATCGTTAGGGTGTTTATCGAGAAGCCAAACGCGGCAAGCACCGCAAAGGTCCCGAGCAGTACCACCGGCACCGCGATAGTTGGAATCAACGTCGCGCGGAAGTTCTGCAGGAACAGGTACATCACCAGGAACACCAGGATGATCGCTTCGACCAGCGTTTTCACCACTTCGTGAATCGAGATCTTAACGAACGGCGTGGTGTCATATGGGTAAACGATTTTCAGCCCTGACGGGAAGAACGGCTCCATTTTCGCCAGTTCAGCGCGAATAGCATTCGCGGTGTCCAGGGCGTTTGCGCCGGTTGCCAGTTTAATACCCAGACCGGAAGCCGGCTGACCGTTAAACTTCGCCACCACGTCATAGCTTTCGCCGCCGAGTTCAATTTTCGCCACGTCGCGCAGGCGAACCTGAGAACCGTCCTGGTTAACCTTCAGCAGAATGTTGCCAAACTCTTCGGTATTCGTCAGACGGGTCTGTGCCACGATAGAGGCGTTCAGCTGCTGGCCAGGTACAGGCGGCGTACCACCTAACTGACCTGCTGCAACCTGGGCGTTCTGCGCTTTCAGCGCGCTAATAACATCCACCGGCGTCAACTGGAAGTTGTTCAGTTTGTTCGGGTCCATCCAGATACGCATAGCGTACTGGGAACCGAACAGCTGAACGTCGCCCACGCCGCTAGTACGGCTGATGGCGTCCTTCATGTTGGCCGCAACGTAGTCCGAAATATCGTCCTGGTTCATGGTGCCGTTGGTGTTGATAACACCAACAACCATCAGGAAGCTGCTGGAGGCTTTCTCAACGCTGATACCCTGCTGCTGAACTTCCTGCGGCAGAAGCGGCGTCGCCAGAGCGAGCTTGTTCTGTACCTGAACCTGTGCGATGTCCGGATCGGTACCGGATTCGAAGGTCAGGGTAATGGTTGCGGTACCGGTGGAGTCGCCGTTGGAGGACATGTACATCAGGTGATCGATACCGTTCATGTTCTGTTCGATAACCTGAGTTACTGTGTTCTGCACCGTTTCGGCGTCAGCACCGGGGTACATGGCCGTGATCGAAATCGCAGGCGGCGCAATCGTCGGATATTGCGCTACCGGCAATTTGAGGATCGATAGCCCCCCAGCCAGCATGATAATAATGGCGATCACCCACGCAAATATCGGGCGATCGATAAAGAAATTAGGCATGTCTTAACGGCTCCTGTTTAAGTTAAGACTTGGTTTGTTCTGACTGAGCGGCGCCAGCGGCAGCTTGCTGTTTATCGTCAGAAGTGACTTCCTGGGCTTTAACCTGCACGCCCGGTTTCACTTTTTGCAGACCGCTGATAATCACGCGATCGCCGTCTTTCAAACCATCCGTAACCAGCCACTTGTCGCCAATCGCCTGACTTGCAACGATCTGACGAACTTCAACTTTATCGCCTTCACCCACAACCATGGCGCTCGCATCGCCACGCGGCGTACGGGTCACACCCTGCTGAGGAACCAGCAGCGCGGTTGGGTTGGTCCCTTCTTCCAGACGTGCGCGAACGAACATGCCCGGCAGCAGCGTATGGTCAGGGTTCGGGAAGATAGCGCGCAGCGTGATAGAACCGGTGGTCTGGTCAACGGTGACATCAGAGAACTCTAACGTCCCGCTCTGCGGATACTTGATACCGTCGTTGGTTACCAGGTCCACTTTCGCTTTACCGTTTTCCTGTCTCAGTTTGCCGTCTGCCAGCTCCTGCTTCAGGCGCAGGAAATCATTGCTGGACTGGGTCACATCCACATAGATAGGGTCGAGCTGTTGAACGGTAGCCAGTGCGGTTGTTTGACCGTTTTGTACCAGCGCCCCTTCGGTGACCGCAGATTTACCAATGCGTCCGCTGATAGGTGAGGTCACTTTGGTATAAGCCAGGTTGATTCGCGCGGTTTCGACGGCAGCTTTGGCGGCCAGAACGGCGGCGTTAGCCTGCTGTGCATCCGCAACGGCGGTATCGTAATCCTGGCGGCTGATGTACTGAGTACCCAGCAGTTTGGAGTAACGATTAACCGTCAGTTTGGCGATATTGGCAGCCGCTTCCGCTTTCGCTAAGTCACCTTTCGCGCTTTCGTAGGTGGCTTGATAGGTTGCCGGATCAATCTGATAGAGCGACTCGCCCGCCTTGATGTCGCCACCTTCGATAAAGTTGCGCTTCAGAATGATCCCGCTGACCTGCGGGCGAACTTCTGCGACACGATAGGCGTTGGTGCGGCCTGGCAGTTCCGTCGTGATTACAAGAGGTTCAGATTTGAGCGTCACTACGCCAACTTCTGGCGCGTGTTGACCTCCTTGCTGAGCTGGTTTGTCGTCACATCCTGTTAGCGCTAAGCTGCCTGAGAGCATCAGAACGACCGCCAGAGGCGTTAACCCTCTGTTTTTGTTCATATGTAAACCTCGAGTGTCCGATTTCAAATTGATCAATGGAACAAGCGTCCACAAACCCATTGCTGCGTTTGTATTATCGTCATACTATGGTACATACATTCATAAATGTATGTAAATCTAACCCCTGTAAATTCACCGACCTATGGCACGAAAAACCAAAGAAGAGGCGCTGGCTACGCGTCAGCACATACTGGATGTCGCCCTACGGTTGTTCTCACAGCAGGGGGTATCATCCACCTCACTCGCCGAGATTGCAAAAGCGGCTGGGGTGACGCGCGGCGCAATTTACTGGCATTTTAAGGATAAGTCGGATCTCTTTAATGAAATCTGGGCGTTATCAGAGTCCAGCATAGGCGATCTTGAAATTGAGTATCGGGCAAAATTCCCCGGTGATCCACTCTCAGTTTTGAGAGAAATCCTCGTTTACATTCTAGTTGCCACAGTTATCGAAGAGCGCCGACGATTGATGATGGAAATTATTTTCCACAAATGTGAGTTTGTCGGTGAAATGGCTGTAGTGCAACAGGCTCAGCGTAATTTATGTTTGGAAAGTTACGATAGAATTGAACAGACGTTAAATGACTGTGTCACGGCGAAAGTTTTACCGGCAAATTTGTTAAGCCGCCGGGCGGCAATCTTAACCCGCAGCTATATCTCCGGGCTAATGGAAAACTGGCTGTTTGCGCCGAACTCTTTCGACCTGCGGGCCGAGGCGGAGTCCTACGTGGCTATTCTGCTTGAAATGTACCAATTTTGCCCAACGCTACGCGGTGAAAAAAACCTCCCTTCTTCTGAGGATTACCAGGAATAATCCTGGTTTCCCTGGCTATTCGCCTGTTGCCAGAAGTGCTATTCTGCGCAGGTATTTATCTCCGGCGTACCGCCGGCTTTAGCCACCACACATGTTAAGATTATGCTGCATAACATCCGCCCTCGGGCCACGATCTCTGCATTTCTCATTATTGCTGTCTGTTTTGTGCTGTCTATCGCCGCGGTACAAGCCCGCGCGCTGAACGGCACCGATATTCCTGACCGTACTGACGTTCAGGACCAGCTTAGCGCGCTGAACAATAAAAAAGACCTGACGCCTCAGGAGAAGTTAGTTCAGCAGGATCTGACAGAAACGCTGCAGCTACTTGATAAAATCGACAGCGTTAAGGCTGAAAGCACTCAGCTACAAAAACAGATTGAACAGGCGCCCATTAAGCTGCGCCAGGCTACCGACAATCTGAATGACATCAGCGATGTTGATAACGATGATGAGACGCGTAAAACGCTGAGCACCCTGTCACTGCGCCAGCTTGAAGCCCGCGTGTCGCAGGCGGTGGATGATTTACAGAATGCGCAAAACGACCTGGCCACCTATAACAGCCAGCTCGTCTCCCTGCAAACCCAGCCTGAACGCGTGCAGAACGCGATGAACTCTGCCTCGCAGCAGTTGCTACAGGTGCGTAACAGCCTGAATAGCAGCACCGTCGGCGACGGTCTGCGTCCTACCCAGCAGACCATGTTGCAGGTGCAAAAAACGCTGCTTGACGCTGAGATTGAGCTTCAGCGTAAGAGCCTGGCTGGTAACACGGTATTGCAGGACTCTTTGCAGAAGCAGCGCGACTACGTGACCGCCTACAGCACCCGGCTTGAGCATCAGCTTCAGCTGTTGCAGGAAGCGGTCAACAGTAAGCGCCTGATGCTGTCGGAAAAAACCGCCGCCGAGAATGCCTCTCCGGAAGAGACCGCTCGTATTCAGGGTAACCCGCTGGTGAAGCAGGAGCTCGAAATCAACCATCAGTTGAGCCAGAAACTGATTACCGCAACGGAAAGCGGTAACCAATTGGTGCAACAGAATATCAGGGTGAAAACCTGGCTTGACCGCGCATTGCAGTCTGAGCGTAACGTCAAAGAGCAGATTGCAGTGCTCAAGGGCAGCTTGCTGCTGTCGCGTATTCTCTATCAGCAGCAGCAGACGCTACCGTCCGCGGATGAGCTGGAGGATATGACTACCCGCATCGCCGACCTGCGCCTCGAGCAGTTCGAGATTAACCAGCAGCGCGATACCCTGTTCCAGAGCGATGATTTTGTCGCCAAGCTGGAAGAGGGGCACAGCAGTGAAGTCGATAGCGAAGTGCACGATGCGCTACTGCAAATCGTCGACGCGCGCCGCGAAATGCTGGACCTGATTAACAAACAGCTGGGTAATCAGCTGATGATGGCTATCAACCTGCAGATTAATCAGCAGCAGTTGATGAGCGTCTCCAAAAGCCTGAAATCGATTCTGACCCAACAAATCTTCTGGGTGAACAGCAACAAGCCAATGGACTGGGATTGGATTAAATCCTTCCCTGAAGCGCTGAAAAGCCAGTTCAAGTCGATGAAAATCACCGTGAACTGGGAGAAAGCGTGGCCGGCTGTGTTTGTCGCCTTCCTCGCCGGGCTTCCGCTGCTGCTGATTGCCGGGTTGATTCGCTGGCGACTTCAGTGGTTGCGTAATTACCAGGATAAGCTCGGCGATCAGGTTGGCAATCTGCGTAACGACAGCCAGCTGCATACGCCGAAGGCCATTCTCATCGACCTCATCCGTGCGCTCCCGGTGGTACTGATCATTCTGGCGATTGGCCTGATTCTGTTGACCATGCAGCTTAACATCAGCGCACTGCTGTGGGCGTTCAGTAAAAAACTGGCCATCTTCTGGCTGGTCTTTGGCCTGTGCTGGAAGGTGCTGGAGAAAAACGGCGTGGCCGTGCGCCACTTTAATATGCCGGAACAGCTGACCAGCCATTGGCGTCGCCAGATCGTGCGTATTAGCCTCGCGCTGCTGCCGCTACATTTCTGGTCTGTGGTGTCTGAGCTCTCTCCTCTGAACCTGATGGATGACGTGCTGGGACAGTTCGTTATCCTGCTTAATTTGTTGGTTATCGCGGTGCTGACGTGGCCGATGTGCCGTGAAAGCTGGCGCGATAAAGAGTCCCACAGCTTACGCCTGCTCACGGTGACGGTGTTGTCGCTGGTGCCGCTCGGTTTGATGGTACTGACCGCAACGGGGTATTTCTACACCACTCTGCGTCTCTCTGGCCGCTGGATTGAAACCGTTTATCTGGTTATTTTCTGGAACCTGCTTTACCAGACGGTGCTGCGCGGCCTGAGCGTGGCGGCGCGCCGTATTGCCTATCGTCGTGCGGTTGCGCGTCGCCAGAATCTGGTGAAAGAGGGGGCTGAAGGGGCTGAACCGCAGGAAGAACCGACGATTGCGCTGGAGCAAATCAACCAGCAAACGCTGCGCATCACTATGCTGGTGATGGTGGCGCTATTTGGCGTGATGTTCTGGGCTATCTGGTCTGACTTAATCACCGTGTTCAGCTACCTCGATAGCATTACGCTCTGGCACTACAACGGCACCGAAGCGGGCGCCAGCGTGGTGAAAGATGTCACCATGGGCAGCCTGCTGTTTGCCATTATTGCCTCGATGGTGGCCTGGGCACTGATTCGCAACTTACCGGGTCTGCTGGAAGTGCTGGTGCTTTCACGGCTGAACATGCGTCAGGGGGCTTCGTACGCGATTACCACGATTCTGAACTACGCGATTATCGCCGTTGGCGCGATGACCGTGTTTGGTTCACTTGGCGTGTCGTGGGATAAATTGCAGTGGCTCGCCGCTGCGCTGTCGGTAGGTCTGGGTTTTGGCTTACAGGAAATCTTCGGGAACTTCGTTTCCGGCCTGATTATTCTTTTTGAACGCCCGGTGCGTATTGGCGACACGGTTACCATTGGCACCTTCTCGGGGACGGTAAGTAAGATTCGTATCCGTGCTACCACGATTACCGACTTTGACCGCAAAGAGGTGATTATCCCGAACAAAGCGTTTGTGACCGAGCGCCTTATCAACTGGTCGTTGAGCGATACCACTACGCGCGTTGTGATCCGTCTTGGCGTAGCCTACGGCTCCGACCTCGATAAGGTGAAAAGAGTGCTGCTGCAAGCGGCGACCAGCCACCCGAAAGTGATGCATGACCCGGAACCGTCGGTCTTCTTTACCACGTTTGGCGCCAGCACGCTGGATCACGAACTGCGCCTGTACGTGCGCGAGCTGCGTGACCGTAGCTATACCGTCGATGAGCTGAACCGCACTATCGATCGTCTGTGCCGCGAAAACGACATCAACATCGCCTTCAACCAGCTCGAAGTGCATCTGCACAATGAGAAAGGGGATGTGGTGACGGAAGTGAAGCGTGACGGTAAAACCGATGGCCAGGATTTGGTTGCGGATTAAGACTGAAAAGGGCGGCGAAAGCCGCCCTTATTTATTCCGCTTTTGCCGCCAGGAGGTCGTCTTCGCTTAACCCAGTAAGCTGCTGAACTAATGTTGCAGCCAGCCCGGCGTTTAGCATATTCAGCGCAATCTTTTGCGCTTCATCACGACGGCCTAGCGCTTCTCCTTGCTCTATTCCTTGTTCGATTCCCTGAACAATGCCTTTCTTTCGTCCCTCTTCGGCCAACCATTCGGCGATGGTCATCAGCTGCTCCTTATGCTGTGGTGAATATTGCGCTAATGTGCAGAGTAACGCTTCCGGATGAGATGTACTACCTGCTTGTAGCATATAGGTGAGCAGCGCCTCGAGCTGTGACGGTGTGAGCCAATTCTCTATCAGCAAAGCTCCCAGCTGTTCTTGTAAAGAAGCCAGGTCGCGCTGACGAATATGCTTAAACAACAGCTCCAGCATGGCCATGCGCTGGTGAGCCATGATCTCGCTATCGGGCATTACGGTGATATCAACGAGAGGAAAGTCCTCTGTGTATAGACGGTGTGCCAGCGCGGCGTTGTCAAATAATTCAAGCCAGTTCATACGGTATGGCCAGGGGCTGACACTGCCGTGATAAAACAGCATCGGGATGACCAACGGCAGCGTGCTGTGGCCCGCGTCGAGATGCTGCTGTATGGCAGAGAGCGTATAGCGCATCAGGCGAAAGGGCATCAGTTTATCCGGTGTGCTTTGGTGCTCAATCAGCACATAGATATAGCCGGGCCCATCGCGGGTTTGCAATGAGTAGAGGATATCGGAATAGCTGGCGCGCAGATTTTCTTCGACAAAGCTCCCAGAGGCCAACTGCAGCGTTTCAAGTTTGCACTGTGCCAGCAGTTCACCTGGAAGGTGAGCCTGTAAGAAATCCCTCGCTATCGCTTTATGGCGTAAGAACTGCTTAAAAATAGCGTCGTGTGGCGTTGCCGAATAGATATTCATGATGTTCCGTCATCGAGTTTCCTGGGCGAGGAGAAGAATGTGCCACAGGCGATGACGGTGATGCCGCCGATGATTTTACGTTTTACGTGTCATCTTCCACGTTTTTTAACTTGTTGATGTAATCTTTGCGCACCATCTCCAGCGCGCTCAGCACTACTTCCGGCGCAATTTCATTGCTCTCCAGCAGCTCAATCAGATCCACTGCCAGTTTGACATCATCCGGGGCGCTTTCCAGCGACATAGTTTCTCCTTGTCAGCGCGTCATGCGCGCCAGTATGCGTTCAATATCTTCCAGCGCCTGACGGCAGCGACTGAGACGGCCATCAAAGGCGGTAATTTCACGGGCCAGACGCTGCTGGTCGTCAAGCGTCGTCGCCTGCTGATACTGTTGTTGGCGCTGCTGCTTCATTTCCAGCAGCCGACGTTCAAAATCCTGCGTTTCCAGCCGCTTACGTTGCCAGCGACGCAGGCCGGGCGAGGGGCTATCCCAGACGCGCAGCGACCAGGCCTCGCTCTCACGGCTGATAGCCTCAATCTGTGCCGCCAGCCGCTCAGCAAGCCAGGCTACCTGCGGCAATTGCTGCTGTTCAACGGCGTGCTTAAGCTCTTCGAGATGAGCATGTGCTTCATCGAGATAGGCCTGCATTTTCGTACTACGCGTCTGGAAAAGCTGGCGGTCAAAGCGCGCGCTCAGCGTGGCATGCGCGGCAAGCGGCGCAATACGCGTCTGAAGCCGGGCAAGCTGTTGTTCCAGCGTTTGTAAAAGCTGCGCCGTTTTCACCGGATTCTCCCCTTGATGGTTATCGGCTATGCTAGAGTAGCAGACTCATTTGATAACGATTCGCATTATGCAGCGTACTATTTTAATCATTATTGGCTGGTTGGCGGTAGTCCTTGGCACCATTGGCGTGGTATTGCCGCTGCTGCCGACGACGCCGTTTATTCTGCTCGCCGCCTGGTGCTTTGCGCGTTCTTCGCCGCGCTTTCACCATTGGCTGCTGTATCGTTCCTGGTTTGGCGGCTATTTACGCCACTGGCAGCGCTATAAAGCCATGTCGCCAGGCGCTAAACCACGGGCGATTATGGTGATTTTACTGACCTTTGGCGTTTCGCTGTGGCTGGTCAACATGCTGTGGGTACGACTGCTGTTGCTGGCGATTCTTTGTGGCTTGTTGGTTTTCCTCTGGCGCATTCCGGTGGTTGATGCAGAACAACAAAACGGGTGAACCGCATTTATGGTGTTGCAATTCTACGAATGAGCCAGTAAATTCTGGCGTTTTCGAGCACAGGCGCGCCCGGTTAAAAGTTAACCAATTGTGATTTTTAGCCCGTTTTGCTCGCCTTGAGTAACACTGTTTCAATTAGGCACAAACCTATGACCGCAACTGCACAGCAGCTTGAATATCTGAAGAACAGCATCCAGAGCATCCAGGACTATCCAAAACCTGGCATTCTTTTCCGCGATGTCACCAGCTTACTGGAAGACCCGAAAGCCTACGCGCTCAGCATTGAACTGCTGGTCGAGAAGTACAAAGACGCCGGCATCACCAAAGTCGTGGGCACCGAAGCGCGTGGTTTCCTGTTTGGCGCGCCGGTCGCGCTGGCCATGGGCGTAGGTTTTGTCCCGGTGCGTAAACCGCGCAAGCTGCCGCGTGAAACGATCGCCGAAAGCTACGAGCTGGAGTACGGCACTGATCAGCTGGAGATCCACGTTGATGCGATCAAAGCTGGCGATAAAGTACTGGTGGTCGACGATCTGCTGGCAACCGGTGGGACTATCGAAGCGACGGTTAAACTGATCCGTCGTCTGGGTGGCGAAGTGCACGATGCGGCCTTCATCATCAACCTGTTCGATCTGGGCGGCGAGCAGCGTCTGGAAAAACAGGGCATCACCAGCTACAGCCTGGTGAATTTCCCGGGCCACTAAGCATTTCCCGATACATAGCCTCGCCTGCCCGGCGGGGCTGTGATAGCATTACTCCCTCGTGAATCCACCTTCCAGCGTTTCAGAGCCTGCCAATGAGTTATCAGGTCTTAGCCCGAAAATGGCGCCCACAAACCTTTGCTGACGTCGTCGGCCAGGAACATGTGCTGACCGCACTGGCGAACGGCTTATCGTTAGGGCGCATTCATCACGCATACCTTTTTTCCGGCACCCGTGGTGTGGGGAAAACCTCTATCGCCCGTTTGCTGGCGAAGGGGCTTAACTGCGAAACCGGCATTACCGCCACGCCGTGCGGCGTGTGTGATAACTGCCGCGAAATCGAGCAGGGGCGTTTTGTCGATCTAATTGAGATCGATGCCGCCTCGCGAACCAAAGTCGAAGATACCCGTGACCTGCTGGATAACGTCCAGTACGCGCCCGCCCGCGGCCGCTTTAAGGTCTATCTTATCGACGAAGTGCACATGCTCTCCCGTCACAGCTTTAACGCCTTGTTAAAAACGCTGGAGGAGCCGCCTGCGCACGTCAAATTCCTGCTGGCGACCACCGATCCGCAAAAGCTGCCGGTCACTATTTTGTCTCGCTGCCTGCAGTTCCACCTGAAGGCGCTGGACGTTGAGCAGATTCGTCATCAGCTTGAGCATATCCTTAATGAAGAGCATATCGCCCATGAACCTCGTGCCCTGCAGCTGCTGGCGCGCGCGGCGGACGGTAGCCTGCGCGATGCGTTAAGCCTTACCGATCAGGCAATTGCCAGCGGTGAAGGCCAGCTCACCACCGCGTCGGTCAGCGAGATGCTCGGCACGTTGGACGACGATCAGGCGCTGTCGCTGATTGAAGCGCTGGTGGCCGCCAACGGCGAGCGAACGATGGAGCTGGTCAACGATGCTGCACTGCGCGGCGTTGATTGGGAAGCGTTACTGATTGAGATGCAAAGCCTGCTACACCGTATTGCGATGGTGCAGTTGTCGCCTGCGGCGCTTGGCAGCGATATGGCCGCCGTTGAACAGCGGATGCGCAACCTCGCACGTACCGTGCCGCCAACTGACGTTCAGCTGTACTACCAGACGATGCTGATTGGCCGCAAAGAGCTGCCGTATGCACCCGATCGTCGTATGGGCATCGAAATGACGCTGCTGCGCGCGCTGGCGTTCCATCCGAATGCACCGCTGCCGGAGCCGGAAAGGCCCCAGCAGACGTTTGCGCCGGCCAATGCGCCAATGATGCAACAGCAGCAACCGCAACAGCAGCCGATGCCCGCATCGGCACCGATTACCCCGCCGCCTGCTGCGCCGTTACCGGATTCCACCAATCAGGTGCTGGCCGCGCGTCGTCAATTGCAGCAGAGCAATCCGGGAGTAAACACCCCAAAAAAGAGTGAACCGGCAGCCGCTTCCCGCGCGCGGCCGGTGAACAGTGCTGCGCTGGAAAGACTGGCCTCGGTAACCGAACGCGTTCAGGCGCGCCCGGAACCGTCGGCGTTAACCAAGCCGGCAGCGAAAAAAGAGGCTTACCGCTGGAAAGCGACCACGCCTGCTGAAGAAGTGAAAAAAGAAGAAATCGCCACGCCGAAAGCGCTGAAGAAAGCGCTGGAGCATGAGAAAACGCCTGAACTGGCGGCCAAGCTGGCGGCGGAATCTTTAGAACGTGACCCGTGGGCGGCAGAGGTGAGCCAGATGGCGTTACCGAAGCTCGTTGAGCAGGTTGCGCTCAACGCGTGGAAAGAACAAAACGGTAACGCCGTGTGCCTGCATCTGCGTCCTACGCAGCGGCACCTCAATTCGCCCGGCGCGCAGCAAAAGCTGACCGAAGCGCTGAGCACTTTATACGGCGCGCCTGTTGAATTGACCATCGTGGAAGATGATAATCCGGCGGTGCGTACGCCGCTGGAGTGGCGACAGGCAATCTATGAAGAGAAGCTCGCGCAGGCGCGCGAGTCGATTATCGCGGATAATAACATTCAGACGCTGCGCCGATTCTTCGACGCGGACCTGGATGAAGAGAGCATCCGCCCCATTTGACCGCAAGCGCTGCTTACGGTCGTTATTGTTTAACGTGACCTACTGAGAGAGAAGCCTATGTTTGGTGGTAAAGGCGGTCTGGGTAACCTGATGAAACAGGCCCAGCAGATGCAAGACAAAATGCAGAAAATGCAGGAAGAAATCGCCCAGCTGGAAGTTACCGGCGAATCTGGCGCAGGTCTGGTCAAAGTGACCATCAACGGCGCGCACAACTGCCGTCGCGTTGAAATCGACCCAAGCCTGCTGGAAGACGACAAAGAGATGCTGGAAGATCTGGTTGCTGCGGCGTTCAACGATGCGGCGCGCCGTATTGATGAAACCCAGAAAGAAAAAATGGCCTCTGTATCCTCCGGTATGCAGCTGCCACCAGGCTTCAAGATGCCGTTCTGATGCAAACCAGTCCGCTGTTAACTCAGCTGATGGAAGCGTTGCGCTGTCTGCCGGGCGTTGGCCCGAAGTCGGCGCAGCGCATGGCGTTTACCCTGCTGCAGCGCGACCGCAGCGGCGGGATGCGTCTGGCGCAGGCCTTAACCCGCGCAATGTCGGAAATCGGTCACTGTGCCGATTGCCGCACCTTCACCGAGCAGGAGGTGTGCAACATCTGCTCGAACCCGCGTCGCCAGGAAAACGGTCAAATCTGCGTGGTGGAGAGTCCTGCGGACATCTACGCCATTGAGCAGACCGGGCAGTTCTCCGGCCGCTACTTCGTGCTGATGGGGCACCTGTCGCCGTTAGACGGCATCGGCCCGGACGATATCGGACTTGACCGCCTTGAGCAGCGTCTGGAAACGGAGCAGCTCACGGAAATTATTCTCGCCACCAACCCAACGGTGGAAGGGGAAGCCACGGCCAACTATATCGCCGAGCTTTGCGCGCAATATGGCGTTGAAGCCAGCCGCATCGCCCACGGCGTGCCGGTAGGCGGTGAGCTGGAAATGGTCGACGGCACCACGCTGTCGCACTCGCTGGCCGGTCGCCATAAGATTCGTTTTTAATCAATCGAGAGCAGGATTTTCTGCTCTCGCTTGAAATCCGCTACACCCATCCCCATTTTCCTCTCATCGCTTTTTTTACCTTGTAATCAGCATTGAGGTATTTTGCAATGAAAGGACAAGAAACCCGTGGCTTCCAGTCAGAAGTTAAACAGCTTCTGCATCTGATGATCCATTCTCTGTATTCCAATAAAGAAATCTTCCTGCGTGAGCTTATCTCTAACGCTTCAGATGCCGCCGACAAGCTGCGTTTCCGCGCGCTGTCTAACCCGGATCTGTATGAGGGTGACGGTGAACTGCGCGTGCGCGTCTCCTTCGATAAAGATAAGCGTACGTTGACCATTGCCGATAACGGCGTGGGCATGAACCGTGACGAAGTGATTGACCACCTGGGGACTATCGCGAAATCCGGCACCAAAGCTTTCCTCGAGTCCATGGGCTCTGACCAGGCGAAAGACAGCCAGCTTATCGGCCAGTTCGGCGTCGGTTTCTACTCGGCGTTTATCGTCGCGGATAAAGTCACCGTGCGCACCCGTGCGGCGGGCGACAAGCCGGAAAACGGCGTGTTCTGGGAATCTGCCGGTGAAGGTGAATACACCGTAGCGGACATCACCAAAGAAGACCGCGGTACCGAAATTACCCTGCACCTGCGTGAAGACGAAAGCGAGTTCCTCGACGACTGGCGCGTGCGTTCCGTTATCAGCAAATATTCCGACCATATCGCGCTGCCGGTAGAGATCGAAAAACAGGAAGAGAAAGACGGCGAGACCGTGGTTTCCTGGGAGAAGATCAACAAGGCGCAGGCGCTGTGGACGCGTAACAAAGCCGAGCTGAACGACGACGAATACAAAGAGTTCTACAAACATATCGCCCACGACTTTACCGACCCGCTGACCTGGAGCCACAACCGTGTGGAAGGTAAGCAGGAGTACACCAGCCTGCTGTACATCCCGTCGCAGGCGCCGTGGGATATGTGGAACCGTGATCATAAGCACGGCCTGAAGCTGTACGTGCAGCGCGTCTTCATCATGGACGATGCCGAGCAGTTCATGCCGAACTATCTGCGCTTTGTGCGCGGCCTGATAGATTCCAACGATCTGCCGCTGAACGTCTCCCGTGAAATTCTGCAGGACAGCACCGTCACCCGTAACCTGCGTAACGCCCTGACCAAGCGCGTGCTGCAGATGCTGGATAAGCTGGCGAAAGACGATGCTGAGAAATATCAGACCTTCTGGAAACAGTTCGGTCTGGTGCTGAAAGAAGGCCCGGCAGAAGACAACGGCAACCAGGAAGCGATTGCTAAGCTGCTGCGCTTTGCTTCGACTCATACCGACTCTTCTGAGCAGACCGTGTCGCTGGCCGACTACGTGTCCCGCATGAAGGAAGGGCAGGAGAAGATCTACTACATCACCGCCGACAGCTATGCTGCGGCGAAGAGCAGCCCGCACCTCGAGCTGCTGCGTAAGAAAGGCATCGAAGTGCTGCTGCTTTCCGATCGCATCGATGAGTGGATGATGAATTACCTGACCGAATTCGACGGTAAGCCATTCCAGTCCGTTGCCAAAGCCGACGAGTCTATCGACAAGCTGGCGGATGAAGTGGACGAGAGCGCGAAAGAAGCGGAAAAAGCGCTGACGCCATTCATTGAACGCGTAAAAACCCTGCTGGGCGACCGCGTGAAAGAAGTGCGTCTGACTCACCGTCTGACCGACACTCCGGCCATCGTGACGACTGATGCGGATGAAATGAGCACCCAGATGGCGAAACTGTTCGCTGCTGCGGGCCAGGCCGCGCCGGAAGTGAAATACATCTTTGAACTGAACCCTGATCACGTGCTGGTGAAACGCACTGCGGATACCCAGGATGAAGGGCAGTTTAAAGAGTGGGTTGAGCTGCTGCTTGACCAGGCGCTGTTTGCAGAGCGCGGTACGCTGGAAGATCCTAACCAGTTTATCCGCCGCATGAACCAGCTGCTGGTGTCATAAGTCTGATGCACCCGCCCGTAGTTGAGGTTATCCCAAGCTGCGGGCGGGGCTATTACCGCTAGAGTTAACTTATTTTAATATCATCCAAATCGATATCCTCTTCTTCGCAATCGTTATTTGCAATAACCTCGCGAGGGACATCTTTCTTAATCGCAGCATAAATCGTCCCCGTCACCAGTATATTGACGAGCAACGCCATCACGCCCGCCATCGGATGTGACATGGTTGGAATCATCAATACCCCACCGAACGGTACCGTTGCATCAGCGCCATATACCATAGTGACTGCGCCACCGCAGGCCCCGCCGATTGCAGCAGCAGCAATGCCGCGAACAATATCGTTCATGACGATAGGGATAGAACCTTCTACAATATTCACGACGCCCATCGGCACCGCTGATTTTAAGGTTTCGATCTCTTCGTCATTATAGATATTTTTACGTAGTAGTTTGGCAATGAAATAAGCAAGACCAAAGCCGATTGGCGTTGCGGTATTGACTAACTGAAGCGCCGTAATGGGTTCATTGATTCCCTGTGCCTGAAGCGTCAAAACGAAGGCGAAGCACGTTTTATTGAGCGGTCCACCGAAATCCACAATACATAACGCCCCAATAACCGCACCTAAAATTAAGTTAGATGACGTCCCCATACTTCTAAGGAAAGATGTTAATGCATCGGTGAAAATACCAATAGGCGTGCCGATGATATACACCATGATCAGGCAGCTGATAATGGATGCGAAAAAGGGAACGATTAATGTCGGCATTAAACCACGAGCCCAGGCTGGAACCTTGATGTTTTTAATGATGGCGAGCGCAATATATCCCGAAATGTAGCCGCCAATCATACCGCCGATGAAGCCCGCGCTAATCGCATTCGCCGCCAGACCGACGACAAAACCAGGTGCAATACCGGGTTTGCCAGCGATTGAGCCGGAAATACCGATAGCAATAACGACAGGCAACAGTCCAAGAGCTTTCGCACCGAGCGTCGCCAGGACCTGCCATAAATCAAAATGTCCTGGGACTAGCGTATCCTGAACCGTACCGCCAAGCGCCATACCGATAGCAATAATAAAGCCAGCACCGCAGACAATAGGGATCAGGTACGAGATTGCGGTAAGCAGGTGGCCTTTCGGGTTCGCTGCTTTCCAGATTTCTTTGATATTCATAAATCACACCCTTTATTGATATGGGATGAGCAAAGATGAAATGTTATGAATTCACTATTTCACTGAGCTTTTCGATAAGTTTGTTTGGCGATTTCACTGCCGTTTCTGTGGCGACTTTAACAACTCTTTTGCCGGCAAAGCGTTCTTCTCCCGACACTTTCACATCGGCGGCTAACAGAACAATATCGGCCTGCGCAATCTCAGCATCGGTTAATGCGTTTTCGATACCAATCGTACCCTGCGTTTCAATTTTGACATTATGCCCCGCTTTTTTAGCGGCGATTTCAATTTTCTTCTGAGCAATATAAGTATGTGCAATACCGACGGTGCAGGCAGTAACCCCAACAATATTCATGGTTCTTCTCCATAGTGTTTTAATCGCAACAAATTTGCCGTAAACGGCAAGGGTAATGACTAACGTTAATTAAGCGTCAATGCCTTCAGCATTGAAAATATCGATGACTTTTTGAGGATCGTTAACCTTCAGCAATTGTGCGACGATATCTTCATCCGCCAGTGAACCCGAAACTTGAGAGAGTAAGCGGATATGGGTGGCATTTTGATCCACCAGGGTCACCGCGAATAAAATCACGCAGCGCACGTCGCTGTCATCCATGGTTTCCCAAGGGATCCCGTGCTGGGTGCGGCCAATGGCCAGGGCGGTATGGGCTACGCCCGAAGACTTGCCATGTGGGATCGCAATATGGTTTTCAAACCCAGTGGAGCCCTGTGCCTCACGAAGCCAGACGTCGCGAAGAAAATCATCTTTATGAGTAATGGCACCATCTTGAACCAATAAATCCGTTAATTCTTCAACGGCTTCTTCTTTGGTTTTCGCCGTCATATTTAATTTGATGTTTTTAACATTAAGTACAGTTGAGATGTCCATCATTTACCTTCGTTATCAGAGCATGAAATTTGAATAACAGAGTACACACCTCAGTTATGGCGTAATCGCTCTGTTATTAGATTTAAATAATCTGCATTTGAGAAATTGAAATAACGCTTATATCTATAATTAAAGCGTTATGCGGTAACCGTTTCCCGATAGAAAATATCGATCATCTTATCCCATGCCTGGCTGACATCCGCGTGTAAAGAAAATAGGCCCGATGTACCAACGATAAACACGTCGACACCAGATTCAGCAATTTGCCCAAACGTTTTCTCATTACATGAACCATCAATTTCGGTCAGGTAGTGGTAACCGTGCTTTTCACGCATATTGATGAGTTTTTTTATTTTGTTAAGCGACTCCGGTATAAATTTTTGGCCAGCATAACCCGGGTCAACCGACATGACGGTCACTTTATCCAGTAAATGCGCATATTCTGCAATGCTCTCCGCCGGTGTTGCCGGGTTAAGGACCACGCCGCATCTTTTACCCGCATCTTTGATCTGGTTAAGCAGACGGAAAATTTTGTTATTAGCCGTTTCTGGATGGAAGCTAATAATGTCGGCTCCGGCATCGAGGCACATGGGAATGATATCCTCCGGATGGTTCACCATCAGATGAACGTCGATAGGAACCGTGGTGATTTTTTTCAGGTTCTCAATGAAAAAAGGCGAGAGCGTGATATTGCGGACGTAGTTTCCATCCATAATATCAACATGATAAAAATCCGCCTTGCTGTTCATTGCCGTGATTTGCTCTTTGAACAGCGTCAAATCCATACACATCAATGAGGGTGAAAATTTAGCGCCCATAAACCACCTCCGATACAAAATAGTTAGTTAAAAATGGCCATGATGTGACCCAGAATAATGCCTACTACGCCGAAGTCCGCGTCGCCAAACGTGGTGGCGTCCAACCCCATATCACCCATCATTGGCAAAAGAATGGCAGGGAGGAATGAAATCAGCAGGCCATGGGCAAACGCCCCGATAACGGCGCCGCGACGCCCACCGGTAATGTTGCCGTAAACCCCAGCCGTTGCCCCGCAGAAGAAGTGTGGTGCCAGCCCCGGCACGATAACGCTCAAACCGAACAGTGGGCAGAGGAACATACTGACCAGCCCAGCAACAAAGCTTGAGAGGAACCCGACGATGACGGCATTAGGTGCAAACGGGAAGACGGTTGGGCAGTCGAGAGCTGGTTTCGCGTCTTTCACTAATTTGTCCGCAATCCCCTTAAACGCTGGGACTATCTCTGCAATGACCATGCGTACGCCTGCCAGGATGATATAAACACCAGCAGCAAAGGTGAGGGACTGAATAATGGCAAAGATAATGTAGTTTTGGCCCGAGCTCAGCGTCGTCTCGACAAAGGGTTTACCCGCCACGCCCACTAACACCAGGAAAAGAATCATCATGATGAGCGAGATGGATACCGAGGAGTCACGAAGAAAGTTCAGAGACTGAGGTACCTTAATTTCTTCAATGGAAGGGCTTCCCTTGCCGACCACTTTGCCAACCAGTGCAGAAACTAAATAACCGGTGGAGCCAAAATGCCCCAGGGCAAGATCGTCAGTATGCGTAATTTTACGGGTGAACGGTTGCAAAATGGCCGGGGAAATGACCATCATCGCCCCCAGAATGAGCGCGCCGATAGCGACAACCCAGAATCCTGATAACCCGCCTACGGATAAAATAACGGCCAGCATGGCGGCCATGTAGAGGGTGTGATGCCCCGTCAGAAAGATGTATTTTAATGGCGTGAAACGAGCAAGGACGATATTGAAAAGCATCCCTAAAACCATAATCATGGCCGTTGCTGTACCATAATTTTTCTGCGCCAGGGCTGCCATAGCATCGGTATTCGGCACGACGCCCTGGATATGAAACGAATGTTCAAATAGCTGGCTAAAGATGGTTAACGTATAGGCGACAATACCAGCGCCGGCCGTTAAAATAACAAAACCCATTATTGTTTTGAGTGTGCCAGAAATAACGTCTGATATCGATTTTTTTTGCAATAACAGGCCAGCCAGTGAAAATAACCCGACCAGAATTGCCGGTGTTCCTAGTACATCGTAAATAATAAACTGAAGCATAATAAACTCCACGAATCATATAAGAGTTGATTGGTTTTATTTCTAACTTTTCTTTGGTTTATCGTTGCCCAGTAAATTACTTAACCGTACATTATTAATGGCGGCTGAATATTTGTTTAATATGATTCTCACCAGAAAGACTCTGCAAAAAAGAGCAGCGTATCTCCGGTTTTTTCATTGAATCGATAATGTTTATTCCATCGCTGTTAATCTGTTTCTATGCATGCGTTCTCCTGAGGCTTCAATAGGGTGAACTATAAACAGCCAAATAAAATACAACTGTGATCGATCTCGCAGAGTTAGCGCTAACAAACAAAAATGTTAAAAATTGAGTTACCGCTAACTAACCCGCAACAGGCGGATACCTACGAAGGGCCTGGATGAATCAATACGAGAAGACGTTTGGACTGCCCTGGACGAGAAGAGCAGGGATGAGGACATGAAATCGCACCGTGCGTAAAATATCTGACCATTAACCGTTTCAGCCGACCCACCTTCCTTGAGCCAGTGCCGTTCTGGTGGTATCTTTTAGCGCTTTTTAAAAAATATCGACAACCTTTAAGGGGATTTTCGCAATGCGTATCATTCTGCTTGGCGCACCGGGCGCGGGTAAAGGAACTCAGGCACAGTTCATCATGGAGAAATATGGCATTCCGCAAATTTCCACCGGTGATATGCTGCGCGCGGCTGTAAAGTCCGGCAGCGAGCTGGGCAAACAGGCTAAAGACATCATGGACGCAGGCAAACTGGTCACTGATGAACTGGTTATCGCGCTGGTTAAAGAGCGTATCTCTCAGGAAGACTGCCGTAACGGCTTCCTGCTCGATGGCTTCCCACGCACTATCCCGCAGGCAGACGCCATGAAAGAAGCGGGCATCAACGTTGACTACGTTCTGGAATTTGACGTTCCTGACGAACTGATCGTTGACCGTATCATTGGTCGTCGCGTACACGCGGCATCTGGCCGTGTTTACCACATCAAATTCAACCCACCTAAGGTTGAAGGCAAAGATGACGTGACCGGCGAAGATCTGACCACCCGTAAAGACGATCAGGAAGAAACCGTGCGTAAGCGCCTGGTGGAATATCATCAGATGACCGCTCCGCTGATCGGTTACTACTCCAAAGAAGCGCAGGCGGGTAACACCAAGTACGCCAAAGTTGACGGCACCAAAGCCGTAGCTGACGTACGCGCTGAACTGGCGAAGATCCTCGGTTAGTCTCGTCCTTCCGGCACCGAGCGTGCCGGATGGCGGCGTGAACGCCTTGTCTGGCCTACATTATACCGTAGGCCGGATAAGCGCAGCGCCATCAGGTAAATTCTCCCTCTACCTCTCGCAGCAATTAGTTTTTCTTCCTCACTTTTCCGCTACAATTATCAACAATTTGAATCGATAAGAGGCGGTAATGCATCATAGTAAACCTGGTATTCTGCTGGTAAACCTCGGCACCCCCGATGCTCCAACGCCTGAAGCGATTAAACGCTATCTGACCCAGTTTTTAAGCGATACGCGCGTCGTCGATACGCCTCGTCTGCTGTGGTGGCCGCTGTTGCGCGGCGTCATTCTGCCGATTCGTGCGCCGCGGGTCGCCAAACTCTATCAATCCGTATGGATGGAAGAGGGCTCACCGTTGATGGTGTATAGCCGCCGCCAGCAGCGCGCGCTTGCCGCCCGTCTGCCTGATATCCCGGTAGTACTGGGGATGAGCTACGGTACGCCGTCGCTGCAAAGCGGTGTCGATGAACTGCTGGCGCAGGGCGTTGACCATCTCATCGTGCTGCCGCTGTATCCGCAATATTCTTGCTCGACGGTGGCGGCGGTGTGGGACGAACTGGCGCGAATTCTGGCAACCAAACGGGCAATCCCGAGCGTTTCGTTTATTCGCGACTACGCTACCGATCATGGCTATATTCAAGCGCTGGCCGCCAGCGCCCGCGCGTCGTTTGCCTGTCACGGCGAACCGGACGTGCTGCTGCTCTCCTATCATGGTATTCCGCAACGTTTCGCCAATGAAGGTGACGACTATCCTCAGCGCTGTCGCGATACCACCCGCGAGCTGGTCTCCGCGCTTGGCATCTCACCGGATAAGGTGATGATGACCTTCCAGTCGCGCTTTGGCCGCGAACCGTGGCTGACGCCTTACACCGATGAGACGCTGAAAATGCTTGGTGAGAAGGGCGTGAAGCACATTCAGGTGATGTGCCCGGGCTTCTCTGCCGACTGTCTGGAAACGCTGGAAGAAATTGCGGTGCAGAACCGTGAGGTGTTCATCGAAGCCGGTGGGCAGCAGTATGAATACATTCCGGCGTTGAATGACGACGAGGCGCATATCTCCATGATGGTGAATCTGACCGCGCGGTATACCTGATCGCAAGCAGGCGGAGGAGTGTGCTACTATTCCCCGCCTGTTAACAGCCATTCCAGAAATCACCATGAAATTTCCCGGTAAACGCAAATCCAAACACTATTTTCCGGTGGACGCTCGCGATCCGCTGCTGAAACAGATTCAACCTGAAAGTGAAACCAGTGCCTCCTGGGTTGTCGGTATCGACCAGACGCTGGTTGATATTGAGGCCAAAGTCGATGATGCGTTTATTGCGCGCTATGGCCTGAGCGCCGGGCATTCGCTGGTGATTGAAGATGATGTGGCGGAAGCGTTGTATCAGGAGCTGGTACGCGAAAAGCTGATCACCCATCAGTTTGCCGGTGGCACCATCGGCAATACCATGCACAACTACTCGGTACTGGCGGATGACCGCTCGGTGCTGCTGGGCGTGATGTGCAGCAACATCGAAATCGGTGGCTACGCCTATCGCTACCTGTGCAACACCTCAAGCCGTACCGACCTCAACTACCTGCAAGGTGTCGATGGCCCCATTGGCCGCTGCTTTACCCTTATCAGCGATTCCGGCGAACGTACCTTCGCCATCAGCCCGGGCCATATGAACAAGCTGCGCGCGGAAAGCGTGCCTGAATCGGTGATTGCCGGTGCCTCTGCTCTGGTGCTGACATCGTATCTGGTGCGCTGTAAGCCGGGTGAACCGATGCCTGAGGCGACCATGCAGGCTATCGCCTATGCGAAGAAATATGACGTGCCGGTGGTGCTGACGCTGGGAACGAAATTCGTGATCGCCGAGAGTCCGGAGTGGTGGCAGAGCTTTATCAAAGAGCACGTGTCGATTCTGGCGATGAACGAAGAAGAGGCGGAAGCGCTGACTGGCTTAGGCGATCCGCTTCAGGCGTCTGATAAAGCGCTGGATTGGGTGGATCTGGTGCTGTGTACCGCCGGACCAACCGGGCTGTATATGGCTGGCTTTACCGAAAATGAAGCTAAACGCAAAACGCAGCACCCGCTGTTGCCGGGGGCGATAGCCGAATTTAACCAGTACGAATTCAGCCGCGCGGTGCGCTTTAAAGATTGTCAGGAGCCGCTGCGCATTTACTCGCACATCGCGCCGTTTATGGGCGGCCCTGAGAAGATCATGAACACCAACGGCGCGGGCGATGGCGCGCTGGCCGCGCTGCTGCACGACATTACGGCGAATGCGTATCATCGTTCGAACGTGCCAAACTCCAGCAAGCACCAGCATAACTGGCTGACCTACTCGTCGCTGGCGCAGGTGTGTAAGTATGCAAACCGGGTAAGCTATCAGGTACTGAACCAGCACTCACCGCGCCTGACGCGCGGTCTGCCGGAGAAAGAAGATAGCCTCGAAGAGGCGTACTGGGAACGGTAAGATTATTATTCAGGCCTACGCAAACGTGTAGGCCTGATAAGCGTAGCGCCATCAGGCAATATCGGCGCACATTGCCGGATGGCGGCTTCGCCTTATCCGGCCTACGATAGAGCGACGAGTATTATCCGCTAACCGCCTCACTCAACGGCGGGTCGCTCAACAACCCCAGCATCGTTTTAGCAATTTCACGCTCACCCATCACCACTTCATTGGCTCCACGCTCGCTGATATACGCCACTTCATCGTCGTAGTGCGCGCGGGCGATAATCTCAAGGTCCGGGCATTTCTCACGGGCGCTGGCGACAATTTCTCCGGCTTCGTAGCCGTTTGGAATGGTCAGCAGCAGCCAGCGCGCGCAGTCCAGATGCGCCAGGTTCATAATCTCTTCATTGGCCGCATTGCCCAGCACCGCACGAATGCCGCGCTCGCGCAGTTCGTCGACGCGGGTACGCGATGTTTCAATCACCACCAGGGGAATGCCCTGCGCCATCAGCTTCTCGCCCAGCAGGCTGCCAACGCGGCCGTAGCCGACCAGCAGCGCGTGGTTACAGATATCCACCGGGATTTGCTTCTCGTCTTCCAGCGCCTCTTCCAGCGTCTGTTCCTCAAGGGTTTCCGTTCTCTCGAGGTATTTTTCGAGCACTGAGAACAGCACCGGGTTGAGCATAATGGAGAGGATAGCGCCAGCGAGCACCAGGTTCTGCCCGGATTGCGGCAGCAGCCCCAGCGCCATGCCAAGACCGGCAAGGATAAAGGCGAATTCACCAATCTGCGCCAGGCTGGTGGCGATGGTCAGCGCCGTGCGCTGCGAGTGGCCAAACAGGCGCACCAGGCCGAAGGCTGCCAGCGATTTACCGAAGATAATGATGGCAAGCGTTGCCAGCACGGCCAACGGCTGTTCAATGAGGATCAGCGGGTCAAACAGCATCCCTACGGAGACAAAGAACAGCACCGCGAACGCATCGCGCAGCGGCAGCGTATCGTGGGCAGCACGATGGCTCAACTCAGACTCGTTCAGCACCATCCCGGCGAAGAACGCGCCCAGGGCGAAGGAGACATCAAACAGCTCAACCGCGCCGAAGGCAATCCCCAGCGCCAGCGCCAGTACCGAGAGGGTAAACAGTTCACGAGAGCCGGTGGCGGCGCTGCGGGAAAGGATCCACGGCACCAGACGGCGGCCAACCAGCATCATAATGGCGATAAACGCCACTACTTTGCCGATGGTGATTGCCATATCGACAGCCAGTGAGGCAAACCCGATATTCTCTTTTTCCATCATCCCGGCGACGGCTGGCAGCAGGACCAGCGTCAGCACCATCACCAGATCTTCAACAATTAGCCAGCCAATGGCGATTTGCCCGCGCTGACTATCGATAAGCTGTCGTTCCTCCAACGCGCGCAGCAGCACCACGGTACTGGCGGTGGAGAGACATAGACCAAAGACGATACCGGTCATGATTGACCAGCCTAAGAAGGTGGAGAGCAGCATGCCGAGCAGCGTCGCGACGGCTATCTGCGCAATCGCCCCGGGGATGGCTATCGACTTTACCGCCATCAGATCCTTGAGCGAGAAATGGAGACCCACGCCAAACATCAGCAGAATAACGCCTAATTCCGCCAGTTCAGGGGCCAGTTTGGTATCAGCGACAAATCCTGGAGTAAACGGTCCGGCCAGTACGCCCGCTAACAAATATCCTACCAGTGGAGAGATTCTTAACTTATTGGCAATCATGCCAAGGAAAAAAGCGAGCACAAGGCCACCAACAATGGTGGTGATTAGCGGTGTGGCGTGATGCATTCCGTCTCCTTTCGTCGTGATGCGTGGTCCCATTTTTGGCGCAGAATGCCGAAACAGCCTGAAAACCAAAAAGCCTCGTAATAGTTTATGACAATTTCGGTCATTTTGTTTGTGAATAATTCTTGAATTTAACTAAAAAATTGATTTTTTAGGAGTAGATGGCACAAAAGAGAAAATGGAATACGTAAAGTCAGAGAGGACGTGTGCTTGCGGGGAGGAAGACGGCAGCCAAAATAAAGGTTTGGCTGCCTGGAAATCAGTGTTTCTGGCGGTTATCAGGTAGGAATATGGTCAACATCCCAATAAGCGGCAGGAAAGCACATATTTTATAAACCAGGTCGATACTGGTGTGGTCCGCAATCAGCCCGAGAACCGCGGCACCAAGGCCACCCATCCCAAAGGCGAAACCGAAGAACAGCCCAGAAACCATACCGATACGCCCCGGTAACAGCTCTTGTGCGTACACCAGAATGGCGGAAAACGCCGACGCGAGGATAAATCCAATGATCACCGTCAGAATACCCGTCCACCAGAGCGTTGCGTAGGGTAAAAGGAGAGTGAACGGTGCAACGCCGAGGATAGAGCCCCAAATAACATATTTACGCCCAATCTTATCGCCCACAGGCCCGCCAATTACGGTCCCCGCGGCAACCGCAAACAGGAAGGCAAAGAGGTGAATCTGGGCATTTTGTACCGATAATCCGAATTTTTGCATCAGATAAAAGGTGTAGTAGCTGCTAATACTCGCCATATAGAAGTATTTCGAGAAAATCAGCATCAGCAGGATGAAAACGGCGAGCACAACTTTGTTTTTCGGCAGCGGGTTAACGATAACCGCTTTCGGTTTGCCTTTCGCTAAACGATGCTGAGCAGCATACCAGCGGCTAACCTGCGCCAGCACGACAATCGCCAGCAGCGCAGCCAGTACGAACCAGGCCACGTTACCTTTGCCGTATGGGGCGATGATTACCGCCGCCAGCAATGGCCCCAGCGAGCTGCCGAAGTTGCCGCCCACCTGGAAGATGGACTGCGCCAGCCCGTGGCGTCCGCCGGAGGCCATGCGGGCCACGCGGGAAGACTCCGGGTGGAATACCGAAGAGCCGGTACCGACGAGTGCGGCGGCCAGCAGTACGGTGCCAAAGCTACCCGCGAGCGCCAGCAGTACCAGGCCGCTGAGGGTAAAGCACATACCCACCGGCAGTGACCACGGCATCGAGCGCTTATCGGTAATGTAACCGATGACCGGCTGGAACAGTGATGAGGTAAGCTGGAAGGTCAGGGTTATCATCCCAATCTGCACGAAGCTTAGCGAAAATTCCGCCTGCAACAGCGGATAAATCGCCAGGATCAACGACTGAATCATATCGTTGAGCAGATGGGAGAGGCTGATCGCTCCCAGAATACCAAATGAAGTACGACCCTTTTGCGAAGACGCAGATGGGCCAGGCCGCGTAGGGCTGGTTTCAGAAATTGCCATAGATTCCACTTGTAATTTGTAGTGCGATGTTGGGGGAAAACGCTTTAATAATAATTATCAGACTAAGATACCTGCCTACGACGTTTGAAGGAAGTCTCATTTCTGAAAACAAATTAATCATTTAAAATCAATTCTCTTGTCGTCTATCAAAGACCACTTCCCCTTTTGCCGCCTGCCTTTCTTGCCTCTTTTCGTTCTACCAACGCCGCACTATTTCCACAGAAATCTAACCCTATTTGGGGGTATTTTGCGGGGCATTGCTGGTTAACATTCGAACGATACCCCCAAAAGCGAAGCTTACAGTAAAAAAATTGAATCAACAAAGCCTGGCGACAAGCCCTTCAAAGTCTCGGATGGTGCCGGGCTTTACCTGCTAATAAACCCCGGTGGCTCTAAGCTCTGGCGTTTAAAGTACAGGTTAGCAGGCAAAGAAAAAAACTTTTCGATCGGAAAGTTTCCCTATGTGAGCCTGGCAGATGCGCGCGCTGCAGCTACTGAAGCCCGAAAGAAAATCTCTGAGGATTCCGATCCAGTTATCGCCAGGCGCCGGGATGAGGCTCCGGACCATTCCGGCACGTTCGAAGCTGTCGCACTGGAGTGGTATCGACGTAAAGCCAAAAAATGGGGGCCGGAGTACGCAAAGGCAATTTTAAGTAAGTTGGAGGGGGAGGTGTTCCCGGTCGTGGGACATCTACCGATCGGTGATGTTCGCCCCGCGGCGCTGCTTAAAATTATGCACAAGGTTGAAGATTACGCCCCGTCCACGGCCGCGAAAATGCGCCGTTGGTGCAATGATATATTCAATTACGCGATCGTCACGGAGCGTGCATTTGCAAACCCGGCCAGCGCGCTGGGTGTTGCAATGGATGGCTATAAAAAAGCCATTACCCATTTTTATTGCCACCTGAGATCCCGGAGTTCTTCCGTGAACTGGAAACTTTCAAAGAAAGCAGCCCGATGTCTTATCGCGCGCTGCGGCTGCTAATGTACGTAGCACTTCGCCCAGCGGAAGAAAGCGAGGGGGAATGGTCGGAGATTGATCTTGATGCGGCTACGTGGGAGCTCCCTGCTGGGAGAATAAAAAAAAGGCGGCCACACATTGTGCCGCTTCCCCGCCAGGCGGTTGATCTGTTGAGTGAAATTCGCGAGGACACAGGCGATCACCGCTACATATTCCCGAATTATCGGAACAGAACGCAGCCTATGACTTCCACGACGGTGTTACAGCTGATTTATCGCATGGGGTATACAACGCGCGTCAGTTCGCACGGCTGGCGCCATACCTTCAGCACGGTGCTAAACGAGCGGGGCTATAACCGTGACTGGATAGAGCTGCAGATAGCACACGTCGACGGAAATAGCGTGCGCGGAACGTATAACGTCGCGCAGTACATAGACGGCCGCCGTGAAATGATGCAATGGTACGCCGACTACCTGGACGAACTCCGGGCCTCAGTGTTATAGGGGCTAAATAGATTCTGAAAACGGCAAGAATGCCGCATGCTCGTTAGATTGTCTGCGGACACCCTTTCATTATGAAATCCCTTTATTTCAGGATGTTCATAATGAAAAAATAGTCGTTTGTTTTATTGGGGTATTGATGCTATTTCGCCGAACGATGGGCGTTGTATGTTGTTGTGCGAAACCCCGCCAATTTTGAGCGGGGTTTTTGCTTTCCGGCGATACGACATGTCATGTCGTCGCCCGGTAAACTTAGCGCCGCTCCAGATTGCGCGTGTATTGCAAGCTAGTGACCGATTGCACTTTCCATGAGCCGTTTTCCTCAACCATACAGTCACTGACGATGTGGCTTTGTTTTTCACCAAATGCCACGTAGACGTTCACACAGACGGGATCTGTATCCCCTGCAATGGCGGTCACATGGCTGGGCCAATCCTCGCCGATGTCCTGCGCCTTGAGGAAAAAGTCTGCAGAATAGAAAGCACCGTCGTAATCAGGATCTTGAGTTCGTCGAAGTTTCCGCATAGTCGCAGCGGTGACGTATTTATCAATGGTTTTTCCGTCTGTGATCGGAAAAATGTTCTGATCAATTTGAGTCACATACCATTTATTGAATGCAACAGCCTGGCTGACGGGGTCGGAAGCATCCGCCATCATTGAAGTTGAAATTAAAAACAAAAGCAGTAATTTTTTCATCAATTATGCCTGTATATAGTAATAGCGGGCTGTAGTTCTCTGTATCGTGGACCGGGATATAGACTGCGTTGTACGAAATCGGAGTACCATGTGCCCGTTCCGTCGTAAATGCACGCGTGCCCGTATTGGTTTGGGCCTGGCAGAGCATCTATGACCGCCACGTCACCTTCAAGCAGGGTGCCGTATGCTCTGGTAAAACCGGCGTTCTCAAGTGATCTCGCGAAATTGTTAGCGTTGGCACCTTCAATTCTTACTCCACCAGCTCGAATTGCTGCTGCTACTGCTCGGGCGCAATAGCCCCGGCTTTGTTGGCTCGCGTGAGTCCTTGCATAAGACACTGCAGCGTGCTTATTCCATGACATAAATTTCCCTTATTAATAGAGCAAGTGAAGGGAAACATTACGCCAAGAGTTAATTATTAATTGTATTTAATGGTTTCGTTAGATTAACCATCATATGCGTTGTGAATGTGTATGAAAATACAATAAATATTAATGATGTAATTATTTAAATATCTGGAAAATTTTCCGCAAATCCTACCAGTAACTTCTCACGGTCGGAGTCTTGTTAAATCAGACTGATGGAACTTGCAGAAAAAGAAAGTCATTTTTTTGCTTCCTACCCCGATGCTTTCGGGGTTTTTTATTCGAATATGCGCCCGCCCAATCACGTGCAAATCATCTTATCGTACATGGGCGAGGTGCTATCACTGTAAGGTCTATACATGCCGCATACGTCGAATTGGTGGGGGTTAATGCTGGAGTTGTACCGCTCGCATAAAACCTCGTTTGATATTTTTCTGTTGGTCGTCCTGGGCGTTATCGTCCGAGTGTTTTATTGGGGTGGAAAACTACGAGAGGCTGTGATGATATCCTTATCGGAACAACGATTATGGTGTTTGCTGCTGCTCATCTTCCTAATATCTCATTTGAAGTACCGCAGTTAGGGGCCCTTACGTTTACGCACAATGAGATCGCTTTCGTCGTTGGTATGTTGGGCTATAAAGGGCTGAAAGAGATTATTTTCTGGGTGATGAAAAACAGATTCGGAATTGATCTACGTGAGCGTATCGCACAGAGGAATAACAGCAATTAACCAGCCTCGCTAATGCGGGGCTTTTTTATGGGAAAAAATTATGAGTGAGCCTAAATGGTTGACTGAGGCCCGGCGCTATATCGGAGAGCGGGAAATTAAAGGGCCGCAGCATAACCCACTTATCGTGCAAATGTGGAAGGACATTAAACGAGGCGGAATTAAAGACGACGAAACGCCATGGTGCGCCGCGTTCGTTAGTTCTGTACTAGAGCGCGGCGGCATTAAATCCACACGTTTTGAGTCCGCCGGTTCGTACCTCGGCTGGGGGCGCAGTTGCTGCAGCCTGCTGTCGGGTGTGTTGCCGTGTTTAGTTAAAGGGGCGCAGGAGGCCGCGGCGGCAGCACAAGCAGACGCCACTGCAGCCCATGCTGATGCTGTTGCAGCAGCGGGGAGTGCGCTACAGGTGCTCGCGGCGATGAACGTGTCGGTAAACGGCATCTCTCCAGACGAATCGAGAAATATTCAGACCTACTCATGCGGAAAAACATTGTCGTCTGGCGTTCAGGCTTATACAGCCGTTGTTGAAAATATTGATACAGAAATGGTCAGCATGATCGCAAATGCGTCGTTTGCATCATCGCTTACTGTGGATTTATCTAATTTTGGCAAAGCGTCGCCAATCTATCGGGTACGCCTGGCTATCTCCGTGCGGGAACAATACGCGCCAGATGGGCTGACACTGATATTCACAGGGGTGAGTAAAATCTGGAACGACAGCGGGGAGGCGCCGTCTGAGGTCGTTTATAAAAACGATTTAACAGTTATTGACGTCTGGAGAACAGACAGCTCCACAATACCAATTGTTCAGACAATTTATAAAAGCGCCAACTGATAATGAAGGTAGCGCCGCGCGCCGATAATCAGCGCCTGCTCCTCGATTGACGCCTGCTCGATGCCGCGCCCCTCATTTCTGGTGAAAAAAACTGCATGGTGTATCTCATTTTTGATCACTACGCTATATTTTTGCTCTGTAGCAAATCAAAATTAGAGTATCCGGTCGCAGAAGAGGTATTTTGGGGGGTATAAAAATAACACCCCTTGATAGACCCCATTTTTATCAATGTGTTATGTAGTCTAATCTTAGTCTAAATTAGACTAAGATTTCAGAGCATTGTAATTTCGCGGTTGTTATTCACTCAGGGAGAGAAACATGCAATTTGTTAAACGGGGCGTGGCGCTGGCGATGCTGGCAGCACTGTCTTTGGTCAGCTTACCTTCGCAGGCCTATCAGCAGGATAAAACCTACAAAATCACCATCCTGCATACTAACGATCATCACGGTCACTTCTGGCGTAGTGAATATGGTGAATATGGTCTGGCGGCGCAAAAAACGCTGGTGGACGGTATTCGTAAAGAGGTGGCGGCAGAAGGAGGTAGCGTACTGCTGCTCTCCGGCGGCGACATTAATACCGGGGTGCCGGAGTCTGACCTTCAGGATGCTGAGCCTGATTTCCGCGGCATGAACCTCGTGGGCTATGACGCGATGGCCGTGGGAAACCACGAATTTGATAACCCGATGAGCGTGCTGCGTCAGCAGGAAAAATGGGCTAAATTCCCGTTCCTCTCTGCCAACATTTATCAGAAAAGTACCGGCGAGCGTCTGTTTAAACCCTGGGCTATTTTCAAACGTCAGGATCTCAAAATTGCCGTTATTGGTTTAACCACCGATGACACCGCTAAAATTGGCAACCCGGAATATTTCACCGATATCGAATTCCGCAAACCGGCGGAAGAAGCGAAACTGGTGATTCAGGAACTCCAGCAAAAAGAGAAGCCGGACCTGATTCTGGCGGCGACCCATATGGGGCATTACGACAATGGCGAGCACGGTTCCAACGCGCCGGGTGATGTCGAAATGGCGCGCAGCCTGCCTGCGGGTTCGCTGGCGATGATTGTGGGTGGTCACTCACAGGACCCGGTTTGCATGGCGTCGGAGAATAAAAAGCAGGTCGACTACGTGCCGGGTACCCCGTGTGCGCCGGACAAACAAAACGGCATCTGGATTGTGCAGGCACATGAGTGGGGTAAATATGTTGGCCGCGCTGACTTTGAGTTCCGCAACGGCGAGCTGAAGCTGGTGCACTATCAGCTGATCCCTGTGAACCTGAAGAAAAAGGTGACCTACGATAACGGCCAGAGTGAGCGCGTACTTTACACGCCACAAATCCCGGAAAACCCGCAGATGCTCTCGCTGTTGACGCCGTTCCAGAGCAAAGGTAAAGCGCAGTTAGATGTGAAAGTGGGCAGCGTGAACGGGCATCTGGAAGGCGACCGCAGCAAAGTTCGCTTTGTGCAAACCAATATGGGACGCCTGATTCTTGCTGCGCAAATGGCGCGCACTGGCGCTGACTTTGGCGTAATGAGCGGCGGCGGCATTCGTGATTCCATTGAAGCGGGCAATATCACCTACAAGAGCGTGCTAAAGGTGCAGCCGTTTGGCAACGTGGTGGTGTACGCTGACATGAGCGGTAAAGAGGTGACCGAGTACCTGACCGCCGTGGCGCAGATGAAGCCGGACTCCGGGGCTTACCCGCAGTTTGCTAACGTGAGTTTTGTGGCAAAAGACGGGCAGCTTCAGGACCTGAAAATCAAAGGTGAGCCGGTTGACCCTGCGAAAACCTACCGCATGGCGACCCTGAGCTTTAACGCCACCGGCGGGGATGGGTATCCGAAAATTGATAGCAAACCGGGATATGTGAATACCGGGTTTATCGATGCTGAGGTGCTCAAACAGTATATCGAGCAGAACTCACCGTTGGATGTGAATGCTTACGAACCGAAAGGGGAAGTTAGCTGGCAGTAAGGTTTGAGCCGTTCCCGGCGACGCTTCGCTTGGCCGGGCTACGTTCTATTCCCTCTCCCGTTTGGGGAGAGGGTTAGGGCGATGGGACAACGCGCACCGATCAATCCCGGCGCGCAATATCCGCAAACGTCGCGCCAAGAATTTTCGCTAAATCACCCGCTGCTAGTTCTATATCCAGCCCGCGTTTGCCACCGGAAACATAAATAGAGGCAAATTCCTGTGACGGCGCATCAATCACCGTTGGCAGGCGCTTCTTCTGCCCCAGCGGGCTTATACCGCCCACCAGATAGCCGGTCACGCGCTGGGCGACCATCGGGTCGGCCATGTCGACTTTTTTTGCCCCTAGCGCCTTCGCGACCTTTTTCAAATCCAGCTGCCCGGCGACCGGTGTCACCGCGACCGCCAGCTGTTTCATGTCGCCGTTCATCGCAACCAGCAGCGTTTTATATACCTGGTCGGCATTCAGCCCCAGTTTACGCACCACTTCATCGCCAAAATTAGTTTCATTTGGATCGTGATCGTAGGTGTGGATGCTGAACGGGATCTTGTTCTTTTCGAGTAGCTTAACTGCGGGAGTCATAACGTTCCTTCTTACTGCAGACGTGATATACAGCCAGCATACGCCCTAAAACGCACTAAAAAATAGTATAATCTTGCGCAATAGGTATTGGCAGTTGCGGCAACTTTGAGCGACAATCGAGAGATCCGGAGTGCGAACTCCGGGATAATAATAATGATGAAATTCCTCTTTGACGGGCCAATAGAGATATTGGCCATTTTTTTATCTCAGCATCTGCGGCAGGTTGCCTTCCCCATACAAATGGAGCGCCCCCACGGCCACCACATAACGCCCTGGCGCCAGCGCCAGCAGAGCGTCACGCCAGGCTTCATTGCGTTTTACCATCAACACATCATACAGCGACTGGCTAAAGGTATTGGGCAGCGACGCCGTGCCGTTAGACGGTGGCTGCTCTAACCACCATCCGATCATCACCTGCAGCAGCCGGGCGTTGGTGTGCCAGTGGGTCAGCGTATCGTCGAGTAACGCCATTCCCCCGTCGGGAAGGTGACAGAGCAGGGCTATCTGGCTATCTGCTCCCTCCAGTTCCTGCACAGGTAGCGATGTTTCGCGCGCCGCCTGCAGGAGCTGATAATCAATACCGTAATCCGGGCGCAGCCCCAGCTTTTGCGCCTGGGTGGCCTGCAGCACCATGGCAACCTGCCACAGCGGCTGGGTATCAAAGCGATACAGCGGCATTCCCAGTTCGTCGCTGAGTTTTTCCAACTGGCTGAACTGCGCTTCGCTGAGTCGTTCGCGAAGCGGTGGGTATTCCGGTAAATCGCTGAAAGGGGTCTCGTTACCGGAGATATCCGCTTCAACGATTAACGCATCGGCCTGACGAAGTTTTTTCAGCAGCTTAGCGGGAAGCGGCGCCATGTCGCGCGTTCCCATGTGAATGCTGCCTACCAAATGCAGATAGCGACCACCGGGGAGTATGACGTCCAGCGCGGGCCAACTGTATGGGGAACCGCGCAGCGTGTGCCACAGACGTTGTAGTTGATTTAACAGGCTCATCCGCGCTCCCTGGAAGGAAAATCTCATGCTAGCGCGATGGGGGGAAAGGTGCAAACGCGTCCCTCCCGGTGGCGGGAGGGACGGTGGGTTACTGTTTAGGTTTGAAGCGCAGCAGACGGTTAGCGTTACTCACAACGGTAATCGATGAGAGCGCCATCGCGGCCCCTGCAACTACCGGGTTCAGCAGTGTTCCGGTCAGCGGCCAGAGGATCCCGGCGGCAATCGGGATACCCAGCGAGTTATAGACAAATGCCCCGAGCAGGTTCTGCTTCATATTACGCAGCGTGGCGCGAGAAATCGCCAGCGCATCGGCGACCCCGACCAGGCTATGGCGCATCAGCGTAATCGCCGCGGTTTCAATCGCAACGTCGCTGCCGCCGCCCATGGCGATACCTACATCGGCCTGCGCTAACGCTGGCGCATCGTTGATACCGTCACCGACCATTGCCACTTTCTGGCCCTGTGCCTGCAAATCTTTAATCGCCTGCGCTTTACCGTCCGGTAGTACGCCAGCAATCACCTCATCAATACCCGCTTCTTTGGCAATCGCGTTGGCGGTGACGGGATTATCCCCGGTCAGCATCACCAGACGGTAGCCTTCACGGTGCAGACGTTGCAGCGCGGCAACGCTGTCACTGCGCAACGGGTCACGGATGGCGAACAGCGCGGCGGCTTTGCCGTCGATTGCCAACAGCACCGGGGTTGCGCCCTGTGCGGCTTGTTGCGCCATTTCATCATCCAACTCGCGGGTGACAACCTGATGTTCATGCAGCAGCGCCTGGTTGCCGAGCAACAGGGCATGTCCGTCACTTTCGCCGCTAACTCCAAGCCCACGCAGGGTGCGGAAGGCATTAACCTGCGGCAGTGATTTCTCGGCGGCTTTCTCCACAATAGCGCGCGCTAATGGGTGGTTCGAGCCCTGTTCCAGCGCGGCGGCCAGACGCAGCGCGGTGGCTTCGCTCATTGCGCCCAGTGTTTTTACCGCAACGACCTGCGGTTTACCTTCGGTCAGCGTGCCGGTTTTATCAAACACCAGCGTGGTGAGCTCACTGGCGCGCTGCAATGCATCGGCATCACGTACCAGCACGCCGTACTCTGCGGCGCGGCCGACACCGGCAATAATCGACATCGGCGTTGCCAGACCCAGCGCACAAGGACAGGCGATAATCAGCACCGTCGTGGCGATAACCAGGGTGTAGACAATCTGCGGCGCCGGGCCGAAGAAGTACCAGATGGCGGCGCTGAAAATAGCAATGGCGACCACCACCGGCACGAACACGGCGGAGATTCTATCCGCCAGTTGGCCGATTTCAGGCTTACTGCTTTGCGCCTGACGCACCATTTTAATAATGCGCGATAGCGTGGTGTGGCTACCAACAGCGCTTGCGCGGAACTGGACCGAACCATCTTCGACCACGGTACCGGCGTGAATGCTATCGCCATCGCCTTTTTGCTGCGGGATAGGCTCACCGGTCAGCATCGCTTCATCAAACCAGGCTTCGCCCTGGCTAATTTCTCCGTCAACCGGAACGCGGTCGCCGGTAGCAAGACGCAGGATCATCCCCGGCTGAACGTCGGCCAGCGGCACGGTTTTTTCACCATCTTCCGTCACCACGCGGGCGGTTGGCGGCGTCAGGTCGAGCAGTTTTTCCAGCGCCCGGGAGGAGCGCTGACGTGCACGTGCCTCCAGCATATGCCCCAGATTTATCAGACCGATAATCATGGCGCTGGCTTCGTAATAAAGGTGGCGGGCTTCCATTGGGAACCACTGCGGCCACAGGTTGACGCTCATCGAGTAGAGCCATGCGACGCCGGTACCTAAGGCGACCAGGGTGTCCATCGTGGCGGTACGGTTCTTCAGGCTTTTCCATGCGCTGGTGTAAAAGTGACCGCCGGCAAAGACCATCACCGCCAGGGTGATTAAGCCGATGACCAGCCACAGGGAACGGTTATCGTCGGAGACCATCATGTTGTCGCCAATCATGCCCCAGACCATCACCGGGATACCGACCAGCAGGGCGACGATCGCCTGCCAGCGAAAACGCTTCATGGTCGCGAGGGCGGTTTCCTGCTGACGTTCGCGGCGCTTGAGGTCATCCTCAATCGCTTCCGCGCCGTATCCCGCTTTTTCTACTGCCTGAACTAAATCCCCGGGGGAGGCGCTGCCCATAACCAGGGCCGTGCGCTCCGCCAGATTTACCCGTGCCTGTACGACGCCCGGTACGGCCTGCAACGCATTCTGTACCCGGGAAACGCAGCTGGCGCAGCTCATACCGTTGATCAGCAATTGTTGGCTGTCATCCAGTTCCTGTGCTGCCGGAAGCTCAGGGGTGGCCGCTGTCAGTGCTTCCGACGGGAGTGATGACTCTGCCAGCGGTTTAGCCTTTGGGTGGCTTAACTCCGCACCATAACCGGCTTGTTTAATGGTTTCGATAAGCGCGTCAGCGCTGGCGCTGCCGGTCACGTGGGCGGCTTCGATAGTCACTTCCGCATGGTCAACGTCAGGGCGTTGTTCCAGGCTCTCTTTCACGCGTTTTACGCAGTGGCCGCAGGACAGACCGTCCAGGGCTAGATCGATGGTTTGAGACATATCACTTTCCTCAATAATGGATGACCAAATTCACCTTATGGTCTACAGTTGTGAAGGTTAAACCTTCCAGCAAGGGGAAGGTCAAGGGGGAAATGTGAATATCAGTGATGTTGCCAAAAAAACCGGCTTAACCAGCAAAGCGATTCGCTTTTATGAAGAGAAGGGGCTGGTCACGCCGCCGCTGCGTAGCGAAAACGGCTACCGCAGCTACACGCAGAAACACCTTGATGAGTTTACGCTACTGCGTCAGGCACGACAGGTTGGGTTTAATCTCGAAGAGTGCGGCGAACTGGTGAATTTGTTTAACGATCCAAAGCGCCACAGCGCCGATGTGAAAGCCTATACGCTGCAGAAAGTCGCGGACATCGAGCGTCATATCAACGACCTGCAGGCGATGCGCGATCAGCTGCTCTCGCTGGCAGAATCCTGCCCGGGAGATGACAGCGCCGATTGTCCGATTATTGATAATCTCTCCGGCTGCTGTCACCGTAAAACCCTGGCCTGATGGCTAGCGAGGAGGGGAGAGTCTGATTCGCAGGACGATCCCTTCCACCGCAATCACCTCGACTTTGCTGCCAGCGGGCAGATCGTCATCGGCGGCAACCGGCCATGAGCTATCGCCAACGCGCATATGGCCGCGACCGTTCACCAGCGTGCTATCCAGCGTAAAGCGCTGGCCCAGCAGCTGTTGACCGCGCTGGTTAAGCTGGCCTTCTGACGGGCGCTGACGGCTTGTCCGCTGAGTCAGCCACTTCCACCATAGCCAGGCCGCCAGCAGCGTCAGCACGGCAAACAGCGCGCCCTGCCATTCCCAACCGATCGGCAGCAGCCAGGTAATGGCGCCGGTGACCGCCGCCGCAATGCCGCTCCACAGCAGGTAGCCGCTGCCACCGAGCATTTCAGCAACCAGAAGCAACCCGCCAAGGCTTAGCCAGAAGAGATGCGGGTGCGAGAGCACCAGCGCAATCATGATGATTTCCGTTCGCTGGCGCTGTCTTTAATCAGCTCGGCGATCCCGGCGATTGAGCCCATCAGACTGCTAGCATCCAGCGGCATCATGACCACTTTGCTGTTATTGGCGGAGCCAATCTGCTGCAGCGCGTCGGTGTATTTCTGCGCCACGAAGTAGTTCACCGCCTGAATGTCACCGGCGGCAATGGCTTCAGATACCATCTTCGTTGCTGTAGCTTCAGCTTGCGCAGAACGTTCACGCGCTTCTGCCTGCAGGAACGCCGACTGACGCTCACCTTCAGCGGTAAGGATCTGCGCCTGTTTTTCACCTTCGGCTTTAACGATTTGCGCCTGGCGAATCCCTTCTGCTTCCAGAATATAGGCACGCTTAGTACGTTCCGCCTTCATCTGCGCGTTCATAGCGTCGATAAGCTCAGCCGGTGGGCGGACATCGCGAATCTCGATACGGGTGATTTTGATGCCCCACGGATTCGTCGCTTCATCGACGATATGCAGCAGACGCGTGTTGATGTTGTCACGCTGGGAGAGCATTTCGTCGAGCTCCATCGAGCCGAGGACGGTACGAATGTTGGTCATCGTCAGGTTGATAATGGCCAATTCAAGATTGCTGACCTCATAGGCCGCTTTTGGTGCATCAATGACCTGAATAAAGCAAACGGCATCAATTGAGACGTTGGCGTTATCTTTGGAAATCACTTCCTGGGAAGGGATATCGAGCACCTGCTCCATCATATTGATTTTGCGACCGATGCGATCCATAAACGGCACGACCAGGCTTAAGCCCGGATGCAGGGTTTTGGTGTAGCGGCCAAAGCGTTCAACCGTCCACTGGTAGCCCTGAGGCACAACTTTGACTCCCGCCGCGACAATGACCAGCGCGACGAAGATAAGAACCGGGATAAATATCAGCATAAAACCTCCTGTTTAACTGTCCGTAACCTCTTCAAGTATATCGGCTATGCGGGGGAAATTCGCCCCCTGAAATTAATTGGGGTTACACTAAGGGCACAAAAGTCAGCATCAGGACACATTAAAGCAATGAAGGAAAATAGCGCGATTTTACAACTTGAACAGGTGAGCTTTCGTATTGGCGAGAAAACGGTCCTTGATAAGATTAATTTAAGCGTAGCCCCCGGTGAATTTAAGCTGATTACCGGGCCCTCCGGCTGCGGCAAAAGCACCTTATTAAAAATTATCGCCTCGTTGCTTTCACCTACCGATGGGAAGATTCTCTTTGAGGGGAAGGATATCAATGCACTAACGCCGGAAGCCTATCGCCAGCAGGTTTCCTACTGCGCACAAACCCCGGCGCTGTTTGGTGATACGGTTTACGACAACTTTATTTTCCCGTGGCAGATTCGCAATAAAAATCCTGAACCGGATCGTTTTCTGACGCAGTTGGCGCGCTTTGGCCTGCCGGAAGAGACGCTGTCGAAATCGATTAACGATCTCTCCGGTGGCGAAAAACAGCGGGTGTCGCTCATTCGTAACCTGCAATTTTTACCGAAGGTGCTGCTGCTGGATGAAATAACCAGCGCGCTGGATGAGCAAAACAAAAAGAACGTGAACGAGATTATTCATCAGTACGTGCGCGAGCAGCAGATTGCCGTGCTGTGGGTGACGCACGATAAAGATGAAATTAGCCATGCGGATGAAGTGGTGACGCTGCCTTCGCATCAGGAGGCGGTCAATGAATAGCGAACATATCATCACTAACCAATCGCTGGCGCTGTCGATGGTGCTGGTACTGGTGGCCATCCTGGTGAGCTACCGGGAAAAGCTGGCGCTGGAAAAAGACATTATCTGGAGTATCTGCCGGGCGGTGGTGCAGCTGATTATCGTCGGCTACGTGCTGAAATATATCTTCAACGTTAATCACGCGGTGCTGACGCTGTGCATGGTGCTGTTTATCTGCTTCAACGCGGCGTACAACGCGCAAAAGCGCAGTAAGTATATCGATAAAGCCTTTGTGTCATCGTTTATCGCCATTACCACCGGCGCGGGGCTAACGCTGGCGGTGCTGGTGTTCTCCGGCTCCATTGCCTTTGTGCCGATGCAGGTTATCCCTATTTCCGGGATGATTGCCGGGAATGCGATGATTGCTGTGGGGCTGTGTTACAACAACCTGGGGCAGCGCTTTAGCGCCGAGCAGCAGCAAATTCAGGAGAAGCTGAGTCTGGGAGCTACGCCGAAAATGGCTTCCGCACGCCTGATTCGCGAAAGTATTCGAGCGTCGCTGATCCCGACCGTGGATTCGGCAAAAACTGTGGGGTTGGTGAGTTTGCCGGGAATGATGTCCGGGCTGATTTTTGCCGGTATCGACCCGGTCAAAGCGATTAAATATCAGATTATGGTGACATTTATGCTGCTCTCAACCGCCAGCCTGTCGACCATTATTGCCTGCTATCTGACCTACCGGAAGTTTTACAACGCCCGCCATCAGCTGGTGGTGACACAGCTGAAGAAACGCGCGTAGCGTGAGATTTCCCGGGGTCGCTTCGCTTGGCCGGGCTACCAAAACGTAGCCCGGCCAAGCGAAGCGACCCCGGGAATCACACCGTTAGTACAGCAGCGAATACAGCTGGCGACGATACTTCGACGCCAACGCATCACCGGTACCGAGCGCCGCCAGAATTTCCTGCAGCATTTTGCGCGCCTGACCATCGGCCGCGCCTAAATCTTTACGCAGGTGGCTGAACAGCAGCTCCAGCGCCTCTTCGTTACGGCCCACCTGATGCAGCTGAAGCGCCAGCTTCGAGGCCAGCGCGGCATCTTCTGGGTTGGCCTCTACTTCTTGCTGCAATTGCTGAATTTCCGGCGTATCTGCTGCCTGCTTCAGCAGCTCGATCTGCGCAACCAGCCCCTGATAGCGGGTGTCCTGGTCCTGCAACGGAATGGTTTTCAGCACCGCTTCTGCCTCTTCTGAACGGTTAAGCGCAATCTGCGTTTCCGCCAGCAGCAGGCCAATCTGGCTGTCCTGACCGGAGAGCTGCCAGGCATCTTTCAGCAGCGGCAGCGCGTCGGCATGGTTGCCTTCCTGAATCAGCGCCAGCGCCTGCTGTGCTTTCAGCTCTTCTTCACGCGGCAGCACTTTATCGAGCAGCGCGCGAATCGCCTCTTCCGGCTGCGGGCCCTGGAAGCCGTCAACCGGCTGGCCGTTCTGGAACAGATAAACGGTCGGGATAGAGCGCAGGCCAAACTGAGAGGCGACCATCTGCTCGGCGTCGCAGTCGACCTTCGCCAGAATAAATTGACCGTTGTACTGCGCGGCCAGATTTTCCAGCACCGGCGTCAGCTCCAGACAGTGCTGGCTACGGTCGGACCAGAAGTAGAACAACACCGGTGTGGTAACGGATTGCTCCAGCGTCTGGTGGAGATTAGCTTCGGTAATGTTGACGATATTCTGTACGGACATAGGTCTTTCTCTGTAGTCGGTTTGTATTCGAGATGGGGGCAAAAGCGTCGGCTTCAACTTAGCCCTGCAGAATTTTGTCCATCGCACGACCCGGCAGCAGGCGTTTCAGCCAGCCAACCGCGTGGGTGACCAGGGTGACCGGATAGCGTAATTTCGGCTTATCGCTGATAAACGCATGGCGCACTTTCGCCACCACCGCATCCGGGCCTAGGGTGAAGCGTGCAGCAATGCCGGGATTCTCCACCGGCTTATCGCTGGTCTGGTTGACGTTCTCGGTAAAGCGGGTACGAATCGGGCCGGGTTCAATCAGGCTCACCTTCACGCCCGTATGGCGCAGCTCCATGCGCAGCGCGTCTGACCAGGCTTCCAGCGCGTATTTGCTGGCGGCATAAGCACCGCGGCCCGGCGTAGAGATAAGCCCCATCACCGATGACGTCATGACGATACGTCCTTCGCCGTGCGGGATCATCGCTGGCAACAGGCGCATGGTTAGCTGGTGGACGCCGAAAAAGTTGGCGGAAAACTGCTGCACCATTTGCGCGCGGCTGATGCTCTCCAGCGGCCCATAAACGCCATATCCGGCGTTATTAAACAGACCAAACAGACGATTGTTGGTCAGTGCGATCACCTGCTCCGCGGCGTTATCGACGCTTTCCGGGCTGTCGAGGTCGAGCAATATTCCGGTAAACCCCATGCCGTTCATGCGCTTCACATCATCGGGTTTGCGGCAGGCGGCCAGTACGCGAAAACCCTGGCGTTTCAGTTCTAACGCGCTTTCGAGGCCAATCCCGCTGGAACATCCTGTAATTAAGACCGATTTTTGCATAACTTTACCTGAAGACACCGCTTTACTTTCCGGCATCGTGATTAACTAATGGAGCCAGGCGTGTCGCCATCCAGTCAGCAATAAACGGCTGGGCGTCACGATTGGGATGAATGCCATCATCCTGCATCCACTGCGGCTTGAGATAGACCTCTTCCATGAAGAAGGGCAGCAGTGGAATAGAAAACTCGCTGGCGAGCCGCGGATATACAGCGCTGAAGGCCTCATTATAGCGGCGTCCGTAGTTTGCTGGCAGACGAATTTGCATTAATAACGGTTGGGCATGGGCGGCTTTCACCTGTTGCAGAATCGTGCGCAGCGTTTTCTCGGTTTGCTGCGGCTGAAAACCGCGCAGTCCATCGTTGCCGCCGAGTTCAACCAGCACCCATTGTGGTTTATGTTGTTGCAATAGTGCGGGCAGGCGCGCTAGCCCCTGGTCTGAGGTATCGCCGCTAATACTGGCGTTCACCACCGTGATGTCAGGTTGCCATTTATCGTTCAACAGCGCCGGCCAGGCCGTATTGGCCGCCATGCGATAGCCCGCGCTAAGGCTGTCGCCAAGCACTAACAGCGTGTCCGCCGCCGCGGCACGCAGGCTAAACAGAATCAAAAACAGGACAGGCAAATGCCAGCGGAAAACGTACTTGAAGTGCATCATCTTAAGAAATCCGTCGGTCAGGGGGAGCATGAGCTTTCCATCCTTACCGGAGTTAACCTGATTGTCAAACCGGCGCAAACCCTTGCTTTGATTGGCGAGTCGGGCTCCGGGAAGTCGACGCTGCTGGCGATTCTGGCCGGGCTGGATGACGGCAGCAGCGGCGAGGTGAAGCTGCTGGGGCATCCGCTGGAGAAGCTCGATGAAGAAGCGCGAGCGTGCCTGCGTGCCCAGCATATCGGCTTCGTTTTCCAGTCCTTCATGTTGATCCCAACGCTTAATGCGCTGGAGAACGTTGAGCTGCCTGCGCTGCTGCGTGGGGAAAGTGACGGGCAAAGCCGCCAGGGGGCAAAGGCATTGCTGGAACAATTGGGGTTAGGCAAGCGTCTGCACCATCTCCCGGCGCAGCTTTCCGGGGGTGAACAGCAGCGCGTGGCGCTGGCGCGCGCCTTTAATGGTCGCCCGGATCTGCTGTTTGCCGATGAACCGACCGGCAACCTCGACCGTCAGACCGGTGACAAAATCGCCGACCTGCTTTTCTCACTTAACCGTGAACACGGCACCACGCTGATTCTGGTGACCCACGATGCGCAGCTTGCCGCGCGCTGCGACCGACGGCTGCGGCTGGTCGACGGGCAGCTACGGGAGGAGGCATGATTTTACGCTGGTTCTGGCGGGAGTGGCGCTCGCCGTCGCTGCTGATTGTCTGGCTGGCGCTGAGCCTGGCGGTGGCCTGCGTGCTGGCGCTGGGCAGCATCAGCGACCGCATGGACAAAGGGCTCAATCAACAAAGCCGTGAATATATGGCGGGCGATCGGGTGCTGCGCAGTTCGCGTGAAGCCCCAACGCAGTGGATTGAGCACGCGCGCGCTCAGGGACTCACGGTTGGCGAAAAAATTAACTTCTCGACCATGACCTGGGCGGGCGATACGCCGCAGCTTGCCGACGTGAAAGCGGTGGATGACAGCTACCCGCTGTACGGCGACCTGCAAACCGAACCGGCGGGCCTGAAACCGCAGGCCGGGACGGTGCTGCTGGCTCCCCGCCTGATGGCGCTGCTGAATCTGAAAACCGGCGATAACCTTGACGTTGGCGACGCCACGCTGCGTATTGCCGGGGAAGTGGTGCAGGAGCCTGACAGCGGCTTTAACCCGTTCCAGATGGCGCCCCGGCTGATGATGAACCTGGCCGACGTGGCGAAAACCGGCGCGGTACAGCCCGGTAGCCGGGTAAGCTGGAGCTATAAGTTTGCCGGCACGCCCGCGCAGCTTGCCAGCTACGAAAGCTGGTTGCTGCCTCAGCTCAAGCCTGAGCACCGCTGGATTGGCCCGGATCAGGACGACGGTGCGTTAGGCAAATCGCTACAGCGCTCCCAGCAGTTCCTGTTGCTCTCGGCACTTCTGACGCTGCTGCTGGCGGTGGCTGCCGTGGCGGTGGCGATGGGCCACTACTGCCGCAGTCGCTACGATCTGGTGGCGGTGCTGAAAACCTTAGGTGCCGGACGGTCGCAGCTGCGCAAACTGATTATCGGCCAGTGGGTGCTGCTGCTGGCGCTTTCGGCGCTGGCGGGTGGGGCGATGGGTCTGCTGTTTGAGTCGGTCCTGCTAGCGCTGCTCAAGCCGGTGCTGCCAGCGGCATTACCTGCCGCTAGCGCCTGGCCGTGGCTGTGGGCGGTGGGGTCAATGACGATGATTTCGCTGCTGGTCGGGCTGCGTCCGTACCGGTTACTGCTGGCCACTCAGCCGCTGCGCGTGCTGCGACAGGACATAGTGGCCAACGTCTGGCCGCTGAAAATTTACCTGCCGTTGGTCTGTATCGTCACGGTAGTACTGCTGGCGTGGTTGATGGGCGGTAGCCCGCTGCTGTGGTCGGTGCTGGCGGGCGCGGTGGTGCTGGCGGCGCTGTGCGGGCTGGTGGGTTGGCTGCTACTCAAGGTGTTGAAGCGCATCACTTTGCGCGCGCTGCCGCTACGTCTGGCGGTGAATCGTCTGCTGCGCCAGCCGTGGTCGACGCTTAGCCAACTGGCAGCGTTCTCGCTTTCGTTTATGCTGCTGGCGCTGCTGCTGGTGCTGCGTGGCGATCTTCTGGATCGCTGGCAACAGCAGCTACCGCCGGAAAGCCCGAACTATTTTCTGATCAACATTGCCCCGGAGCAGGTGAGTGAGGTGAAAACCTTCCTGGCGGAGCATCAGGTGATCCCGGCGGCGTTTTACCCGATCGTTCGCGCGCGTCTCACCCAGATCAACGGTCATAGCACCGAAGGTAATAAAGATGAATCGTTGAACCGCGAGTTGAACCTTACCTGGCAAAATCAGCGGCCGCAGCATAACCCGCTGGTGGCAGGCGTCTGGCCGCCAAAATCAGGGGAGGTTTCTATTGAGGAAGGGCTGGCGCAGCGGCTGAACATTGGCCTTGGCGATAGCGTGACCTTCACCGGTGATACCCAGGACTTTACGGCGAAGGTAAGCAGCATTCGTAAGGTCGATTGGGAAAGCCTGCGGCCGAACTTCTTCTTTATCTTCCCGGACGGTGCGCTAGACGGTCAGCCGCAAAGCTGGCTCACCAGCTTCCGCTGGGACCACGGCACGACGCTGCTGACTCAGCTAAACCGTGAATTCCCGACCGTGAGCCTGCTGGACATTGGCGCTATCTTAAAACAGGTTGGTCAGGTGCTGGCGCAGGTCAGCCGGGCGCTGGAGGTGATGGTGGTTCTGGTGACCGCCTGCGGCGTGCTGTTGCTGCTGGCGCAGGTTCAGGTTGGCATGCGCCAGCGTCATCAGGAGCTGGTGGTTTATCGCACTCTCGGTGCCGGAAAGTCGCTGCTGCGTCTGACGCTGTGGGCGGAGTTTGCCCTGCTAGGGGCGATTTCCGGGCTGGTGGCGGCCATCGGCGCGGAGACCGCGCTGGCGATGCTGCAAACGAAGGTTTTCGACTTCCCGTGGTCACCGGACTGGCGGCTGTGGGTGGCGCTACCGCTGTGCGGGGCGCTGCTGCTGTCGCTGTGCGGCGGGGGATTGGGGCTGCGTCTGCTTAAGGGTAGGGCGCTGTTCCGCCAGTTTTCCAGCTAGCTATTTCCCGGCGGCGCTGTGCTCGCCCGGGCTACAGATTATGAGTAGCCCGGCCAAGCGCAGCGCCGCCGGGTCACTTTCCGCACCCGCAAAATTGCTCATCCTTTCATCAATTTGCCCGTTTTAGGGCACCATTCGGTAATTCTGCAGCGCTAAGTCGCACGTTTCATTAAAAATCAGTCAGGTGTAATTTATTAATAAACGATAAGATTTGTGTGCCAAATAGATGGCACGTAATCTATCAAGGAAAAATAATGACTATAAAAATGAAAGCGCTGGCGATCTCGATCGGCGCTGCAGTGGCATTGACGTCTTTCGCATCCCAGGCTGAAATTACCCTGCTCAAGCAGGATCCTCAGGCTGGTAACCCGCTGAGCCGTCTGAACTTCACCGTGGGCGGGAGTATTCGTCCGCAGTTCAACATGATGACCGGCGACGGCGACAAAGGCTCTTACAAACGTAATGGCTTTGACGGCGGCACCCGTTTCCGTTTCGCAGCTGACTACTACCTGTTTGATGACATCAGCTGGGTCAGCTACTACGAGCTAGGTGTCAACATTCCAGCGGTCTTCGACTGGGATAACCACTACGCTGAAGGCGCGAACAACACTACCCGTCGTATGCTTTACACCGGCCTGAAGAGCGATACCTGGGGTACGCTGACCTTCGGTCAACAGAACAGCATCTACTACGATGTGGTCGGCGCGAAAACCGATATCTGGGACTATGACATGATTGGTCAGGCGCCAGGTAACGGTATCAACGGTGACTACGATGGTTCTTACCGTACTCGTAAATCCCTGAAGTATAAGAAAACTGTAGGTGACGTGGACCTCTACGCTTCTTACCTGTTCAACGATGACCTGAACCTGAACAACGGCCTGCTTTACAAACGTAAAGGCGGCGGTTCACTGGGCGTGGATTACCACATCACCGATGACCTGAGCTGGGGTACGGCATGGAACTACACCCGTGCTGATATGAACACCACCTACAGCAGCGAAAGCAAAACCTACGATCAGAACATCCTGGGTACCGCGCTGAGCTGGACGCCGGATAACTGGACCTTCTCCCTCGGCGGCGGCTGGTACCAGAACTTCATGACCACCAAAAAATCTTCCGTACATGATTACTTCGCGGGCGATGCATGGGGCGTGGAATACTTCGCGGGCTACAAAATCCCAGTGGGTCAGTACGCGCTTAAATCCGTTCAGCCATACTTCATGGGTGACCGTATTGAATACGTGAATGGTCGCAACTACCAGCGTATCGACAACGGCGTAGGTATCAGCTTCCAGCTGGATTACGGTTTCCGTGTTGACTACGAACACGTATTCACCTCCAGTACCGATGACCTGGGTGATATGAACCTGGTTCGTCTGCGTTACGATTTCTAATCGTAATAAAAGGGCGGCATTGCCGCCCTTTGCTTAGTTTATTTTTATCTTTCCTTAGCTAAATAACATCTAACTCTCGCCTCGTTTCCCGCTTTTTTGTTACACATCAGCTGGTTATAATTCCCAATATTCAATTCCGTGGTTTTATTCGTTTTTTACGACTATTAGCGAAATTATCTATCTGATATTACACGCTTTATTTTATATGGTCGGAACTGTGAACCTGTTAGCAATGTGAAGTGGATTCAATTGCTTAGCGATTGATAATCGCGTTTATATAGCGCGTAAATAATTAAACGGGATAGACATAAAGTCCTGCGCAATGAAAAGGTTGTGAAATATCTTAATAACACCGGTCCGTTCATTTATTTCTTTGAAAGAATTAAAAATTTAAGGGTAAGGAGTTAATGAAGCATGCGTAAATTATGGGTTCCCACAGCGTTAATTTCACTGGCGCTGGGTTTAACGGGCTGTGATGATGCCAAAAATAAAGAAACGATTAACGCTCCTGCCGCCAGCAGCGACAGCGCGCCAAAAAAGGGTGGTTCGCTGATTATCGGCATTACTTCCGGCGACCCGCTGGCGGTGAACCCTATTTATGCCAGCGACCGCACCACGCTGACCATTATGCAGGCGCTTTATGCCCCGCTATACAGCTACAACGATGGCAAAATCGAATGGGGTCTGGCGGAAAGCCTGGAGCCGTCGGCGGATAACCTGAGCTATATCCTGAAACTCAAACCGAACCTGACGTGGCAGGATGGTCAGCCAATCACCGCCGACGACGTGGTGTTTACGTTTAATAAGTTGTTGGATGAAAAGCAGCACAGCTTCTTCCGCAGCATGTTCATGTACGGCGGTAAGCCGGTGCAGGTCAGCAAGGTCGATGACTTAACGGTGAAATTCACCTTACCGCAGGTTAGCGCGGCGTTCGTCGGCACGCTGGTGCAGATCTACCCGATCCCACAGCACGTGTTTGCTAACGAAAACGATCTGGAAAAGAGCGGCAGAAACGATGCGCCGGTTGGCTCTGGGCCTTTCAAATTTAAAGAGTATCGTGCGGGTCAGTATTACGCGCTGACGCGTTTTGACGGTTACTGGAATGGCAAGCCGAAGCTTGATTCCGTGACCTATCGCTTTGCGAAAGACAGTAACTCGGCCAACCTTGCGCTGCAAAACGGCGAGATCAACCTCAAGATGATTGACCCGCAGGACGTGTCACGCCTGAAAAAGACCGATAAGTTTAATTTCGTGACCTATCCTGAAGGGCGTCTGGCCTACATGGTCTTTAACCAGAATGTCCCGGTTATGCAGAGCAAAGCGCTGCGTCAGGCAATTGCTTATGCGCTGAATAAAAACGATCTGGTCACCACGGCCTTTACCTCGCTCGATTACGCGAAACCGGCCACCTCGTTCCTGACCCCAGACACGCTGTATCACTCTGATGACGTTGAACAGTACGCCTACGACCTGGAAAAAGCCAAAGCATTGCTGAAAGCCTCCGGCGCGCCGAGCGACCTGAAGTTGCGTCTGGCCTACATCAACACCAACAAAACCCAGGAGAGCATGGGGCTGTATATTCAGCAGCAGCTCAAAGCGCTGGGCATCAACGTTGAGCTGTTGCCGCTGGATGCAAATGCCATGTCGCAACGTAGCCTTGATATGAAAAACACCGGCTACGAGCTGAGCCTCGGTGGTTACATCATGGGTTCTGAGCCGGACGGCTATAAATCGCTGTTTATGAGCAATGAAGCCTACAACTACGCGCATTATAAAAATCCACAGTTTGATGCGCTGTGGGATAAAGGCGCTACGGAAACCGACAGCGCGAAGCGCGGCGCCATCTATAAGCAGTTGCAGCAGGTGGTGGCGACGGACATGACCTACTACCCGATTGCCTACAGTAACGCGGTCGTTGCGGTAGATAAACGCTTTGGCGGGACTCAGGAAGCGGAACCAAAACCGGTCTATATGTTCCAGGATTTATCCAAAATCTACCAAAAATAAGCGCTATTAGCCCCCGACGTCGGGGGCTTTTTGTGAAGGGAATGTCGTGAACACAATGTTGACTCGTCGGCTGCTGCAACTGCTGCCGATGCTTTTCTTTATCTCGCTGGTGGCGTTTTTGCTGGTAAAGCTCGCCCCGGGTGATCCTGTTCAGGCGTACATTACGCCACGAATGTCGCCGGAGGATATTGAGCATATTCGTCATAGCCTTGGGCTGGATAAACCGCTGGTCACCCAATACCTGCTGTGGCTGAAAAATATCCTGCATGGCGATCTCGGGTATTCGCTGATTTACCACCGTCCGGTGCTGGAGATGATCATCGAACGGATCCCCGCCACCCTCGGTTTGATGGGCGCGTCTCTGCTGCTGGCCATTGTGCTGGCGGTTCCGCTCGGCCTGCTGGCCGGTGCTTTCAAACATCGTTGGCTCGACTACGTGCTGAACCTGTTTGCGTACGTGGGGATTTCGGTGCCGATTTTCTGGTTCGGCATTCTGCTGATTACCGTTTTTTCCGTGCAGCTTAACTGGTTCCCGAGTATGGGGATGCGCACGATCGGCATGGAAGACAGCTGGCTCGATGTGCTGCGGCACGGCATTCTGCCCTGTATTGCCCTGACGTTTTACAACCTGTCGACCTACGTACGCTATGTGCGTTCTAACACGATCACCCAACTGTCCGCGGACTACGTACAGACTCAGTTGGCCTATGGTGCAACCTACCGCACGATCCTGTTCCGTCATGTGCTGAAGAACGTGCTGCTGCCGGTGATCACCCTGTTTGGACTGTCGTTTGGTGAGCTGGTGGTCGGGGCGTATGTGACCGAAAGCGTCTTCTCCTGGCCGGGGATGGGGCTGCTGGGGATCCAGGCGATCACCTCGCTGGATTACCCGCTGATCATGGCCATTATCCTGCTGTCGTCGTTGATGCTGATCGTTGGCAACCTGCTGGCCGATCTGCTGTATCGCTTTGCCGATCCCCGCATTCGTACTTTGAGGTAACTGACGATGAATCGACGTTGGCAAAACGTTCGCCACCAGCTCCGCCGCAATCGTCCGGCGCAGTTTTCCCTGCTGGTGCTGTTTATTTTTGTGGTTGCGGCGCTGTCCGCAGGCTTAAGCCCTTACGATCCCGACCAGATGTCGCTCGCCTCGCGCATGTTACCCCCTGATGCGGCGCACTGGTTCGGCACCGATGAATACGGCCGTGACTACTTCACCCGCGCGCTCTCCGGCGGGCGGATTTCGCTGATGGTTGGTTTTCTGGCGATGCTGTTCTCCACCCTGATTGGCACCCTCGTCGGGACGATAAGCGGCTATTTCGGCGGCTGGCTGGATAACCTGATGATGCGCGCTGTCGATATTCTGATGGCGATTCCCGCCTTCTTCCTGCTGTTGGTGCTGAATGCGTACCTGAAGCCGGGCGTCGATAATATTATTATGATTATCAGCCTGTTAACGTGGATGAATATGTCCCGCCTGGTGCGTGCCGAAACGCTGTCCGTCAAGGAGCGTGAATACGTGCTATACGCCCGCGCGTCGGGGGAAAACCCGCTGCGCATTATTGCCCGCCATATTATTCCCGGCGTACTGCCGACCATTATCGTGGCTGCCACGCTGAATATCGCCTCGGCCATCCTGATGGAATCGACGCTCAGCTTTCTCGGCCTTGGCGTACAGCAGCCCGCCGCCTCGTGGGGCAGTATGCTTAACAACGCACAGTCCTACATCGGTGATGCCTCATGGCTGGCGATGTTCCCGGGGATTCTGATTTTGTTGACCGTATTTAGTTTTAACGTGCTGGGCGATGTCTTCCGTACCGCCTTCGAGCCGGGAGCCAACCGCGATGCCTGATTTACTTGAGCTTGAGAATCTACAGACCTCATTTTTTACCCGCGATGGCGAGGTTCACGCGGTGCGCGGCGTCAGTTTTTCGCTGAACGCCGGGGAATTGATCGGGATCGTTGGCGAGTCAGGTTGCGGGAAAAGCGTTACCTGTAAATCGATCCTGCAACTGCTGGGGAATAACGGCAAAATTACCGGCGGCAGCGTGCGCTTTCGCGGAGACTGTCTGGCGCAAAAAACGCCGCAGCAGATGCGACAGATTCGCGGCAATGAGATTGCCATGATTTTCCAGGACCCGATGACCGCTCTGAATCCGGTGCTGACCATTGGTCGTCAAATGACGGAAATCCTGATGCGCAATAAAGGGCTGAGCCGCAGCGCTGCCAAAGAGAAAGCGCTGGCGATGCTCGATAGCGTTGGAATTGCCGATGCCTCGCGGCGCTTTAACCAATATCCGCATGAGTTTAGCGGCGGTATGCGCCAGCGGGTGATGATTGCCATTGCGCTCTCCTGCGACCCTCAACTGCTGATTGCTGATGAACCGACAACGGCGCTGGACGTGACGATTCAGGCACAGATCCTGCGGTTGTTGAAATCGCTGCAACAGCAAACGCAGACGGCCATTATGCTGATTACTCACGACCTTGGCGTGGTGGCGCAGATGTGTAGTCGCGTAGTCGTCATGTACGGCGGGCTGGTGATGGAAGAGGGGAGCGTTGAGGATATTTTCCTGCGTCCGGCGCACCCGTATACCCGCGGCCTGCTGGCCTCTTTACCGCGCGCTGACGACCCGGAACATCGGCTGTCGCCGATTGAAGGTTCGCCTCCGGGCCTGCTTAACCCGCCGCCGGGCTGCCCGTTTGCAGAACGCTGCTCGCAGCGAATGCCACAGTGCGATAGTTCGCCCGCCTTTCGGACCTGCGGTGAAGGACATCGGGTGGCGTGCTGGTTAGGGGTACAACAGGAGGCATCTGCATGAGCGAGTTCCCGTTAATTCGTCTGCGCGACGTGCGTAAACACTATGCGCTAAATGGCGGCATATTCAGTCAGAAGCGGGTGGTTAAAGCGGTCGATGGCGTCAGCTTTGATATTCAGCCCGGAGAGACCTTTGGCCTGGTCGGCGAGTCGGGCTGCGGTAAGTCCACCGTGGGGCGTGCAATTCTGCGCCTGTTTGATATTACTTCCGGCGACATCGCCTTTGACGGGCAGGATATCGCGCAGGCCTCAGAGAAAACGCTCAAACCGCTGCGTCGCCGAATGCAGGCGATATTCCAGGACCCCTGGTCGTCGCTTAACCCGGGCATGACGGTGCAGCAGCTGGTGGCGGAGCCGATGAAAATTCATGGCTACGATGCACACACCCAGCGCGAACGCGCCCAGGAGATGCTGTACAAGGTCGGGCTTAAGCCTGAGCATTTGACTCGCTTCCCGCATGAGTTCAGCGGCGGCCAGCGCCAGCGCATCAGTATTGCCCGCGCGCTGTCGGTACGCCCGGAGTTTGTATTGTGCGATGAGCCTTTGTCGGCGCTGGACGTTTCGGTGCAGGCGCAGGTGGTGAATATTTTGCAGGATCTTCAGCAGGAGCTTGGCCTGACCTACCTGTTTATCGCTCATGATTTGTCGATGGTGCGGCATATTTCCAGCCGTATTGGCGTGATGTACCTGGGTAAACTGGTGGAGGTAGCGCCAGCGGGCGAGCTGTATCAGCACCCGGCGCACCCGTATACGCAGGCGCTGCTGGCCTCGGTGCCGGTGCCTGACCCGCGAATACAGCAACTGGAGTTGGGTGGACTGAAAGGTGAGCTTCCGAGCCCGACTGAGGAAATCAGCGGCTGTCGTTTTTGCAGCCGCTGTCCGCAGGCTATGCCACAGTGCCAGCAGCAGGAGCCGCCGATGCAGGAGATTGCCCCTCGCCACTTTGCGGCCTGCTGGCTATTTAAGGTTTAAGCGTGCGTTGACAGCCAGTGCACCACGTCTTCAGACGTACCGCGGAAGACGATTTTGCTGGCTTTCTTTTCCAACTGATAGCGGTACATCGGGTCGTAATACTCGTTGAGCAGCGGCACCAGCCAGGCAAAGTGTGCCTCGGTTGAACCGCTGCGCTGCTGTTCAGCCAGCGCCTCATCAAGCGTGGCGGTCAGTTCGGCAAAACGCTGTAGCCCCAGGCGACGGCGAATGGCGAACAGGCCGTGGTGCAGATAGGCGCTGTACTCTTCCCAGCCTTTTTCTTCACCAAACGCGGCGGTAAAGTCGCGGTGCATATGGGTGAAATACTCTTCACGCAGACGCTCGAGACGCAGTTCGAACGGATCTTCAACCACTGCGATCGGTGCCTGAGCCATGCGATCGCGCAGGCATTCCGGCAGGTGGTTAGCGCCGATCATATGACCTTCATCTTCCAGCACCCAGCGAACCTTGTCCTGCTGATATGCGCCTTTTAGCAGCGCGGTTGCCAGATGGTTCTCAAAGGTAGCCTGAGAAAACTGCGGTGTTAACGTACGACCAAACGACGACCCGCGATGGTGAGCGAGCCCTTCGAGATCGATCCCCTGCGGCTGTTGGCGCACCAATGGCGTTTTGCCATTACCGGTACAGCCGCCGATCAGCACGATCGGATGGCGCACCAGTTCCTCGGTAGCCTTAATGGCAGCCTGGCGTAGCGCCTTATAGCCGCCGACGATCAGCGGGTAATCAAGACCGTTTTCTTTGATCCAACTCTGGGTGATATGCGAACGCTGGCCGCCCCGGGCGCAGCACAGATAACCCTGCGGCGCGCGACGACAGGCATCGAGCCAGGCGTCAATGCGCTGTTGGCGCGTCTGCCCGGAGACCAGTTTATGCCCCAATGCCAGCGCCGCCTCGGGCCCCTGACGTTTATAGCAGGTGCCAACGGCGGCGCGCTCAGCGTCGTTCATTAGCGGCAGGTTGACTGCCGCGGGCATCGCGCCCTGAGCAAACTCGACGGGGGCACGCACGTCAATGATGGGCGTTTCCGCGCGCAGAATAGCGCAGTAATCCGTCCCATTATCCATGGGGAAATCCTTCTTAATTTAATCGGGGGTAACGCGATAATGGCGGGATTTTACGCTTCAGAGAGGGGGCCGGGGAAGGATAAGTTGCTTTCCCCGGCATTTAAGGCTTACTTCAGGCGTGATTGCGCCCAGGCAATACCGCTCGCGTACTCCGGTGGCAGCAGGGGTACCATCGCTTCCAGCGTGGCGCTGAGGCGGCCGGTGTCGCTGTCATTGAGGTTCAGGTGGCCCACTTTGCGGCCCTCGCGTACCTCTTTGTCGTACCAGTGCAGGTGCACCAGCGGCAGCTTCAGCCAGTCGTAGTTCAGGTCGGTACCAATCAGGTTCACCATCACCGACGGGCTGTTAACCACCGGTGGCGGCAGCGGCAGGTCAGTAATGGCGCGCAGATGCAGCTCAAACTGGCTGATGGACGCGCCGTTTTGCGTCCAGTGGCCGCTGTTGTGCACGCGTGGTGCCAGTTCGTTAATCAGCAGCCCACCAGGGGTGACGAAGCACTCCATCGCCATCACGCCGACGTAGCCCAGCTCCTGCATAATGGCGCTGAGCATGGATTCAGCCTGAGCCTGCTGCTGTGCGTCCGCCTGTGGGAAAGCGACGCTCATGCGCAGAATGCCGTCCTGGTGCAGGTTTTGGGTCAGCGGATAGAACACGGTGCTGCCATCGTGGGCGCGCGCGCCAACCAGCGACACTTCACCAGAGAAGTTAATGCCTTGCTCAACGATGCACTCGCCGTAGCACTCGGCAGGCAGCTGTGCGGTTTCGTCTTTACGCAGACGCCACTGGCCACGGCCATCGTAGCCGCCGGTGCGGCGCTTAACGATAGCCAGCTCACCTAAACGACCAAACACCTCAGGCCACTCGTCGGCGCTTGCCAGCAGCTGCCACGGGGCGGTTGCCAGATTCAGCTTATCGAACAGCTGCTTTTGCGTCAGACGGTCGGCGATAATCGGGAATACGTCACGGTTAACAAACGCGGTGTGTTCGGCCAGTTCGCGGGTCAGGGCGGTTTCCGGCCAGCGTTCAATCTCTGCGGTGATGACGCTTTGCTGGAACGGCACGGCTGCCGGGTCCGCTTCTAAGCCCACCGGCCAGACGGCAATACCCAGCGGCTCACCGGCCTGACGCAGCATACGACCTAGCTGACCGTTGCCCAGCACGCAGACCTGCTTCATGCCGCACCTCGTGGGTCTGGGTTATCCAGTACTTCATCGGTCTGCGATTTACGCCAGTCAGCAAGACGTTGATGCAGTTCGGCATCGTGCTGAGCCAGAATCTGTGCGGCAAGCAGGGCGGCGTTAGCGGCACCTGCTTTACCGATAGCCAGCGTCCCCACCGGAATACCGCGCGGCATCTGGACGATAGAGTAGAGGCTGTCTACGCCGCTTAATGCAGCGCTTTGTACCGGTACGCCGAGTACCGGCACCAGAGTTTTGGCGGCAATCATTCCGGGTAAATGGGCTGCACCGCCGGCACCGGCAATAATCACCTGGTAACCGTTCTCTTCTGCCGCTTCGGCAAAGCTGAACAGTTTATCGGGCGTACGGTGGGCGGAAACCACTTCAACATGGTGAGGAACGTTCAGAATATCGAGGATTTCTGTGGCGAACTGCATGGTAGCCCAGTCGCTTTTGGACCCCATCACGATGGCGATACGTGCCGGATTATTGCGGGAAGACATGCGTCTTAAAACTCCTGTGGGTGTGCTGCACACGACGTTAGAGGCCACAGAGAATAACATGGAAAACGGGCAAGGAAAACGGTTGCGTCGCCATGCGACGGGGTAATAAAGGGGAAAAATTAAAATGGGAAGGCGATAAGCGTCACGTCGTCTTTGGTGACGCGGATAAGCGAACCTTCAGTATGCCAGGCACCAAGTACCGCGCGAAACGCCTCGTCGCCGTTAGCCTCAAGCGCGTGGATATCCGGGCGATGGGTATGTCCGTGAATTAGCCACTGCACGTGATGTTTCTCCATTACGTCGATGACCGCCTGCGGGTTTACGTCCATGATTTCCATCGACTTACTGCTGTTAGCGGCCTTGCTGTCATTGCGCATCTTCTGGGCAATACGGCGGCGGATAAACAGCGGCAGGGCGAGGAACAGCTTCTGGATCCACGGCGTGTGCACTTTGGCGCGAAAGGCCAGATAGCCGGGGTCATCCGTGCAGAGGGTGTCGCCGTGCATAATCAGAATGCGCCGGCCGTAGAGGTCGAGCATCTTCTCTTCAGGCAACAGCTGCATGCCGCTTTCAGCCGCAAAACGTTTGCCGATCAGAAAATCACGGTTGCCGTGGATGAAGTAGCAGGGGACGCCAGAATCGACCAGCGATTTGATGGCGGAGGCCACTTCGCGGTGTAGCGGGTTAGGATCGTCATCGCCAATCCAGGCTTCAAACAGGTCGCCTAAGATGTACAGCGCGTCGGCCCGGCGGGCTTCGCCGCCTAAAAAACGCAGAAAACCGGCGGTAATCGCCGGTTCTTCTGTTTGCAGATGAAGATCTGCAATAAAGAATGTCGCCACCAATTACTCGCTGACGGTCACGCTTTCAATGATAACGTCTTCTTTAGGAACGTCCTGGTGCATGCCGCTACGACCGGTAGAGACGGCTTTAATTTTGTCGACTACGTCCATACCTTCAACCACTTCGGCGAAGACACAGTAGCCCCAACCCTGCAGGCTTTCGCCTGAGAAGTTCAGGAAGTCGTTGTCTGCTACGTTGATGAAGAACTGTGCGGTAGCGGAGTGCGGAGCCTGAGTACGCGCCATTGCCAGCGTACCACGGGTGTTTTTCAGACCGTTGTTGGCTTCGTTCTTGATAGCTTCTTTGGTGGTTTTCTGGTTCATGCCAGGCTCAAAACCACCGCCCTGGATCATGAAACCGTTGATAACACGGTGGAAGATGGTGTTGTTGTAGAAACCTTCGCGGCAGTAGTCCAGGAAGTTTTTAACTGTTTCTGGCGCTTTGTCGTCGAAGGTTTTGATGACGATGTCGCCATGATTAGTGTGGAAAGTAACCATTTCTGCATCCTGTTCCGTTTAGAGTGGTGCTTCAGCCCGCCTGTGGGCTGCACATAGGCATCTGTTATAGCATAACCGGGCGGCGCGATCATCTTGCATTGTGTGCTGCTTCCGGGTTGAATTACGGGTAGAATATACCGTTTAAGGCGTACACTCGTCGTCTTTCAAGTTGCAGGTGCGTTGGCTGCGTTCGTTCACCCGAATCACTTACTAGAGTAAGTTCATCGGGTTTCACTCGCTTGCCGCCTTCCTGCAACTCGAAATCCTTAGAGTGTTTGCCCGGTTCACACACGTAAACATGGAATTCTCGATGCTAAAAATCTTCAACACAATGACTCGCCAGAAAGAGGAATTTAAGCCCATTCATGCCGGAGAAGTTGGCATGTACGTGTGTGGTATCACCGTTTACGATCTCTGTCATATCGGCCACGGCCGTACCTTCGTCTCCTTTGACGTGGTCGCACGCTACCTGCGTTTCCTCGGCTACAAGCTGAAGTACGTGCGCAACATCACCGATATTGACGACAAAATCATCAAGCGCGCTAACGAAAACGGCGAAAGCTTTGTCGCGCTGGTCGATCGCATGATCGTCGAAATGCACAAAGACTTCGACGCGCTGAACATTCTGCGCCCGGACAGCGAACCGCGCGCGACCCACCACATTCACGAAATCATCGAAATCACCGAGCAGCTGATTGCCAAAGGTCACGCCTACGTGGCGGACAATGGCGACGTGATGTTCTCGGTACCGACCGATCCGAACTACGGCAAGCTGTCGCGTCAGGATCTGGATCAGCTGCAGGCTGGCGCTCGCGTTGACGTGGTTGACGTGAAGCGCGATCCAATGGACTTCGTACTGTGGAAAATGTCCAAAGCGGGCGAGCCAAGCTGGCCATCCCCGTGGGGCGAAGGTCGCCCGGGCTGGCATATCGAATGTTCCGCGATGAACTGCAAACAGCTGGGCAACCATTTCGACATTCACGGCGGCGGTTCTGACCTGATGTTCCCGCACCATGAAAACGAAATCGCGCAGTCTACCTGTGCGCACGACGGCGAGTACGTGAACTACTGGATGCACTCCGGCATGGTGATGGTTGACCGCGAGAAGATGTCTAAATCGCTGGGCAACTTCTTTACCGTGCGCGACGTGCTGAAGTACTACGACGCTGAAACCGTTCGCTACTTCCTGATGTCCGGCCACTACCGTAGCCAGCTGAACTACAGCGAAGAGAACCTCAAGCAGGCACGTTCCGCGCTGGAGCGTCTGTACACCGCGCTGCGCGGTACCGACAAATCCGTTGCGCCGGCGGGCGGCGAAGCGTTCGAAGCGCGCTTTATTGAAGCGATGGACGACGACTTCAACACCCCGGAAGCCTACTCCGCGCTGTTTGATATGGCGCGCGAAGTAAACCGTTTGAAGAGCGAAGATATGCATGCCGCCAACGCGCTGGCGTCGCATATGCGTAAGCTCTCCGCGGTGCTGGGCCTGCTGGAACAGGAACCTGAAGCGTTCCTGCAAAGCGGTGCGCAGGCCGATGACGGTGAAGTTGCTGAAATTGAAGCGTTAATCCAGCAGCGTCTGGACGCGCGTAAAGCTAAAGACTGGGCGGCAGCCGACGCCGCGCGTGACCGTCTCAACGAGATGGGGATCGTGCTGGAAGATGGCGCGCAGGGTACAACCTGGCGCCGTAAATAAGTCAGTCACCCGGATGAGGCGCGTAAGCGCCGACTCCGGGAATTTCACCCCGCATCAACGCCCCTGTAATCCTGCCACAAACGCGGTCATCAGTTCCGACAGCGGTTCGTCATACCACAGCGCATAGAGATCCGCCGGTACCGTTTCTTCCAGCGGCAGAAAACGCACGCCAGGCCAGTGAATCAGCCCGCAGGTTTCCGGCAGCAGAGACAGTCCCATTCCCGCGCTTACCAGCGCCAGTGCCGTTTGCGGCTCGTTCACCTGATGGGTAATTAAAGGGTAAAACCCGGCCTCTACGCAGCGGTCGTGCAGCTGGCGGGCGAAATCACTTTGATGGAAGGCAAGCGAAATCAAGGGTCGGGTAGCCAACGCCGTCAGTGGTACCGCGGCTAGCTGGCAGAACGGATCGTTTTCCGGCACGGCCAGCGCCACCGATTCTGGCGCAATAAGCTGATTACGAATATTGGTTTCAGCGTAGGGCAGGACGTTGCGGTTAATGGCGATATCAATTGTGCGGGCCCGTAGTTCAGCAATTTGCTGATGCTGAGAGAGCTCTCGTAGGCTCCAGTCTATGTCCGGATGACTTGCCTTAAACGCCTTTAGCCTTGTGAGCAACGTCCCCCAAAGCGCGCTGCCCACCACCCCAATGCTGATGTGCCGATGCTCACTGCGGCCAATCTGCCGGACGTAGTTAAGCGACTGCTCGGTGGCGCTAAGAATGCGGTCAACCTCGGTTTTTAATACCTGACCCGCGCGGGTCAGCACCACTTTTCGGCTGGTACGTTCAAACAGCTTCGTTTCCAGCGTCTCTTCCAGCTCTTTAATTTGCGTGCTCAGCGGCGGTTGGGAGATATTCAGCCTCTCTGCTGCGCGGCCAAAATGCAGCTCTTCGGCAAGCGCCTGGAAGTAGCGTAGCGCGCGGATATTGATACGGTTATTGGCCAGGGCGTCAGTCATGGTCAGTTCGGGAAAAAGGGGAGGGAGGGCCATCATGCCCCCCTCCTCTTGCCTTGTCAAACGGCCGCCGGTGCGGTGGTGTGCAGGCGTTCTGCGCGGCTGCATACGATGGCGACGACCAATACCAGCAGCAGAATGGCGTAGGAAATCGTGGCGGTGTTTAGCGCGCCGTGCAGACCGTAATGACCGTTGACCAGCGAAGAGACGCTGGCGAACAGCAGCGTGCCTACCGTGCCGCAGGTCAGCAGCGCGGAGATAAGCGTTGGCGAGCTTTGGCTAACCTGCAGCGAACCGTAGCTCATCAGCCCGGAGAACAGGCCTGAGTTGAAGAAACCAAAGACGCCGCAGGCCACCAGAATCAGCATGGTGCTACTGCTGTTAGCAATCAGTGCAATGGCGATAAGACCAATAACGGTGCAGCCCAGCAGGAAGGTGCGCAGCTTCATCCACTTCACGGTGAACTGATTGAGGAATAGGCCGATAGCTTTCGCTACCCAGTAGACCGTGGTGTACAGCGCAGCGTCCTGCGGCTGGATATGGAAGCGGAACTGCAGGTAGCCCGGCGTCCACATGGTGAAAATGGGTTCCGCCAGCAGGAAGGCGAATAGCGCGAAGCAAATCAGATAAATTGATGGACCCCAGGGTTCACGTGCGGCGGTACTGCTGTGCTGCTGTGCAACAGGCGCTTCTGTGGAAGGGAAGCGACAGCGGATAGTCAGCGCCAGCATCAGCGCGCCCAGGCCGCCCATAATGCCGTACATCGCGATCCAACTTGCGCCCATGCGGAACAGCCAGGCCAGCAGGAAAGAGAGGGTTGCCCCGGCGAGACTAAAGAAAAAGTCGGTAAAAATCAGGCTTGAAGAGCGACTTTTTTCATCCGGATTAATCCGCACCACCAGATAACTGCCGATGGTCATGAAAATGCCCCCACAGGCGCCGATACCAGCAACGGCAAAGCTGAACAGCGTGAGCGTTGGCGAGACGAACAGGATAGCGCTGATAAGCATGGTGAGCGCCGCGGCGATAACCAGCGGTTTTTGCAGCCCCCATTTACGCATCAGAATGCCGCCGAGCATGATGGGGATAAACATGCCGATGTTCATCAGCGTAAAGACCTGGCCGATAAAGCTCGGGTCTTTATGAAAAGCCGCGCACAGCGGGCCGAGGACGATACCGAGCGTAGAGACCAGCGCGCCGACGAAATAGTAGCTGAGGTATGAGACAGCGTTTAAATTAGGGCGAGACCAGGACATGTCAGACATAGACGTATCTCCAGGCGGGCAGCAGCGTGCCCGCCGACGAATCAGGGATTAAGCGTATTGTTTAATGAACTGGCCAATCAGACGGATAAAGTCGTCGGTGACCATCGCCGCGCACTTCAGCGTTTGCTCGTGCGATAACTCCACGTCACTTAGTCCTTCCGCCATATTGGTGATGGCGGAAACGGCAAGCACCTTCAGCCCGCAATGACGTGCGGCGATCACTTCCGGCACCACCGACATACCGACCACGTCGCCGCCCATGCGTTGCATCATGCGAATCTCCGCGGCGGTTTCGAAGTTGGGCCCTGGGTAGGAGACAAAAACGCCTTCGTGCAGCGGGATATCCAGCCCTTTAGCCGTGTGATGCAGTTGGGTGCGCAGGTCTTTATCGTAGGCATTGGCCAGGCTAAAGAAACGCGGGCCGAAGCGATCGTCGTTCGGGCCAACCATCGGCGTCGAGGGCATGGTGTTGATATGGTCATTCAGCGCCACAAGGCTTCCGGCCGGAATATCCGTATTAAGAGAGCCCGCCGCGTTGGTACAGAACATAAATTCGCAGCCGAGCAGCTTAAAGGTGCGCACCGCCTGGGTCATGATGCCCATGCCTAATCCTTCATAGAAATGACCGCGGCCCTTCATGCAAATCAGCGGCACGCCGTGTAATGTTCCCATGACGATTTCCCCGGCATGGCCGATGACGGTACTCACCGGAAAGCCGGGAAGTTCCTCGTAGGAGAGCGTGGTTTTATTGTCCATCCGGTCGGCCAGCGCGCCGAGGCCAGAGCCGAGGATGAGCGCGATACGAGGGGTGAAACCGGGTTTGGCCGCGCGCAGTACCTCGACGGCTTCGTAAGGGGCATTGTTGAGAATTGACGGTGATATAGGGACTCCAGAATCAGGGATGTTTTTCCCTATTCTGTGGAGCGGTTGATTGCCAATCCAATTCGATAAATGGCGATATTGATATGATTATCGAATTGATTGTAGAGAGGGTGTTTTTAAGCTTTTATTATTCAATGCATTACAAATTAGACGAATGTCTGAGCGACCTGAAAAGCCAAGGTTGGGGGTGATTATTTGTGATGTGCTTCACTTTGACCATGGCGCCGTTCCCGGCGTCGCTGTGCTCGGCCGGGCTACCTAACGCGCGCTCACTTAACGACGGCGCCACCACAGCCATCCCATCACCACCACGCTCGGCAGCCATACCCACAGTAACTCTGAAATTATCACCTGATGTCCGTACGGCGTGTTGTAGCGCGAGAGCGCAAACGGCGCGACCTTAATCACCTGCCACGGTGCGAAAAACCTTTCATCCGACCACGGCCACAGCCAGCCGACGCCTTTGCCACCGGTGGTAATAGAATCCAGCAGACTATGTGACAGCAGCGAGACCGTTAAAAACAGCCAGCAGCGCATTAACCCCGCACCAAACCATCGTCGACCCACGATTACGCAGAGCAGTGGAACCACGAAGGCAAACAACAATGAATGGGTAAAGCCGCGGTGGCCGAAAATATTGCCGTAGGCGATACCGAACTTAAAGGCCAGCACATCGGCGTCCGGGAGCATCGCCAGCACGACACCGGTAAACAGCAAACGTGGCGGAATAACGCGGGTTCCGAGGCCTAAACCAAGGCACAGCGGGACTGCGGCGTGGGTGATAATCGTTGGCATCTGTCGTCCGTTTTTGCATGAGGAGTACAGAGTATCGTTGTTGACGCGAATTTTTGCAGCAGGGTGTAATTCTGAAAAATAGGGGGAGGGGATGAGACCCGGCGTCGCGAAGCTCTGCCGGGCTACAGTAAGGCTTACGCCGTCACGGTGACGTTCTGACCTTCAAAGCTTACGGTTTGACCGGCTACAATTTTGCAGCGTTTGCGGGTTTCTACCGCGCCGTCAACTTTAACCAGACCGTCGGCGATGGCGATTTTCGCCTGCGCGCCGCTTTCGCTCCAGCCTTCCAGCTTCAGTAAGTCACAGAGTTCCACATGCGGATGCTTACCCAAAGAAAATGTTGCCATCTTATGCCTTCTCCACGTCGTGATACTCTTCACACGCCTGTAAGGTGTTTTCAATCAGGGTAGCGACGGTCATTGGACCTACGCCGCCCGGTACCGGGGTGATGTAAGACGCGCGCGCGGCGGCATCTTCAAACACCACATCACCGACTACTTTACCGTTTTCGAGGCGATTAATCCCGACATCAATGACGATGGCACCTTCTTTAATCCACTCGCCGGGAATAAAACCTGGCTTGCCGACCGCCACGATCAGCAGATCCGCATGCTCAACGTGGTGGCGCAGATTTTTGGTGAAACGGTGGGTCACGGTGGTGGTGCAGCCGGCCAGCAGCAGCTCCATGCTCATCGGACGGCCAACGATGTTGGACGCGCCAATCACCACGGCGTTCAGGCCGTAGGTGTCGATGTTATAGCGCTCCAGCAGCGTCACGATACCGCGCGGAGTACAAGGGCGCAGGCGCGGCGCACGCTGGCACAGGCGACCGACGTTATACGGATGGAAGCCATCCACGTCTTTGTCTGGATCGATACGCTCCAGAACTTTCACGTTATCAATACCAGCAGGCAGCGGCAGCTGTACCAGAATACCGTCGATGGTGGTGTCGGCATTCAGGGTATCAATCAGCTCTAGCAGCTCAGCTTCTGATGTGGTTTCCGGCAGGTCATAAGAGCGGGAGACGAAACCCACCTCTTCGCAGGCTTTGCGCTTGCTGCCGACATAAATTTGCGATGCAGGGTTGCTGCCCACGAGGACAACTGCTAGCCCAGGGGCGCGTTTTCCGGCCGCAACGCGGGCCTTCACTTTTTCAGCAACCTCAGAGCGCACCTGCTGCGCAATCGTTTTACCGTCAATAATCTTTGCTGCCATCAGGGAAAATTTTCCATCTGTCGTTAACGAAGGGGGGATGGACATATTTTGTCAGATGCGAGGCTCGCTGTCAGGTATCGTTTGCGAGTTTTCCGCGGAAAGTGGTTTTGTTGAAGAGTTGAGCGATAGTTGGTTGTACTTTATCCATCGCCGCAGGCCGCGCAGGTTTCGTAAGGAAATGGATTGACTCACCTGCCAGTGACCGTATAATTCCACGCGTTTCACCCCACCATGAAGTTTTGACTTCCCCAGTGCGCCCTTAGCTCAGTTGGATAGAGCAACGACCTTCTAAGTCGTGGGCCGCAGGTTCGAATCCTGCAGGGCGCACCATTTTCCTGAAATTTCCCCCCACATTCTTCCCCTGGCAAGAGTGCGAATCTGCTCACATAATGTTCACTGTTCGTTTGTCTAAACCAGAATGCGTCAATTATACTGTATGAAATTACAGTGTTTTAACGGAGGCAGTATGGACTACGAGATAAAGCAGGTTCAGCAACGCAAAATCGCCGGTTTTCATATGGTTGGGCCGTGGGAACAGACGGTCAAGCAAGGGTTTGAGCAGCTGATGATGTGGGTAGATGGTCAGCAGATCCCCGCGCAGGAATGGCTTGCCGTTTATTACGATAACCCTGATGAGGTCCCGGCGGAAAAGCTACGCTGCGATACGGTCGTATCGGTTGCCGATGATTTCGTTATTCCGCCAAACAGCGAAGGCGTGATGCTGGCTGAAGTGGCGGGCGGGCTGTATGCCGTCGCACAGGCTCGCGTCATTGACCACGACTTTGCTACGCCCTGGTATCAGTTCTTTGATAGCGTTCTGAAGGACGAAACCCACCAGTGGGCACCTAGGCCCTGCTTCGAAATTTACCACAACAACGGGGCGGAAGAGGGTTACTGGGATATCGAGATGTTTATAGCAGTAGAGCCGAAGGGCTGATCTGAAAACGCCAGAGCGTAAAATACGGCTCTGGCGTCGCTGGGTTAACGGTATATATGGCCGATAATTAATGCAATGCCTTCGCAATCGCGCTAAACATCAGCGAGGCTTCCAGCGGCTGGGCGCTGAATGACGGTTCCGCCTGCGGCCAGGTCGACCACTGGACGATCACCAGATTTTCCGCGCGGTTGACCATAATCATCTGACCATAAATCCCCAGCGCCCACATGGAGCCTTTCAGCGAGTCCTGCGGCGCTGGCACTACGTTTTTAGCATTGACGGGTACTTCGTTATTCCACCACTGATAACCGTAGATCCCCTGTGGATGTGCGGCGGAGACCGAGTTTTTCGCCTTGTTCCAGTCGGCGGATTGAGCCACCCAGTTTTCTGGCAGAATCTGCTTCCCGTTCGGCAGACGGCCGTTGTTCAGCACGAACTCGCCGAAGCGGCCCCAGTCTTCCAGCGTGGCGTTAAAACCGTGTGCGCCTACATCATGCTGGTTTTTGCTGTAGGAATGCCATACGCCATCGCTCGCCATCCCGTATGGTTGCCAGATGCTTTTCTCAAGATAGGCGGCAAGCGTCATACCCGTTGCGCGCTCCAGCACGTCGCCCAGCAGCCAGGCACCGCCGGAGGAGTAGGACCAGACCTCACCCGCCGGATGGGCGCGTTTCAGGCCGGAAACCAGCGTGCGAACACAGTCGTAGGTTCCCGCGTGCGCTTCGCACTGCGTGAGTTTGGCGAAGTCAGACTGTGGATTGGTGTAATCCTCGTTCCACGCCACGCCAGAGGTGTGCTGGATAAGTTGTTTCAGGGTGACGCCATCCCAGGCGGTGCCTTTCAGCGCAGGTTCATACTGTGTGACCAGGTCGTCCAGCGAGTGGATTTTTCCCTCTTTCAGCGCTACGCCCACAAGCGTGGATACCACTGATTTTCCCACCGAGCGGGAAGTCCATAGCGTGGTATCGGTGTTGCCTTCGCCAAGGTATTTCCAGGCAACCTTTCCATCCTTCAGCACCAGCATACCGCTGACGTTCTGGCGCTTAATGTAATCCTGAAGCGTCCACTGCTTGCCGTTGACCTGATAGCTGGCCTGCGTCAGCGGTTTTTCCGCCGCTGCGAGCGGCACGGATTTGCCGTGGTGGAAAACATCGCCCTGATAGTTGCGGTAGTCGTTACGAAAACCGATAACGCGATCGGCCTGACTCCAGGTCAGCATTGCTTTTGTATCGGGCAGTTTTGCATCAAAGGGGGCCGGACAGGCGGTGAGTTCGGTGCCTTCACAGGCCGCCATTACGGGTGAGGATAGGAATGCCCCAGCCACCAGGCTTGCCAGCAGGCAGTACTTTGCAGGTAAAGATTTATGTTTATTATTCATAGCGTTCTCGATTTTAGTGATACCAATAGACACGTTGTCCCGGCGGGGTAACGGGATGGGTGCAGTATAAAAATCGCGGCACTATAATAAAAAACGCGTAATGGGGGAAAAACCCCCGTAAGTACTGCAAAAGGAGCCCGTTGTGCCATCATTGTCCTACTCATTTTCTCAGCTTGAAGCCTTCACCGCCGTTGCGGAACACGGCAGCCTGATGAAGGCGGCGATGAAGCTGGAGAAAGATCGCACGACGCTTCGCGATCTAATCGATCTGCTGGAAGATGGCCTTGGCTACCCGCTGTTTGTCCGTCAGGGACGAGCGCTACAGCTCACGGCAGAAGGTGAGCAGCTGCATCGTCAGGCGCACCTGCTGATGCGTCAGGCCAGGGCATTCGAGCAGTTTGCCCGCCAGGTGTCGTCAGCCGACATTCAGGAACTGAGCATTGCCTACGATCCTTTTACGCCGCGTCGTTTTTTGCAGGCACTGATCGCCCAGATGGTAAAACGGGGGATTCGCCTGAGCCTGCGCTGCACCTCGCGCGCCGAAGGTGAAAAAGCGCTTACAAGTGGTCAGGCTGACTTAGGCTTCTTTCAGGCGAATAACCACAGCGTGGGCAACGATATGGAGTGGCGCGCGCTTGGCGCTATCGATATGGATTTCTACGCCGTCGAGCCGCTGTTTGCTGATGTTGCACGCCCCTGTTCGCTGCTCGACCTCTCTTTAACGCCGCAAGTGGTGATGCACTCAGCAAGCGATCTACCGATGGCGCGGCGGCTACAAATCTCGGGGAACGTGATGGTGGCCAACGAGCTTGAAATGCTGCGCGGCCTGATTGAAGCCGGCTGCGGATGGGGATTTTTACCGACCCATTTTGAGGCGGCGCGCTGGCGGAATGTCGCGGCGATTCCCACGGTGGTGGGCAATGAAGGCATCAGCCAGACCATGGTGACGATTTGGCGGCCGGGGAGCGAAAAGCGAATGTTGATCGATGACACGCTGGCCCAGCTATCTGCGCTGTGGCGAGCGGAGATGACACGCACAGGGTAAACGGAATTTTTACCGCCGCCTGTCCGCCACAATCACCAGACCAATACCGGAAAGGGTGATAACGATAGCCAGCAGCATGCGCACATCAATGGCTTCGCCCATAAAGACCAGACCGCCCAACGCCGCAAGGCAGGGAACGCTGAGCTGCAGCGTGCTGGCGGTCGTGGGGCTAAGCTTAGGCAACAATGAGTACCAGAGCAGATAAGCACCGCCGGACATCAGCGCCCCGGAGGTGACGGCCAGCGCGAGCCCGATGGCATCCGCCTGAACATGAAAACCACTGAGCAGAAACACCAGCAGCGCCATGGGAACCGCCAGAATAAAATTCCCGGTCGTTGCTGCCGCCGCATTTTGCACCTTCTTGCCGGTAATACAGTAAACCGCCCACGCCGCGCCGGACAGGATCATCAACAGCGAAGCGCTACCGGAAGGGTGCCCCGCTCCGGGCAACAGCAGCAGCGCCAGCCCACCCATCGCCCCCAGCATACCGACGCTTTTCAGCGCGGTCAGCCGCTCACCGCGCATCAACCCCCAGCTTGTCATTACGCACTGTACGGTACCAAACAGCAGCAGTGCGCCTGCGGCGGTGGTTAACGACAAATAAGCCAGTGAGAACGCAAAAACGTAGGTCGCCAGCAGCGCGGCGTTCAGCCAATTAAATTCTGGTTTCTTACGCAGCCCAGGCATCTGGAGCAGCAAGAACAGCGCGATGGCGCCGCTCAGCAGGCGAACGCTGCTAAATGAAACGGCATCCATATGCAGCCCTTTCAGCGCCAGCCGACAGAGCAGGGAGTTTGCGGCAAATGCCACCATAGCCAGGATGATTTTGAGCAGCACGGGCGCGTCCTCTGGAGGTATTGGAATAATTATGCATCAAGCCACGTAGCGTAGCGCCATTGTTTTGTGCGTTGGCTCCCAGGCAAAAACATGTTTTTTTTGTGGTTATTTCCGCCCTCTACTACGGATTGAGACTTGATCACATTTTGATAATGCGTATAGTTCTCGATCTCATTTTTATTCATTGATGCGGTACGGATGGCCCAGTAATCGGTGAGGATATTTCACAGGGGGATTCTGGGGCGTGAGAAGCGACAAACCCGTTGGTACCCACGATGAATTTTTTATTCAATACCAAGGGATGTTCTCATGAAAACCAAACTCTCTGTGCTGGCACTGGCGATAGGCACCGTGCTGCCTACCGCCTATGCGGCAACGACCGAAGACACAACAACCAGGAAAAATCAGCCTGAAACGATGGTGGTTCAGGGCGTTGACGGCAGCGATTTCAAAGCCGGTGGCGAAGATCTGGTGCCAGCTTATCTCGACGGGCAAATTGCCCATGGCGGCCGCTTAGGGATGCTGGGCGAGCAAAAAGCGATGGACGTGCCGTTCAACGTCATCGGCTATACCTCAAAGCTGGTGCAGGATCAGCAGGCTAAAACCGTCGCTGACGTCGTTAAAAATGACGCGGGCGTCCAGGCGGTTCAGGGCTACGGCAACTTTGCGGAAACGTACCGTATTCGCGGCTTTAAGCTTGATGGCGATGATATGACGATGGGTGGCCTCTCCGGCGTGGTACCGCGTCAGGTGATGGACACCCAGATGCTGGAGCGCATTGAAGTCTTCAAAGGCGCGAACGCGCTGGTGAACGGAGCAGCCAGTTCCGGCGTAGGCGGAATGATAAACCTTGAGCCTAAACGTGCTGAAGATATTCCCACCACCCGCCTTGGCGTGGACTACACCTCTGATTCACAGGTCGGTGGCTCGTTGGATCTGGGGCGCCGCTTCGGTGATGACAACCAGTTTGGCGCGCGCGTAAACGTGCTGCACCGTGAAGGGGAAGGGCGTATTGATAACGACAAGCGCCGCACCACCCTGGCATCGCTGGGTCTTGATTATCGTGGCGACCGCCTGCGTTCATCTCTTGATTTTGGTTATCAGAAAAAAACCTTCCACGGCGGTGAGATGGGCGTTGGTGTGGCCAATATTGCCGCCATTCCGGCGGTACCGGACGCTACCAAAAGCTACGCGCAGAAGTGGGGCTTTAGCAACATCGAAAACGAATTCGGCATGGTTAAAACCGAATATGACCTGACCGATAACTGGACAACCTACGCCGGGCTTGGTGCGCAGCATGCGCATGAAATCGGCACCTATGCTGCACCGAAGCTGACCAACGTGAATGGCAATGCCACCGTCGGTCGTCTGGATACCAACCGTATTATCGACAGCTTCAGCGGCATGGGCGGCATCCGCGGTAGCTTCAATACCGGCGTGGTCTCCCATAAAGTGAACGTGGGCTACTCGGCGCAGATACGTCGCGATGCGACTGCCTGGCGTATGTCCGATAGCACTAAAAACCCGACTATCAATATCTACAACAGTCATGACGTAGACATGCCGGATTATAAGCCGAATCCAAAAGGCGGCCACTATGACGATCCGCTGACCACCGCGCGCAACCGTACCCAAGGCTGGCTGCTCAGCGACACGCTGGGCTTCTTTGACGATAGCCTGCTCTTTACCGCTGCGGCACGCCATCAGAAGGTGGTGATTCGTAACTATAACAACCAGACGGGCCAGGAAACCACTAGCTCAAGCTTTACCGAAAGCCGCTGGATGCCGACGTTTGGTCTGGTGTACAAGCCATGGGAGACACTCTCGCTGTACGCTAACCATACCGAAGCGTTGCAGCCTGCGAACAATGCACCTAATACTGCGAAAAACTACGGCCAAAGTATTGGTATCGCCCATTCGAAACAGGACGAAGTGGGCGTAAAAATTGATTATCAGCGCGTGGGTGGCTCACTGTCGCTATTCCAGATTACTAAGCCGTCTGGGGTGTTAGATAGCGACAAGTACTACCGTATGGACGGCGAGCAGCGTAACCGCGGCGTAGAGCTTAACGTGTTTGGCGAACCAGTGCTGGGCCTGCGTCTGACCGGCAGTGCGCTGTGGATTGACCCTGAATTGACCAAAACCGCGGGCGGTACTTACGACGGTAACGATGCGATTGGCGTCTCCCGCTTCTATGCGGTGCTGGGGGCTGAATACGACATCAAACCGATTGATGGGCTGACGGCGACCGCGCGTGTGAACCATACCGGTTCCCAGTATGCGGATACGGCCAATACCAAAAAACTCGACAGCTACACGACGCTTGATCTGGGTATGCGCTACCGCATGCGTCTGAATCAGGAGCAGAACGATCTGGTGTGGCGTGTGGGCGTGACCAACGTGACCAACCAGAACTACTGGTCGGGTGCTGATGACACCGGCGTCTATATCTACCAGGGCGAGCCGCGTACCTTAAAAGTCTCGGTCAGCTACGACTTCTAAGTCATTGCTAAAATAGGGTTATTGCCCCGAAAACGCGTGCGTTTCGGGGCTTTTTACTACTGGGGACCGGGTGCTGATTGCCTTGCGGCAAGTCGCGCTAAGTGTTAAAAGGTGCCCCTTCATAAAAATGCTAAGGGGTTAGACGTGAAAAACGCGTCATCAGCATCCAGCCAGAATCAACCGGATGCGTCGTCGGAAAATAGCCCGACGCTTCACCGCGGATTACAAAACCGCCATATTCAATTAATCGCCCTCGGGGGTGCAATCGGCACCGGTCTGTTCCTCGGTATCGGCCCCGCCATTCAGATGGCAGGCCCAGCCGTGGTGCTGGGCTACGCGATTGCCGGTGTGATTGCTTTTCTTATCATGCGCCAGCTTGGTGAGATGGTGGTTGAAGAGCCGGTATCCGGTTCATTTGCTCATTTTGCTTATAAATACTGGGGGCCGTTCGCCGGATTTCTCTCTGGCTGGAACTACTGGGTCATGTTCGTGCTGGTGGGTATGGCAGAACTGACCGCCGCCGGGATCTATATGCAATATTGGCTGCCGCACGTTCCAACCTGGATCTGGGCGGCGGGCTTCTTCGTGCTGATAAACGCCGTGAACCTGGTGAACGTGCGTCTGTACGGCGAGACGGAGTTCTGGTTTGCGCTGATTAAAGTGCTGGCGATTATCGGCATGATTGGCTTCGGTATCTGGATGCTGACGACCGGCAATGGCGGCGAGCATGCCAGCATTGATAACCTCTGGCGCGATGGCGGCTTCCTGGCCACCGGCTGTAAAGGGCTGATTCTGTCGCTGGCGGTAATTATGTTCTCCTTCGGCGGGCTGGAGCTCATTGGTATTACGGCGGCGGAAGCGCGCAGCCCGGAGACCACGATCCCGAAAGCGGTGAACCAGGTGGTTTACCGTATTCTGCTGTTTTATATCGGCTCGCTGATTGTGCTGCTGGCGCTCTACCCGTGGCAGGGCATCCAGTCCGATAGCAGCCCGTTTGTGATGATCTTCCACAATCTGGACAGCAATGTTGTCGCCTCTGCGCTGAACTTCGTCATTCTGGTGGCCTCACTGTCGGTCTATAACAGCGGCGTTTACTCCAACAGCCGCATGCTGTTTGGCCTCTCCGTTCAGGGTAACGCCCCGCGTTTCCTGACGAAGGTCAGCAAACGCGGCGTGCCGGTGAACTCACTGCTGCTCTCCGGTGCTATCACTTCGCTGGTGGTATTGGTTAACTATCTGCTGCCGCAAAAAGCCTTTGGCCTGCTGATGGCGCTGGTGGTGGCGACGCTGCTGCTGAACTGGATAATGATTTGCATGGCGCACCTGAAATTCCGCGCCGCGATGCGCCGTAAAGGCCGCGAAGCGAAGTTCAAAGCGTTGTGGGCTCCGGCAAGCAACTACCTTTGCATCGCTTTCTTGCTGATGATCCTTGGGCTGATGTGCACCATGGACGGAATGCGCCTGTCGGCAATCTTACTGCCGGTGTGGGTGTTGTTCCTGTTTGTGGCTTTCAAAACGTTGCGCCGCAAAGCGTAAAGTTTTTCGCTCGCCCGGACTGCTCATCATACGTAGCCCGGGCGAGCGCAGCGACCCCGGGAATACACCGCCCATTTCCCCATTTCCATAGCCATCAGCGATTGCCTTCTGACATCCGACTATTTTTTAATCGTGACGCTTCTCCCAAATTGCGAATGGCGGACAGGATCTTCTTTTTGTAATCGATTACTTTTCTCTTGAGTTGTTTTTGTAATCGATTACTTTTTGAGGGTGAAAACATGGTGTCTACAACGGAAAGTCGTGAACACAGCGGCATACAGCACCGGCTGTTAGTCCCGCGCCTGTCGTTAATGATGTTTATGCAGTTTTTTATCTGGGGAAGCTGGTCGGTGACGCTTGGCCTGGTGATGACCCAGTACAACATGTCGCTGCTGATTGGCGATGCCTTCTCGGCGGGGCCAATTGCCTCGATCCTCTCGCCGTTCGTGTTGGGTATGCTTGTTGACCGTTTCTTCCCGTCGCAAAAGGTGATGGCGGTGATGCACCTGCTTGGCGCAGCGATTCTGTGGTTTGTGCCGCAGGCGCTGGTGTCGGAAAACGGCGCGCTGCTGATTGCGCTGCTGTTCGGTTATACGTTGTGCTATATGCCAACGCTGGCGCTGACCAACAACATTGCATTCCATAGCCTGACCAATATCGACAAAACCTTCCCGGTGGTGCGCGTGTTCGGCACTATCGGTTGGATTGTCGCCGGGATCTTTATCGGCGTGACCGGCATTTCCGATACCACCGGCATCTTCACGCTGGCGGCGCTGTGCTCGGTGGTGCTGGCGGTCTATAGCCTGACGTTGCCGCACACGCCGGCACCGGCGAAAGGGCAGCCGCTTAAGCTGCGCGACCTGTTCTGCGCTGACGCCTTTGCGTTACTGAAAACCCGTCACTTCCTGGTGTTCGCCGTTTGCGCCACGCTGATTTCGGTACCGCTCGGCACCTACTACGCCTATACCGCCTCATTCCTCGCGGACGCGGGCGTGGCGGATGTCAGCACCGCTATGTCCTTCGGCCAGATGTCGGAAATCTTCTTCATGCTGATTATTCCGCTGCTGTTCCGTCGTCTTGGCGTGAAGTACATGCTGCTCATCGGCATGCTGGCGTGGTTTGTGCGCTATATGTTCTTTGCGCTGGGCATCAACGAAGAGACGCGTTTCCTGCTGTATCTCGGCATTCTGTTGCACGGCGTCTGCTATGACTTCTTCTTCGTGGTGGGCTTTATCTACACCGACCGCGTGGCGGGCGAAAAGGTGAAAGGCCAGGCACAGAGCATGGTGGTGATGTTCACCTACGGTATCGGCATGCTGCTGGGCTCACAGATTTCCGGCTCGCTGTACAACCATCTGGTCGCAGGACAAACCGTACCGGCGGCCTGGGTGAACTTCTGGTGGATCCCGGCGGTGGCCGCGGTCGTTATTGCACTGATTTTCCTTGTCTCGTTCAAATATAACGAGAAAGAGCATGCGTAATTTTTTTGAAAGGAGGGGGTATGAAAACCATCAAGGGACCGGGCATTTTCCTGGCGCAGTTTATTGGTTCAGCGCCGCCGTTTAATACGCTCGATGGGCTAGCCGAATGGGCGGCGGGGCTGGGATTTAAGGCGCTCCAGTTGCCGTGCAACCACCCGGCGATTTTTGACTTACCGCAGGCGGCGGCCAGCCAGACCTACTGCGATGAGATAACCGGAAGGCTCGCCGAACACGGGCTGGTCATTAGTGAACTCTCTACGCATCTTGAAGGCCAACTGGTCGCCGTGAATTCGGCCTACGACAGTGCTTTTGACGCTTTTGCCCCCGCGGCGCTTCGCGGTAACCCTGCGGCACGCCAGCAGTGGGCGGTAGAGAGCGTGAAAAAGGCGGCGCAGGCGTCGGCACGATTGGGGTTGAAGGCGCACGCCACCTTCTCCGGGGCGTTGGCCTGGCCTTACTTCTACCCGTGGCCTCCGCACAATGCGGCGCTGCTCGACGAGGCGTTTAACGAACTGGCCAGTCGCTGGCGGCCCATTCTGGACTGCTTTGACGAGCATGGCGTGGAGCTGTGCTACGAAATTCACCCCGGCGAAGACCTGCACGACGGCGTGACCTTCGAGCGCTTCCTGGCAAAGGTCGATAACCATCCACGCTGCCACATGCTCTACGACCCGAGCCATCTGCATCTGCAGAATATCGACTACCTGGCGTATCTCGATATCTACCATTCGCGCATTCGGGCATTCCACGTCAAAGACGCGGAGTTCGAGCGTAACGGGCGCAGCGGCGTCTACGGTGGCTATCAGAACTGGCTGGAGCGCGCCGGGCGCTTCCGCTCGCTCGGCGATGGCGATATCGATTTCAAAAAGATTTTCAGCAAGCTCAGTCAGTACGATTTTGACGGCTGGGCGGTGATGGAATGGGAGTGCTGCCTGAAGGACGCGCAGACCGGCGCGCGCGAAGGCAGTGAGTTTATTAAACGGCATATCATTCCCGTATCCACACGGGCCTTTGATGACTTTGCCGCGGGCAGCGAGGTACGCGGATGATTCAGGTCGGTATTGTTGGCTCAGGTTTCATTGGCCCGGCGCATATTGAAGCGCTGCGTCGGCTGGGTTTTGTTGAGGTAGTAGCGCTGTGCGACGTTTCGCTGGAGCTGGCGCAGGAAAAGGCGCGGCAGCTCAATATCCCCCACGCCTATGACGACGTCGACGCGCTACTGGCGCATCCGGGGTTACAGGTGGTGCATAACTGTACCCCGAACTTTTTGCATGCCGAGGTTAACCGCCAGATCCTGCGGGCGGGGAAGCATGTCTTCTCTGAAAAACCGTTATGCATGACGTCAGAAGAGGCGCATGAACTGGTTAAGATGGCGCAAGAAGCGGGTGTGGTGCACGGTGTGAGTTTCGTTTATCGCCAGTTTGCGATGGTGCAGCAGGCGGCGAGCATGATGCGTGACGGCAGCGCCGGGCGGCTTTTCTCCGCCTACGGCGGCTACCACCAGGACTGGATGCTGCTGGAAAACGACTTCAACTGGCGCGTGGATGCGCAGCAGGGAGGCGTTTCCCGGGCGGTGGCGGATATCGGCTCGCACTGGTGCGATACGGTGCAGTTTGTGACCGGGCGGCGCATTGTCGAGGTAATGGCCGACCTCGCTATCGTCTGGCCGACGCGCAAAGCCAGCCTCGGGGCGCAGGCGACCTTCAGCGAACAGCCTGATTCCCCCGGTCACCAGGACGTGCCGGTGACCACCGAAGATGCCGGCTCGGTACTGTTCCGTTTTGACGACGGCAGTAAAGGCTGCTTTAGCGTCTCGCAGGTGAGCGCCGGGCGCAAAAACCGCCTTCACTTTGATATCAACGCCAGCGCCTGTTCGCTGGCCTGGGATCAGGAAACGCCGCAGCAGCTGTGGATTGGCCACCGCAGCCAGCCTAATCAGCTTTTAAGCGATGACCCTGGCCTGCTGAACCGCGACGTTGCCGCACAGGCCCACTTCCCCGGTGGGCACAACGAAGGCTGGCCGGATGCGTTTAAAAACATGATGCTTAATTTTTACCAGGCGGTGTGTGCTGGAAAGATGCCGCAGGAGAACGAACGCCGCTTTGCATCGTTCAGTGAGGGCGCGAACGTGATGTATCTTATTGACGCTATTGTGAAAAGCCATCAGCAGCGATGCTGGGTCAGCGTTGAACAATAACCTTGTGCCCGGTACGCCGGGCCTGTTTTTATGGTAGCCTTCACGCAAAGCGTTAATTGCAGGGAACGGCGTAGCATGTCAATTCAGAAAATCGCCCAGCTGGCGGGCGTGTCGGTGGCCACCGTATCGCGGGTGTTGAACAACAGCGATACGGTGAAAGCGAAGAACCGCGAGCGGGTGCTTCAGGCTATCAAAGAGAGTAACTATCAACCGAACCTGCTGGCGCGCCAGCTACGGACGGCGCGTAGCTCGATGATTCTGGTGATGGTATCGAACATTGCTAACCCGTTCTGCGCGGAAGTGGTCAAGGGCATCGAAGCGGAAGCAGAGAAAAATGGCTATCGCATTTTGCTGTGCAACTCTGGTTCTGATATTGAGCGCTCTAAATCAGGCCTGCGCCTGCTGACCGGAAAAATGGTCGACGGCATTATCACCATGGATGCGTTTGCCCGCCTGCCGGAGCTGACCACGGTGATTGGCGATGCGCCGTGGGTGCAGTGTGCGGAATACGCGGATGCCGGTGAAGTTTCCTGTGTCGGGATTAACGACGTTGACGCGGCCCAGCATGCGGTTGGGTACCTGGTGGCGCAGGGGCACCAGCGTATTGCCCTGATTAACCATGATTTAAGCTATAAATACGCCCGTCTGCGCGAGCAGGGCTATCAAGACGTGCTGCAACAGCAGGGGCTCGACTTCGCCGCAGTGGAATACGCGGACGATCTCAGTGCGGCGGCGGGCAAGGCGGCGATGAAAAATCTGCTGGCGATGAGTCCGCGCCCGGATGCGGTCTTTGCCATCTCGGATTCGCTGGCCGCGGGCGCCATTCGCGCCATCGAACAGGCCGGACTGCGCGTACCGGAAGATATTGCCGTGGTCGGATTCGACGGTACGGAGCTGGCGGAGATGGTCTCCCCGCAGCTCACCACCGTACAGCAGCCTTCGCGAGAGATTGGCGCTAAAGCGGTCACGCTGCTGCTGAATAAAATTGATAACCCGGACGTTGCCCCAGAGCGGGTGATGCTGGAGTGGCGTTTTATTCCCCGCGCCAGCGCCTGATTTTAGTATTGCCGGATGGCGCTGCGCTTATCCGGCAATCCTTACCCTAATGCCTGATAACTACCAACAGCCCGCACACCACCAGCCCTGTCCCCAGCAGCTGCTCAACCGACAGCGGCTCATCCAGCAGCCACCAGCTAAACAGAATGGTCAGAATCGGGCCGATTAACCCAATCAGCACCGCCTTTGCCGCGCCGATGCGATGAATAGCCGAAGACAGCCAGAATATCGGCATTACCGTGGAAAAGACCGCCATGCCCGCGCTGTAGGCATACACCTGCCACGGCAGATTAAGCGCGGCAACGGGACGGGTGGCAAAAAAGTGCACCTGAGTCGCCGCAATCGACACCAGCAGCGCCAGCATCGAAAACGGGATCGCCCCCATGCGCCCGATAGCCACCTCCGCCCCGGAGTTGTAAATGGCGTAGGTAATCGCGCAGCCAAACACCAGCGAACCGCCGATCAGCACCGAATGGCTATCGGCGGTGAGGCCGAGGTCGTGCACAAAGGCAATCAGAATGCCGCCGTAGGAGAGCAGCATCGCCAGCAGCAGTTTCTTCTCAAAGGTTTTGCCGAGAAAAAAGACGCCAATCAAGATGGTCAGCATCGGGTAGGTAAAGAGAATCAGCCGCTCGAGCCCGGCGGTAATATACTGTAACCCCATAAAATCGAGCATCGCCGAGGCGTAGTAACCTGCGACACCCAGCACCACCAGCAGCGCGTAATCCTGACGATGCAGGGTGGTCATTTTACGCAGCACCGGCCACGCGGTAAGGGCAATCAGCGGCAGCGACATCGACATACGCAGCATCAACAGCGTGACCGGGTCGACCGGTGCGACCGCATACGCCAGCTTGACGAATATCGCCTTAAACGAAAAGCCGAACGCCGCGAGTATCGCCAGCGAAAACCCGGCTACCCGGGAAGTGAGATGCAACTTCACTGTGCCCATTCCTGTAGTTCGCTGATGCGTTGCCACATCACAACTGGATTGGAATACATCGGGAAATGCCCGCAGTGGGGAATTTCTGCAAGCGTCACGCCACGACGTTCAATATCCGCCAGATAGCTCAGCGTGTTGTTTTGCGCGCCGTACATAAACATTTTTGGCAAGGGTAGATTTAGAAACTTCGCCATCAGGTCGCCGTGGTCGGAATAGTCCACCATCGAGGTAAAAATAGGTCTGACCGCGGCTGCCCGCACTTTATGCTTGAGGCTGGCGGCATACAGCGCGCTGGCCCACGCCGGAGACTGATGAGTCCGGGCGATAAAATCAGTAAAAAACTGCTCGTCGTTGCCATCGGGATAATCAACGGCCTGGCGACTCAGGAAGCAATCTTCCGGCGCGATATTCCCCTCGATGTCGACAAAGCTGAGCACCCGCTCGGGATGGGCGTGCGCCAGCATCAGCGCGGTCAGGCCGCCCATGGAATGGCCGACGAGGTGGAAGCGCTGGAAACCCAACTGGTCAATCAGCGCGAGCGCCGTCTCGACTAAAAACGGAATCGAGATTTTCTGCAAATTTGCGCATTCCGTCTCCCCGCAACCGGGGGCATCGTAGGCGAGAAACGGCCGCCCGTCGAAGGCAGCGTGGCGCACGATATCGGCATAATCTTCTTTGGTTGACCCAAAGCCGTGGAGAAACACAATCGGTTCGCGGGGGCCGGAACGGTGAATGGCGGCCACCTGCATCGGCGTCGCTTGTACCGTTAACGCGAAGTGCGTGCGGTGAAATTCGTGGGGCATGGTCACTCTTCTTATGCATTCGTGGGGTGGCTATCGTCGCCGTCATTCTCTGATATGTAAAATCGTATTAAAGTAATACTCTGATACATTTTTAATATCGATTGATGTGAGCGGTGACAGGAGCCATGCAGAGATGATCAATTTTCGCATTATTCGCCATATGTGGCTGTTTCTCGCGGTGGCGGAGGAGAAACATTTTGGCCGCGCGGCGAAGCGACTCGGCATGACCCAGCCGCCCTTAACTCAGCAGATTCAGGTGCTGGAGCAGTCGCTGAAGGTGCAGCTGTTTGACCGCTCGAAGCGCAATGTGCAGCTCACGCCCGTGGGGCTAGCCATCCTGCCTGCGGTCAAACGCTTTGCCGAGCAGGTTGAACGGCTGGAGCTGGCGGTAAACGAAGCGGTAGCCGGGCATACCGGCATGCTGACTATCGGCGCGATTAGCACCGCTATGCTCGATGTGCTGCCGCCGCTAATTGATAAGATGAAAGCGCGCTACCCGGATATCGTGATTTCCATTAAGGAGATCGACAGCGCCGAAGCGGTACTGGCACTGCAAAATGGGGAGATCGATCTCGCTTTTGCGCGCCTCACCGGGGAAATGGGCGAGGGGATTACGCTGCTGCCGCTGTCCAGCGCCGAACTGGTGGTGGCGTTACCCCGCCAGCACCGGCTGGCCGGCGAGTCGCAGATTGCGCTGCGCGATTTGATGCAGGAAGAGTGGGTGATGTTCTCTCGCCACCTGAGCCCGGTTTATTTCGACAGCATTACCGCCGCCTGCCGTAGTGAAGGTTTCTCGCCGCGGATTATTCACCACGTTCGCTCGGTCTCTTCACAGATTGCTTTTGTCGGCTGTGGGCAGGGAATTGCGCTGGTGCCGGACTCGCTGGAGCGTCTGTCACCGGCCAACGTGGTGACGGTGCCGCTCGACCAGACGATTGAGGTGATCACCACGGCGGTAGCCTGGTCAGCCAGTCGGAAAAATCCGCTGGCTGACAAGTTTATCGGCCTGATTCAGACGCCTGAGGTGGGGTGATTACTGTCCGATAGCGCCCGCGAGGGCGCGAATATCATTACCGGTCGGCGACTGATGTATTCGCAGACCAAACTCTTCCACTACTGCGAAAATATAGTCGAAGATATCCGCCTGAATGCTTTCGTATTCTGCCCAGACAACGGTGTTGGTGAAGGCATATATTTCAATCGGCAAGCCGTTATTATCCGGTGCCAACTGACGTACCATCAGCGTCATATCCTTGCGAATCTTCGGATGGTTACGCAGATATTCGTTGAGATACGCACGGAAGGTACCAATATTGGTCATTTTACGCAGATTAAGCACCGAATCATCGCTACCGTATTCCTGATTCCACAGACTAATTTCCTGATAGCGAGAGTCCATGTACGGTTTTAGCAGTCGCGCCTGAATTAAGCGCTGTTGTTCTTGCTCATCGAGGAAATGGACGCTGGTGGTATCAATGTTCAGGCTGCGCTTAATTCGACGTCCGCCTGATGCTGACATTCCACTCCAGTTTTTGAAGGAGTCAGAGACCAGCGACCAGGTGGGAATAGTGGTAATGGTATTATCCCAGTTACGCACTTTGACCGTGGTTAAACCGATATCCGTCACCGCACCATCGGCGCCGTATTTCGGCATCTCCAGCCAGTCGCCGAGCTTCAGCATATCGTTCGCTGACAGCTGAATACCGGCCACCAGACCCAGAATTGGGTCTTTGAAGACCAGCATCAATACCGCCGCCATCGCCCCCAGACCACTTATCAGAATCGCCGGTGACTGCCCCAGCAGCAGGGAAATCATCAGGATGCCAATCAGGATAGCGCTGACCAGCTTCACGCCCTGAAATATGCCTTTCAGCGGAAGCTGAGAAGAGAAGGAGAGTTTCTGCGACAGATTGAAAATAACGTCCAGCAGCGAGAAGAATGACAGCAGGGCATATAGCATGACCCACAGCTGCGCCACCGTGGTTAATATTTCCGCTGCTTCACTGCCTTTTTGCAGCCACAGCACGGCCTGCACGTTGACAATGATCCCTTGCAGCGTAAACGCCAGTCGGTGAAACAGCTTATTCTGCGTGATGATTTGCAGCCATAAATGGCTGCTGGCCTGCGCGCGTTTTTCGAAAGTGCGCAGCACCAGACGGTGTAAAATCAGATGAACAATGATGGCAGTGAGAAAAATAATACCAAAGATGATCACAAGCGAATTGGTATGGTTTATTTCAATGCCCATCTCTTCTATCTGGGAAATGAGTTCCTGCATAACGTCTCCTATATAGCCAGTCTTTAATAATGACCAGGCTAGCTATAATATGCAAACAGCTATACAGGAACTTAATAATCAGGAGGTTACCATCGCCGGGCTACGGTTTAAGTGATGACGTAGGCCAATGGCAATCACCGCCAGCAGCAGCATCATCACCGCCTCCACGCCGAGAAAACCGATCATCGCCTGCGGATAGCTACCGTGATGATTACGCATCAGCATTAACAGCAGTGAGCCAAATACCGCCGGACCAAGCCCTAACGTCGCCTGTTGCAGCGTACTCAGCAGCGCGCTGCCAGCGCCCGCGTCGTTGGCGGTGATATCGCGCATTCCCACGCGATAGAAGCAGTTCACAATCAACGCCTGACCGTAGCCAATCAGCGCCGTGGCGGGCACCAGCGTCAGCGTGGTGGTGGCCTGGCCGTAGTGGTGGAAGGTCTCCATCAGCAGCAGCAGGCCGCTAATTTGTACCACTAACCCGGCGACCAGAATGCGTCCCATGCTGTGGCGCGCAATCAGCTTCGGCGCGTACATTGCCGACAGGAAGTAGGCCACGCCAAGGGCGATAAAGCTGTTTCCGGACTGCCACGGCGCCATGCCAAGGCCGGACTGCATGGTCAGCGCAATGCAGAACATAAACCCGGACCAGGCGCTGAAGAACAGCAGCGCAATTACCATGCCGAAGCGAATGCTGGCAAGCTGCAGCAGGCGTGGCGGTAGCAGCGGGTGCTCGCCGCGCTGCTCTTTGCGCAACGCGATGGCGCGCATCCAGAACAGCAGCGGAATAATCGCCAGCAGCATCAGACGCATTGACCACGGCCAGTGCAACTCCGGCCCCAGTGCCATCGGGAATAGCAGGCAGCAGAGGATAAGCCCGAGGCTAAAAGTGCCCTGCCAATCGATGGTTGAGTGTTCATCGCGGCGGGTTTCCGGCACGTAGCGGCGGCTAAAGGCCAGTACCAGCAGGCCAATTGGCACGTTGATAAAGAAGGCGTTACGCCAGCCCATCCCAGCGATATCTGCCGACACCAGCCAGCCGCCGAACATCTGCCCGACGATAAACGAAATGCCGCCAATGCCGCCGTAGAGGCTAATGGCCCTGGCGTGCGCAGTACCTTTCAGCGTGACGTGCAGGGTGGCGAGGATCTGCGGCACGATAAGCGCCGCGCCTGCCCCCTGAAGGGTACGGGCGGCAAGCAGTGCGGTAATCGAATTAGAAACGCCGCACAGCAACGAAGCGAGGCTAAAAATCGCCACGCCCCACATAAACAGGCGGCGGCGACCGTAGTTGTCGCCAAGTTTGCTGCCCATCGCCAGACAGACGGCAAACGCCACGCCGTACAGCGCCACAATCAGCTCAAGCTGGGTGGGGCTGGCGTGCAGTGACTCGGTGATGGAATCCAGGGCGACGTTGGTAATCGAGGTATCGATTTGGGGCAACATCAGGCCGGTAAGCAGCAGGAAAAGCCCCGCGCGACCGGGTGAAACAGCAGACGTTTTCATGGTGACTCCATTGCGTCATTCAGCGATTGGACGTAGCATCCCTGATTAAATAAACGGGTACCAGTTCCTGGTTATACTGGTACTGGCACTACTATGCTGGAGATACCATGAGCCTCATCAGCGACAGTGAAATGGACGTATTGCAGACACGGCAGATGGATAGCCGTAAGCAGCTGGGTGCATTTCTTCGGGCGCGACGGGAAAGTCTCGACCCGCAGCGGTTAGGGCTACCGCGTAGCGGGCGGCGGCGCACGCCTGGCCTGCGTCGCGAAGAGGTGGCGATGCTGGCGGACGTTGGCGTGACCTGGTATACCTGGCTTGAGCAGGGGCGCGAGGTTAATCCGTCGGTGGCGGTAATGCAAGCGGTCGCCGAAGCGCTCCAGTGCAGCGAGCTGGAAACGCGCCATCTGTTTGTGCTGGCGGGATTAACGCCGCTGGAATCTTTAAATGTACCCCAGTGCGAGGGGATCAGCCCCGGCACGCGCCGTATGCTGGACAGTCTGCTGCCTCAACCGGCCAGCATTCAGAAACCGAACTTCGATATCGTGGCGTGGAATGACGCGTTTTGTCGGCTGATGGGCGTTGATTTTTCCCTCATCCCCGAAGATGAACGAAATTGTATCTACCTGTATCTGACCCACCCTGGCTGGCGTAGCCGTCTGGCCAATCCCGACGTGATGGGCAATTTTGTCTCCTATTTCCGCGCCGCGATGGCCGAGCACCGGGGGGAACCGGCGTGGGAGAATAAGCTCGCCCGCTTCTTTGCCGCCTCTGCCGAGTTTGAAGCGCTCTGGCACCAGCGCTACGAAGTCCGCGGCGTCGAAAATCAGATTAAAACGTTCCGCCATCCCGAGTTCGGCGAATTTCAGCTCCAGCAGATGTACTGGTACTCCGCGCCGCGCAACGGCTCGCGTTTGCTGGTCTATTTACCGGTAGATGAAGTCGGGGAAGGGGTGTTAGCGAGGTTGTAGTACGGAGACGATCCCGGCGGCTCTTCGCCGGGCTACTCGAATGTTGTAGCCCGGCCAAGTGAAGCCCCGCCGGGAAGACACTAAAGCTAAATCAGATCTCGGTAATCACCGCTTCTTCCGGCAGACGAGATTTTGGCAGCGCTTTGTTGAAGTCTTCCACGCTGTGATGCCCAACCGGTACTACGACCAGGCTGGTGAAGCCTTTCTCTTTCAGGCCAAATTCTGCGTCCATAATGTCGGCGTCGAAGCCTTCAATAGGGACTGCGTCCAGGCCCATTGCGCCCATCGCCAGCAGGAAGTTACCCACGTTCAGGTAGGTCTGGTTGGCTGCCCACTGCGCGTCGTCGTGACGTTCTTTACGGTGCAGGTCGGCGAAGAAGGTGCGGCCTTTGTGGTTAGCCGCTTTGGCTTCCGGTGTGGCGAAACGGCCATCGGCATCTTCCTGATCCACTACTTTTTCCAGCCAGGCATCGTCGATCGCGGTTTTCGCGCAGAACACCACTACGTGGGAAGCATCCAGCATTTTGCGTTCGTTGAACACGTAGCCGCCCGCGGCAGATTTGGCGACGCGCGCTTTGCCTTCGTCGGTGCTGGCGACGATAAAGTGCCACGGCTGGGAGTTGGTGCTGGACGGGCTAAAGCGCAGCAGGGTTTTCAGACTGGCAGCCTGCTCAGCGGTCAGCTTTTTGCTGGCGTCAAAGGCCTTGGTGGAATAGCGCGCTTTAGCAACGGAAACGATATCCATAAACACTCCTGAATGATTAAAGGCACCGCGAATCGGTGCGTTGAATCCAGGCAGGTTACCGCGCCATGTCACAAATGAGAAGGGTGTAAAATGCGATAACACTTATCGCATTTCGCAGAAAATCAGACGGGACGGACGCGCTGTTGCACCCGTTTTGGCAGTTTATTAACCACCAGATTCCACGAATCTTCAATCAGGCTATTGAGCAGGTCCACGGTGATTTCATCGCCGGGATAGACCGAAATCCAGTGCTTTTTGTTCATGTGGTAGCCCGGCTTAATGTGCGGGTAGATGGCCTGGTGCAGCAGCGATTGCTCCGGGTCAACCTTCAGGTTGATGATAGGCTCGCCGCGTAGGTAAGCCTTGAGCATAAACATTTTGCCTTCCACGATGAAAACATCGTACTCCGGCCCGAAAGGCCAGTAGATGTCAGAGAAGGGCAGGGTCAGCGCAAACTCGTGCGCCCGTTCATGCAGCGTTTTACCGTCCATTAGTCACCTTCGGCCAGGGCCAGCCACATCGCTTCGAAGCCTAACGCTTTGAGCTTATCGGCGCGCTGCGGTTCGCGGCTGGCAAATTCAATGGTGGTTTCCGCCAGCGACAGGAACAGCGCGTCGCCAAAGGCGCGGAAGTCATCGGACATAAACACCGGGCGCACCGAGCGCTGGCAGAGCTTTTGCAGCTCTGGGAACATCGCTCTCACCTGGGTGATGGTCTCTTCGGTAATTTTTTCGCTTACCGCCATGCGTCGTAGCGCGTGATGCCCGATAGGATTGCGCACGCCCCAATCGATGTAGCTATTCCAGATGCCATGCGTGAACGCTTTTGGCGATTCGGTTTCCACCAGACCGGCCTTCATTGCTTCGCAGAGGCCGGTTTTCAGATGCAGATAAAGCGCATTAAGCAGGTCGTCTTTGGTGGCGAAATAGCGAAACAGCGTGCCCTCTGCAACCCCCGCGCTGCGCGCAATCAGCGCAGTTGATGCGGCAATGCCGGATTGGGCAATGGCGCTGGTGGCAGCTTCCAGTAACGCTTGTTTTTTATCTTCACTCTTCGGACGAGCCACTACACTTTACCTCTCTGACTGTAAAAAAACGTGATTGAAACATGCCGACCCCAGGGACTTCAACGTCGATTGTCAAATTTTGAAAATTGCTTGACGATTTTTTCCCCGTCTTTCTATAATGAGTGCCTACTCACTCATAATCAACCTTTTTAGTGTGGCTTCCTGGATGAAGCTGGTCCAGGGTCAGGATATGAAACCTTTTATCATCAGTGTGGTTGCCATCATGCTTATTGCCAGTGCCGCAAGTTTACCTTTCGTCCTGAACGCCGGTTTTGGCCAGGCACCGCAAGGGGTTGAAAAAAGTCAGATTGAACGTTCGCCGAACTACCGTGACGGCGCGTTCCAGAACGCCTTGCCAACGCCTAGCTTTACCGGTGACAAAAACATGGTGATGGCGTGGTGGGAGTTTTTAACCGCCAAACGTGAAAATGCCCGTCCAACCCAGCCGCTGCCGATGGTCCCGACCGATCTCGCCAGCCTGCCGTTGGGGCAGGACACCATGATTTGGCTCGGCCATTCCTCATGGTATTTGCAGCTGTCTGGCAAGCGCATTCTGATTGACCCGGTATTCAGCAACTATGCCGCGCCGTTCTCTTTTCTGAATAAAGCGTTCCCCGGTAACTACCCGTGGCGCGCCGAGAACATGCCGGAGATAGACCTGCTGATTATCTCTCACGATCATTACGATCATCTCGACTACGCCACCATTAAGGGGCTGATGCCGAAGATCAAACGTGCCGTGGTGCCGCTGGGTGTAGGTTCTCACCTGCGTTACTGGGGGATGAAAGACGAGGTGATTAGCGAGGCCGACTGGCAGGAAAGCGTCACCATCAGCGATGCGCTGAGCGTGCACGTGCTGCCTGCGCGTCACTTCTCTGGCCGCGGGCTGAAGCGTAACCAGACGCTGTGGGCGAGCTTTATGTTTGTGACGCCTACACAGAACATTTATTACAGCGGCGACACCGGCTACGGCCCGCACTTTAAAGCGATTGGTGAGCAGTTTGGCCGCGTTGACGTTGCCATTATGGAAGACGGTCAGTACGACCAGGACTGGCGCTACATCCACATGATGCCGGAACAAACGGCGCAGGCGGCGGCAGACCTTAACGCCCAGCGCGTGCTGCCGGGACATGCCGGGCGCTTCGTGTTGGCAAAACATACCTGGGACGACCCGTACAAACGTCTGGTACAGGCCAGCAAAGACAAAGCGTATCGGCTGTTAACGCCGATGCAGGGCGAGCCGGTATGGCTTGCTGATTCAACACAAACATTCCGTGCCTGGTGGGAATAACCACCGGCTGTAGTTAAACGAGGGGGAAGGGGTGTATGACCGAATTAGCCACTCAGGTTGTCGACACACTGGTCGAATGGATTGACGATAATCTGCATCAGCCACTGCGCATTGATGAAATTGCCCGTCGGGCAGGGTACTCGAAATGGCATTTACAGCGCATTTTCCTGCAACATAAAGGGGAGAGTCTGGGGCGTTACATTCGCCACCGGAAGCTTCATCTGGCGGCAGATGAGCTGTGTACGACCAATCAAAAGGTTTATGACATTTGTCTGAAGTATGGGTTTGATTCCCAGCAAACCTTTACCCGCATTTTTACCCGCACGTTTCATCAGTCGCCGGGTGCTTACCGCAAAGAGAATCATCGTCCGCAGACGCATTGATTCCGCCCCAGGGTCGGCGTAAACGCCTCGCCCGGGCTACAAAACAATCTCATGCCCCGTAGCCCGGCCGAGCGCAGCGACGCCGGGGAATCGCCGCATTCAATCCGCCAGCGAAAACCAGCGCCGCCACACATAGCGAATCACCAGATACTCAATCGTCCCCAGCGCCAGAAACCACACGCAAAACAGCACGGTGTAAAACTGACTTAGATCCATAAAATGGAAGGTCTCAACCATCTTCTGTGCCAGCGTCAGCCCTAGCGACGGTGCGGGCAGCAGCAGGCAGGAGAGGAACGCCAGCAATAAAATACCGGCGGCGGTCATCAGGGATTCGAGCGGATGCTTCATATCATGTTAATCTTTAGTTAAAGATATTATTGTCCGGTAATTTTTAATGGAACGCAATGTTTCTAATTAAACAGATCTTTTATCGAATAATTAAAATAAATAACCAGACCTACGATAATAATCGCATGCCGAGAAGTGAAATAATGTTCTGGTTTAAATTAAATATAGCTTTCGTAAATTAACGTCATGCTCATGATAATAATTTTACAAAAGTATAAGTACTATATCCAACCAGCGTGGCAATCACGATAGCCAGCGCGATGTACAGCGCCAGGCGGCGTCCTCTGTAGATTCCAAACATAATGACCTCGTTTAGATGGGGTTTAGGAACATTCTGTAATATTAATATTAGTAAATCAACTTAATGTCATTTTGAAATTTAAAAAGCAAAAAATATTTTGGCTTAATAAATATTTTTTGCTCGTCGATATTATTCAATGACGTCGCCTTGGCCAGAAAGTGAATTCAGGCTTTCCGTTAGCAGGAATTTAAAAGGAAACCTATCATGTCGAAAATGATGAACAATAAAAACGTGCCGCACGCGGGCTATGACCCACATGAGCACGCCTACCAGCAGACCACCGAGCAGGTGCTGTCGCATCTGAATAGCCAGCCTGACGGCCTGAGCATGGACGATGCGGCCGAGCGTCTGAACACCTATGGCCCGAACGCGCTGCCGGAGAAAAAGGGCAAGCCCGCGTGGCTGCGCTTTCTGGCACACTTCAACGACGTACTGATTTATGTCCTGTTGGCCGCGGCGGCGCTGACCGCCGTGATGGGGCACTGGGTCGATACCTTTGTCATTCTTGGTGTGACGGTGATTAACGCCCTGATTGGTCACATCCAGGAGAGCAACGCGGAGAAATCGCTGAAAAGTATCCGCAATATGCTATCCAGCGACGCGCGAGCGATTCGCGGCGGTAGCCATAAGACGGTGGCAACCACCGAACTGGTGCCGGGCGATATCGTGGTACTGCGCGCGGGTGACCGAATTCCTGCGGACATGCGTCTGATTGAAGCGCACAACCTGCGCGTGGAAGAAGCGATTCTGACCGGTGAGTCCACCGTGGTGGATAAGCACACCGATGCGCTGCACGGTGAACTGCCGCTCGGCGACCGTACCAATATGGTGTTCTCCGGCACCACCGTCAGCGCCGGTGGCGGCATAGGCGTGGTCGTGGCGACCGGACAGGAGACTGAACTGGGTCACATCAACCAGATGATGGCCGGTATCGAAAAGCACCGTACGCCGCTGCTGGTGCAGATGGACAAGCTCGGCAAAGCGATTTTCGCCATTATCCTGGCGATGATGGGCGCGCTGTTTGTCTTCAGCATGGCGCTGCGCGACATTCCTTTGGGCGAACTGCTGCTGTCGCTGATTAGCCTCGCGGTTGCCGCGGTACCTGAGGGTCTGCCAGCCATTATCTCGATTATCCTGTCGCTGGGTGTACAGGCGATGGCGCGTAAGCGGGCGATCATCCGCAAGCTGCCAACCGTCGAGACCCTGGGCGCGATGACCGTGGTCTGCTCGGATAAAACCGGCACTCTGACCATGAACGAAATGACCGTGAAGGCGATTATCACCGCCGACAGCTGCTACCGTGTGGACGGCAACAGCTACGAGCCGCACGGCAGCATTTACCTGGAAGGCAGCAACGAGCCGGTCAACGTACAGCCGTACACCGTGCTGGAGAAGTATCTGCGTACCATCGACCTGTGTAACGACAGCCAGTTGATTCAGGACGCGCAGGGCCACTGGGGCATTACCGGCGGTCCAACCGAAGGCGCACTGAAGGTGCTGGCGGCCAAAGCCAACCTTGAGCCGCTGCGTACCCAGCTGATTGCCAAGATCCCGTTCGACTCGCAGTACAAGTACATGTCTACCCACTTCCAGTTGGATGACGAAGAAGTGGTGATGGTCACCGGTGCACCGGACGTGCTCTTTGCACTGTGCCAGCAGCAGCAGACCGCCCGCGGCGTTACGCCGTTCGAGCGTAGCTACTGGGAAGCGGAAATGGCGCGCTTTGCCAGCCAGGGTCTGCGCATGGTGGCAGCGGCCACTAAGCCAGCCGCGCCGGGGGCGAAAACCCTCGACCACAGCGACCTGCAGGAAGGTCTTATCTTCCTCGGCATTGCCGGGATGATGGACCCGCCGCGCCCGGAAGCGGTTGATGCGATTCATACCTGCCAGAATGCAGGGATCCGCGTGAAGATGATCACCGGCGATCACCCGCAGACCGCCATGAGCATTGGCCAGATGCTGGGGATCCGCAACAGCAGCGAAGCAATGACCGGCTACCAGCTGGAGCACATGGATGACGCCGAGCTGGCAAAAGCGGCGCTGGAGTACGACATTTTCGCGCGTACCAGCCCGGAGCATAAGCTGCGCCTGGTGAAAGCGTTGCAGGAGAACGGCGAAATCGTCGGCATGACCGGCGACGGCGTGAACGATGCGCCAGCGCTGCGTCAGGCAGATGTCGGTATCGCCATGGGTATTAAAGGCACCGAGGTGACCAAAGAGGCCGCCGACATGGTTCTGACCGATGACAACTTTGCGACCATCGCCAGTTCGGTGAAAGAAGGGCGTCGCGTATACGACAACCTGAAGAAGACGATTCTGTTCATTATGCCAACCAACCTGGCGCAGGGGCTGCTGATTATCATCGCCCTGCTGGCGGGCAATATCATCCCGCTCACCCCGGTGTTGATTCTGTGGATGAACATGGCGACCTCCGCCACGCTCTCCTTTGGCCTGGCGTTTGAAGCCGCTGAGCGTAACGTGATGAACCGTCCGCCGCGTAAAACCGGCCAGCACGTGATGGATGCCTTTGCCGTCTGGCGCGTCGCCTTCGTCGGTTCGATGATTGCCATTGCCGCCTTTATCCTTGAGGCCTGGCTGGCACCGCGCGGCCACAGCGCCGAGTTCGTGCGCACCGTGCTGTTACAGATGCTGGTAACCGCGCAGTGGGTCTACATGATTAACTGCCGCAGCAGCGACCGCTTCTCCCTGAACAGCGGTCTGCTGAAGAACAAAGGCATCTGGCTGGTGACCGGCGTGCTGCTTCTGCTCCAGATGGCGATTATCTACCTGCCGCTGATGCAGACGCTGTTCGGCACTGAAGCGCTGCCGCTGCGCTACTGGGGTATCACGCTGGTGATTGGTGTGGCGATGTTCCTGGTGGTTGAAGTGGAAAAACGTCTGACCCGCCGTTTCCGTAAAACCACATCGTAATTGATAAGCCCCTCTCCAGTCGGAGGGGGGCCTTGCCCTGCAAGGACTTCCCCATGAGAAAAACCTTCCGCCTCGCCCTGTTGGCCTGCGGCCTGGCCACCTGCGCACCGGCCCTGGCTTCGGTACCGGTTCGTGTGATTACCGTTGAGCAGGCACCACACGCCGCTGAGCGTCAGGTGCCGGGGCGCGTAGAGGCTATTCACGCCGTTGAAATTCGCGCCCGTACCGAAGGTGCCATCGTGAAGCGCCATTTCCAGGATGGACAGGAGGTCAATAAAGGTGACCTCTTGTTTACCCTCGATGATGCTCAACCCCGCGCGGCGTTAGCGCTGGCGCAGGCGGAGCTCAAAAGTGCGCAGGCCTCACTGCGTCAGGCACAGCAGTTGCTCTCGCGCTATCAGAGTCTGAACACCAGCCAGGCCATCAGCCGCAACGATGTTGATAACGCGCAGATGCAGCGCGACGTGGCGGCCGCTGCCGTTGAGCAGGCAAAAGCCCGGATTTCTGCACAGCAAATTACCCTCGATTACACCCGTATCACCGCGCCGGTTAGCGGGCGCATGGGCCATAGCGCGTTTCACGTCGGTACGCTGGTTAACCCAGCCAGCGGCGTGCTGGCAGACGTGGTGCAGTTGGATCCTATCCGCGTGAGCTTCGCGCTGGATGAGTCGGCGTTCTACACCAAAGCCGGGCAGCATGCGGATATCCGTGCGCTGAAGGCGGCGTGGCTGGCGCAAATTACCCTCGATGGCCAGCGTGAAGATGGCGTCCTGACATCGGTCGACAATCGTATTGATGCTCGCACCGCCAGCGTGACGATACGCGCGGAGTTTGCTAACCCGCAGCATCGATTGCTGCCGGGCGGTAACGTTTCGGTCACCCTGCGCCAGCAGGAGGCCGCCGAACGGGTGATGATCCCAGCGGCAGCGGTACAGCAGGACGCGCAGGGCTACTTTAGCTGGGTCGTGACGCCAGAAAACAAGGCCGGGCAGCGTCGTTTGTCGCTGGATGGCCAGCAAGGACAAACCTTTGCGGTCGCGCAGGGGTTAACAGCGGGTGAGCGCGTTGTCACCGAAGGCGCCCAGCGTCTGACCGACGGTGCCTCCGTCACGCTGCTGAATTAAGTAAGGAGAGAGCATGCTGACGTTCTTTATTCGTCGCCCGCGTTTCGCGATGGTGATTGCGCTGCTGATGACCTTTGTTGGCGCGGTGGCGCTAAAGCTCATTCCGGTGGAGCAGTACCCGCAAATCACTCCGCCGGTGGTTAACGTCAGCGCCAGTTGGCCAGGCGCCAGCGCGCAGGATGTGGCGGAAGCCATTGCCGCGCCGCTGGAAACACAGCTGAACGGCGTTGACCATATGCTCTATATGGAGTCGACCAGCTCAGACGACGGTGGCTACAGCCTGAACCTGACCTTCGCAGCCGGAACCGACCCGGACATGGCGGCGATTGATGTGCAAAACCGCGTCTCCCAGGCGGTCGCGCAGCTACCAACCGAAGCGCAGCAAAACGGTGTGCAGGTGCGTAAACGCGCCAGCAACCTGCTCATGGGGGTTAGTCTCTATTCCCCAAAAGGCTCGCTCTCCTCCTTACAGATAAGCAATTACGCCAGCACCCAGGTGCGTGAAGCGCTGGCGCGTCTGCCGGGCGTCGGTCAGGTGCAGATGTTTGGCGCGCGCGACTACAGCATGCGCATCTGGCTGCGTCCGGATCGCATGAACGCGATGAATATCACCAGTGAAGATATCGCCCAGGCGCTCAACGAGCAGCACGTGCAGGGGGCATCCGGGCAAATCGGTACGCCGCCGGTATTTAATGGCCAGCAGCAGACGCTGACCATTAACGGGTTGGGGCGTTTGACCGACGCCGACGAGTTCCGCCGCATCGTGGTGCGTAGCGGTGAGCAGGGCCAACTGGTGCGATTGTCTGACGTAGCAACCATTGAGCTTGGCGCGCGCAGCTATAGCTCCAGCGCTCAGCTTAACGGCGTGGAGTCGGCGTATATGGGGATTTACCCCACGCCAACCGCCAATGCGTTACAGGTAGCAAAGGTGGTGCAGGATGAACTGACCCGTTTGCAAAGCCGCTTCCCGGCGGATCTGATGTGGGAAGTGAAGTTTGACACCACCCGCTTTGTGGCGGCGACGATTAAAGAGATTGGTACCTCGCTGGCGCTGACGCTGCTGGCGGTTGTGGCGGTGGTTTCCCTGTTCCTGCAAAGCCTGCGCGCCACGCTGATTGTGGCGCTGGCGATCCCGGTGTCGCTGGTGGGGACGTTTGCCGTGCTCTACCTGCTGGGTTACAGCGCCAACACGCTCAGCCTGTTCGCCATTATTCTGGCGCTGACCATGGTGGTGGATGACGCCATCGTAGTGGTGGAAAGCGTCGAAGGGCACATGGCGGAAGGGATGAACCGCCTGGAAGCTACCGGGCTGGCGCTGCGCCAGATTGCCGGACCGGTGATTGCCACCACCCTGGTGCTGCTGGCGGTGTTTGTTCCGGTAGCGATGCTGCCGGGTATTGTCGGTGAGCTGTATCGCCAGTTTGCGGTGACGCTCTCCACGGCGGTGACGCTCTCCAGCATTGTGGCGCTGACGCTGACCCCAGCGCTGTGCGCGCTGCTGCTGCGTCCTCGTCTCAAGCAGCCCGCCCGTTTCTTTCAGTGGTTTAACCTCGGGCTGAATGCCACCCGCGACGGCTACGGCAAGCTGGTGGCGTGGATGAACCGTCGTCCGCTGGTGGCGGTAGCGGGCACCTTGCTCGCCGCGCTGCTGGTGGCGTTCAGCTTTACCAGCATGCCGAAAGGCTTCCTGCCGCAGGAAGATCAGGGATACGTGTTTGCCAACGTTCAACTGCCAGAGTCTGCTTCGCTTGAGCGAACCGAAGCGGTGATGGCGAAGGCGCGCGAATTGTTGGGCGCGCATCCGGCGGTAGAGGATGTGATTCAGGTGTCTGGCTTTAGCATTCTGAGCGGCACCAGCGCCTCAAACGGCGGCTTTATCTCGCTGATGTTGAAAGACTGGTCGCAGCGTGCACCTTTGGAGACGGTGATGGGCGAGCTTCAGCATCAGTTGATGGCGATGCCGGAAGCCAACATTATGCTGTTTGCGCCGCCAACGCTTCCGGGCCTTGGCAGCGCTGCGGGCTTCGACCTGCGTATTCTGGCGCAGGCCGGGCAAACGCCTGCCGAACTGGAGCAAGTGACGCGCGCCATTCTGATGAAGGCCAACCAGCATCCGCAGCTTAGCCGTGTGTTCACCACCTGGAGCAGTAACGTTCCGCAGTTGACCTTAACCGTTGACCGCGACCAGGCCGCCAGGCTGGACGTGCCGGTTTCTCGCATCTTTAACAGCCTGCAAACGGCCTTTGGTGGCGCGCGCGCTGGCGACTTTAGTATCAACAACCGCGTCTACCACGTGGTGATGCAAAACGAGATGCAGTGGCGCGAGCGCGCCGAGCAAATCAGCGAACTGTTTGTGCGCAGTAACCAGGGTGAGCGGGTGCGCCTGAGCAACCTGGTCACCGTAACGCCAACCGTCGGTGCGCCGTTTATTCAGCAGTTCAATCAGTTCCCGTCGGTATCGGTCAGCGGTTCGGCAGCGGAAGGGTCAGCAGCCGTA
>NZ_JMPL01000003.1 GCF_000735365.1 Kluyvera ascorbata ATCC 33433 | reverse complement strand
CTCTCCTCGACGCTGCGCATTAAGATTTTCCGCCAGCATCTGGGTATGTATCTTGGCGGCTATATCGCTCAGGACGTGTTTAACGCCGTCTTTACCTACTACGTGGTGTTTGTGCTGATGCAGGAAGCTTCAGTGGCCTCTAACCTGCTGGGCACCATGGCTATCTTCCAGTTCATCGCGGTTATTGCCATGATCCCGCTGTGCATTCGCTTTGGACCGGCGCCGTCTTACCGCATGGTGGTGGTTCTGTTTGGCCTGGGTTCCTTCTCTTACGCTGCGCTTTACTATGCCGGACTGAGCGATATCTATTCGCTGCTGCTGCTGATTTCCGCCATTGCGGGTCTGGGCCGTGGTGGCATCAACTACGTGCCGTGGAACACCTACACCTATATTGCCGATGTGGATGAAGTGGTCACCGGTCAGCGCCGTGAAGGTATCTTCGCGGGCATCATGACCCTGACGCGTAAGGCTTCTCAGGCGGGTGCCGTGATGCTGGTGGGGATCATCATGCAGCTTTCTGGCTTTGTTTCCGGGCAGAAAACACAGCCTGCTGAGGTGAGCCATACCATTCTGATGATCCTCAGCATGGGTACCATCATCGTGCTGGCGCTGGGCTTCCTGGTTTCTCTGCGCTTTAAACTGAATCTGACCACTCACGGCGTGCTGCGCGAAGAAACGGCAAAAATGCGTGAAGCAGGCCATGTAGTACCAGAGAGCGTCGCGCCGCAGGCTCGTGCCACCGTAGAGATGCTGGCCGGTATGCCGTATGAGTGCCTGTGGGGCAACAACAATATTGGTTATCTGAATCGCAATAAACCTGCTGCACCTTCACTGAAGCAGGCGGCAACATTGAATTCGACTTACAACAGAGGTTAGAAATATGAAAGTTTGGCCCGTCAAACATAGCCCATTATTACGTCAGCCGGAGCGTTTTATCTCCCGGGAAGAGCTGAAAGCCTTGATTCAGACGGTGACGAACAATCTGGTGAATATCAAGGATGAGACAGGTCAATTTCTGCTGCGCCTGGACGATGGTCGCGTCATCGATACCAAAGGCTGGGCAGGCTGGGAATGGACGCACGGAGTGGGGCTGTATGGCATCTATCAGTACTATCAGCAGACCGGCGATGTCGCCATGCGCGACATCATCGATAGCTGGTTTGCCGACCGCTTTGCCGAAGGCGCGACCACTAAAAACGTCAACACCATGGCGCCGTTCCTGACGCTCGCCTATCGCTATGAAGAAACGCGTAATCCGGCGTATCTGCCATGGCTGGAAACCTGGGCTGAGTGGGCAATGAACGAGATGCCGCGCACCGATCACGGCGGCATGCAGCATATTACGCTCGCGGAAGAAAACCATCAGCAGATGTGGGATGACACCCTGATGATGACCGTTCTGCCGCTGGCAAAAATTGGCAAGCTGCTGAATCGTCCGGACTACGTTGAAGAAGCGGTATATCAGTTCCTGCTGCACGTGCAGAACCTGATGGATAGAGAAACCGGACTGTGGTTCCACGGCTGGAACTACGAAGGGAACCATAACTTTGCCAACGCCCGCTGGGCGCGCGGTAATAGCTGGCTGACCATCGTGATCCCAGACTTCCTTGAGCTGGTGGATCTGCCGGAGAACAACGCGGTGCGTCGTTATCTGGTGCAGGTGCTGAATGCGCAGATTGCCGCGCTGGCGAAATGTCAGGACGACAGCGGCCTGTGGCATACGCTGCTGGATGACCCGAATTCTTACCTGGAAGCCTCGGCGACCGCCGGTTTTGCCTACGGTATTTTGAAAGCGGTACGTAAACGCTATGTTGGTCAGGAATATGCCGTCGTCGCGGAGAAAGCCATTAAGGGCATCGTGAAGCACGTTTCGCCGGAAGGGGAACTGCTGCAAACGTCCTTCGGCACCGGGATGGGCTCAAACCTCGATTTCTATCGTGAAATCCCGTTGACCTCTATGCCGTACGGCCAGGCAATGGCGATTTTGTGCCTGACGGAATATCTGCGTAAGTTCTTCTAACCTTTAGCGCTTTGAAAACCCGGCTATGCAGATGGCCGGGTTTTTTATTGCCCTTTCAATCAAACAAAGTTGTTATTTTTTACTTTTGGTTATAAAAAAATTTTAACCAGATCCCATTCCTTGCGTATGGCTAATAGCCGTAATGACATTGGTGATATAGCTCACATTTCATCATTCATCATAAGAATATAAAAACAGTGTTTCAAAATTATAAAACACGAGGTTTATTTTTATGGCAAGAAATGCGGCTTCAGCCCCCCACGGGCTGCAGGGAAGACCTGTCAATCTGCGCCATCAACTGGCATACGGAGGCGGAAACCTCCTGGGGAGCGGCGCGCTGGCGATCAGCGGCGCGTGGCTTCTGTACTTCTATACCACATTTTGTGGTCTGACGCTGATTGAGGCAGCGTTCATTTTCTCCGTAGCCAGCGTCATTGACGCCATCAGTAACCCGCTGATGGGGTATCTCACCGATAATTTTGGTAAAACCGCGCTGGGCAAACGCTTTGGCCGCCGCCGTTTCTTCCTGCTTATCGGCATCCCATTAATGATGTTCTACCCGCTGCTGTGGGTGGAAGGGCTGAGCTTCTGGTACTACCTCGCCACCTACGTGATGTTTGAGATTATCTACACCTCGGTGATGGTGCCATACGAAACGCTGGCCACCGAAATGACCGATGATTTCGCCCTGCGATCGAAGCTGACCGGCTATAAAGCCATTTTCGGCAAGCTGGCCAACTTCCTCGCCGCATTTATTCCAGGGCAGTTTATCCTCATCTACGGTAAAGACTCCGCTACGCCGTTCTTCCTGACCGGCCTGACCTACGGCGCGATCCTCATCGCGGCGGTAGCATGCCTGTGGTACAACAGCTGGGAGCGTCCGCGTGAAGAAGAACCGGAAGCTCAGGTCAAATCGACCCTGCTGCAAACGCTTGTGTCGCTGGCGAAAGACATGCGCTCTACCTTCTACCTGCGCGTGTTCCGTAAGCACCTCGGCATGTATCTGTGCGGTTTTGGCGCCGAGTGGCTGTTCGCGTCTATCTTTACCTACTTTGTTATTTTCGTACTGCAGCACGACCCGGCGATGGTGGCAGGGCTGAACAGCCTGAACTCTATCCTGCAGCTGATCTCCACCGCGCTGTTTATCGGTCTGTGCGTGAAAAAAGGCTTCAGCAAGCCGTACATTATTGCGCTCTGCATCGTGATTTTCGCCGTCTTCCTCTATACCTCACTGTGGTTCTTCCATCTGCCGGTGCATCTGGCGACCATTCTGATGTTTGGGATAACGATTCTTTTCGGTCTGGGTACCGGCGGCGTGTACTACATTCCGTGGACGGTTTACACCTTCCTGGCCGACGTGGATGAAGTTTATACCGGCCGTCGCCGCGAGGGGATTTACGCCGGGGCGATGACTTTCTCCGGCAAGATTCTGCGCTCGATTATTGTGTTTGTAATGGGGGCTATTCTGAGCTACTACGGCTTCCAGTCGAAAGCACACGTCCAGCCCGAAAGCGCGGTGAACGCGATTGCGGTGGTATTCTGCGGCGGCGTGGCGCTGCTGGCGCTGATGGCGATAGTCTTCAGTAAACAGATGAAGCTGGACCGCGAAACTCACAAAGTGGTGCTTCAGGAAGTCGCGCGTATTAAGGCGGGCGGCAGACTGGAAGATATCACGCCGGAAGTGCGCGCGGTGGTAGAAGACCTGGTCGGCCATCGTTATGAAGAGTGTTGGGGTAACAGCCCGCTGTTCAAAAACGATGAATCACCGGTTGTCGTCGAAGCGGTATCCGCCGGGCGCTAAGTAACGCACCCGACGTTCACGTCAACTTAACCCTGGGACGGCGGCAGCGGTGGGCCGTCCTGAGGGACAAATAAATGGTCGAGGATTTGGCGCATAACCGGAGCCGCGACCACACCATCACTTCCCCCGTTCTCCAGCACCAGCGCAACGGCCACCTTCGGATTTTTATACGGCGCAAAGGCGGTATAGAAGATATGGTCGCGCAGGCGCGTTGGGATCATCTTCGCGTTATAGGTCTGGTTCTCTTTCAAACTGAACACCTGTGAAGTCCCGCTTTTTGCGGCAATACCGTAAGGCGCAGTATGGAAGAACTTGTAGCCGGTACCGTTTGGCGCGTTGGCCATGCCGAACATCGCCTGACGTACCAGATTCCAGTACGGCGAGGCGGCGCTGGCAATCTGCGGTTCATTGGCTGGCTGCTGATACGGAATAATCGTCTTGCCGGACTCTTCATCTTTCAGCAAGTGCGGCGGGATCACGCGGCCATTGTTGAGCAGGGCCACCATCGCTTTCACCATCTGAATCGGGGTGGCAATCCAGTAGCCCTGACCGATGCCGACGGAAATCGTGTCACCCTGGTACCAGGCTTTCTTATGCACTTTCTCTTTCCAACTGCGGCTCGGCAGCAGGCCGGTGTACTCTTCATCCAGATCGATCCCGGTCGGCTTGCCGTAGCCAAACTGGCTGAGCATATTATGGATGCGGTCAATCCCCATCATGTATGCCACCTGATAGAAGAAGGTGTCGGCGGACTCTTCAATCGCTTTGGTGACGTCCAGCATACCGTGGCCGGATTTTTTCCAGTCGCGGTAGTGGCGCTGAGTACCGGGCAGCGTCCAGGTTGGCGCGCCGAAGAAGCTGGTTTGCGGGGTGATCACGCCGTCGAGCAGCGCCGACATCGCCATATACGGCTTCACCGTCGAAGCCGGCGGGTAGAGGCCTTGGGTGACGCGGTTAATCAGCGGCAGGTCTTTGTCCTGTAGCAGCGAGTTGTAATCTTTGTAGCTTATGCCTTTCACAAACGGGTTCGGGTCATAGCTGGGATTGGAGACCATCGCCAGCACTGAGCCATCGTGCGGGTCTTCGACCAGCACCGCTGCGCGTTGGCCGACCAGCAGGCTTTCGATGTACTCCTGCAGGTGTAGGTCCAGCGTCAGGTGGATATCTTTACCGGCGACCGGCGGCACGTCCTTCAACAGACGAACGATGCGTCCATGGTTATCGACTTCCACTTCCTGGTAGCCGGTTTTGCCGTGCAGCTCGTTTTCGTAGTAACGCTCGATACCCTGCTTGCCGATGTTATGGTCAGCGGCGTAGTTTTCCGCAATGCCTTCTTTATCCAGCGTTTTGAGATCGTTATCGTTGATTTTCGACACATAGCCCAGCACGTGCGCCAGTTCAGCGCCGTACGGGTACTGGCGGTCTTCATAACTGTCTATCGTCACGCCGCTGAAGCGAAACTGGTTAACGGAAAAACGGGCAATTTCAACGTCGGAGAGGGCGTTTTTTAAGACCACCGGGCGATAGCGGCTGCTGGATTTGAGCGCTTTATGGAACTGGTCAATGTCGTCAGGGGTCAGGTCAACGATGGGTGACAGTTCACGCAGCAGCGCGTCCATATCGTCGATTTTGTAGGGGGTGACGGAGATATCGTACCAGGTGACGTTCTTTACCAGCGGAATACCGTTGCGGTCGTAGATAATGCCGCGCGTTGGCGCAACCGGCAGCATCTTGATGTCGTTAGCATCAGAACGCGTGGTGTAGTAGCTATGTTCCTCAACCTGCAGATGGTAGAGATTGAAAATCAGTATGCCAAAGCAGACGACCACCAGGCCAAAGGCCACGAGCGCGCGGCGCAGGAAGAGCTTTCGCTCCGCTTCATAGTCTCTAAAAGTCATTACGGTACCCAGTGTTTAAGCCGCCTAATGATACGGAGCGGTCACCGTCATGACAGATAAAAAATGTACCATCCCTCTGGAAAAATGTGTCAATCCTTGTGATTTGTAACAAATTGCAGTGGGCGTAGGCCGGATAAGGCGTTTACGCCGCCATCCGGCAAGGTGCGCTGGGCCGCCTGATGACGCTTCGCTTATCAGGCCTACACGGGGTGCATTCGGGAGAATAAAAAAAGCCCGCGACATGCGCGGGCTTTTTTATATCACTCGAAGTAATTACATACGTTCGACGGTTTCGATACCCAGGGTATCCAGACCCAGCTTCAGGGTTTTCGCCGTCAGCAGCGCCAGCTTGAGGCGACTGTTACGTACGCTTTCATTCTCGGCGGAGAGGATAGGGCAATGCTCGTAGAAGCCGGAGAACAGACCCGCAAGATCGTACAGGTAGGCACACATCACGTGCGGTGTACCGTCGCGAGCGACGACGTTCAGCGTCTCTTCGAACTGCAGAAGACGTGCGGCCAGCTGCGCTTCACGGTCTTCGGTGATGGTCACTTCGGCGTTGATGATAGCGCTTTCTTCCAGCTCCGCTTTACGGAACACGGACAGTACGCGGGTATAGGCATACTGCATATACGGCGCGGTGTTGCCTTCGAAGGCCAGCATGTTGTCCCAGTCGAACACGTAGTCGGTGGTGCGGTTTTTGGACAGATCCGCATATTTCACCGCGCCGATACCGACGACGTTGGCCAGTTTTTCCAGCTCGTCTGCTGGCATTTCCGGGTTCTTCTCTGCGACCAGGCGGCGTGCGCGCTCCAGTGCTTCGTCCAGCAGATCCGCCAGCTTCACGGTACCGCCAGCACGGGTTTTGAACGGCTTGCCGTCTTTGCCCAGCATCATACCGAACATGTGGTGCTCCAGCGGCACGGAATCTGGCACGTAACCGGCTTTACGCACGATGGTCCACGCTTGCATCAGGTGCTGGTGCTGGCGGGAGTCGATGTAGTACAGCACGCGGTCGGCATGCAGGGTTTCGTAACGATATTTCGCACAGGCGATATCGGTGGTGGTGTACAGGTAGCCGCCATCCTTTTTCTGGATGATGACGCCCATAGGCTCACCTTCTTTGTTCTTGAACTCATCCAGGAACACCACGGTTGCGCCTTCACTCTCAACGGCCAGACCTTTGGCTTTCAGGTCCGCTACGATACCCGGCAGCATTGGGTTGTAGAGGCTTTCACCCATCACATCATCACGGGTCAGGGTGACGTTCAGGCGATCGTAGGTCAGCTGGTTCTGGGTCATGGTAATGTCGACCAGCTGGCGCCACATTTTACGGAAGTATTCGTCGCCGCCTTGCAGCTTCACGACGTAGCTACGCGCGCGCTCGGCGAACGCTTCGTCTTCGTCGTAGTGTTTTTTCGCTTCGCGATAGAAACCTTCGAGGTCGGCCAGCGCCATTTCACCCGCGTTTTCCTGCTGCTGCTTTTCCAGATACGCAATCAACATACCGAACTGGGTGCCCCAGTCGCCAACGTGGTTAGCGCGGATAACTTTATGGCCCATCAGCTCCAGCGTACGAACGGCAGCATCGCCAATGATGGTGGAACGCAGGTGGCCGACGTGCATCTCTTTTGCCACGTTTGGCGCGGAGTAGTCCACGACGATAGTTTGCTTTTCAGGCTGCGCGATGCCCAGACGGTCGCTTTTCAGCGCCTGGCTAACGTGCTCTGCCAGGAAGGCAGGGTCGAGGAATATGTTGATAAAACCTGGCCCGGCGATCTCGACTTTATTAGCAATGCCGTTAAGATCGAGATGAGACAGTACCTGCTCTGCCAGTTGTCGTGGTGCCATGCCCAGTTTTTTGGCCACTGCCATCATGCCGTTAGCCTGATAGTCGCCGAACTGTACTTTTGCTGACTGACGAACCTGCGGTTCGCAATCGGCAGGCGCGCCTGCCGCAATCATGGCCTGACTGACTTTTTCTGAGAGAAGAGCCTGAATATTCACCGGAATACCTTACGTTTTAGACGCTGCAACCTGCTCGGTTCAGCGCCGGGTGTGGATAAATTAAGGCGGGAGTATACTGCATTTGCCTGATGCCGTCAGCACTGGGCCATCCTCTCATGCCTTGAAAAAACGCTGCCTGAGCAGGGATTAATCGCTCATGCGCCTGAACGGTTGGTTCAGAGGGAACAACAGGGTAGATTAGCCTTTTCATGTAATAAGAGTAGGGCTGAAATGGCAAACTGGCAGACTATCGCGGAACTGCAGGATATTTCTGCAGATCTCCCACGTTTTACTGACGCACTGGCGGCGCTTTCCCACCGGCTGGGGTTGGATATCACGCCGCTTAACGCCGATCATATTTCGCTGCGCTGCCATCAGAACGCCACCGCCGAACGCTGGCGTCGCGGGTTTGAGCAGTGTGGCACGCTGCTGTCGGAAAATATCATCAACGGCCGACCTATTTGCCTGTTCAAACTTGAGGAGCCGGTATGCGTGGCCCACTGGCAGTTTACGGTGATTGAGCTGCCGTGGCCGGGCGAAAAGCGCTACCCGCACGAAGGCTGGGAACATATTGAAATCGTTCTGCCGGGCGCACCGGAAGGGCTAAACGCGCGCGCGCTGGCGCTGCTCTCCGATGACGGACTGAGCCAGCCGGGCATTTCGGTGAAAACCAGTTCACCAAAAGGCGAACGCGAACGTCTACCGAACCCGACGATGGCCGTTACCGACGGGAAGGTCACGATAAAATTTCATCCATGGACGATTGAAGAAATTGTTGCCAGTGAGCAGCCAGTGTAACAATGTGAACTAACGCCGGGTCTGCAGATGGGAACGGTGGCATGATCTTTCGCTGAATCAAACGGAGAGAACTATGGCATTGCTGGAAATCTGCTGTTACAGCACGGAATGCGCGGTTATCGCGCAGCAGAACGGGGCGGATCGTATTGAACTGTGTGCGGCACCGCTTGAGGGCGGCCTGACACCTTCTTACGGTGTGCTGAAAGCCACGCGTCACCGGGTGACGATTCCCGTCCACCCGATAATCCGGCCCCGAGGCGGTGATTTCTGTTATACCGACGGTGAGTTCGCCGCCATGCTGGAAGACGTGCGTCAGATTCGCTCGCTGGGCTATCCCGGCTTTGTGATTGGCGTGCTGAATCCTGAAGGGCAGGTGGATATTCCGAGGATGCGCCAGATTATGGTCGCGGCTGGCCCACTGGCGGTGACTTTCCATCGCGCCTTTGATATGTGTGCGAATCCGCAGCAGGCCTTTGAACAGCTTGCGGAATTAGGCGTTGCGAGGGTGCTCACCTCCGGTCAGCAACCGTCGGCGGAAAAAGGTATTTTATTAATTCGGGAACTTATTGGTCGAAGGGATACTCCAACCATTATGGCTGGTGCGGGTGTAAGAGCGAGCAACCTTGCTCTGTTCCTCGACGCCGGTGTTAAAGAAGTACACAGTTCAGCCGGGCAATGGGTGCCCTCCGAAATGCGTTATCGCAACTCCGGACTTTCAATGTCAACGGATCCTGAAGCTGATGAGTATTCTCGCTATACCGTCGATGGCGCGGCGGTAGCAGCAATGCGGGAAATCATTGAGCGCCACGTGTAGCTAAAAGTTTTTTACCGCGTGTCATATTCGCCCAATATGATGCTTGCTTGTACCAGGCCCCTGCCCATTAAACAGGGGCCTTTTTTTCGCCGTCATATTTCACTCTGCGACTGCGTTGGCTTTCCTCGCTCGCCCCAGTTACGTACTGATGTACGCTCCCGGGGACTCGCTGCGTCGCCGCCTTGTTGCAGAGCGAAATATTCAGGCGAATCGCCGTCATATTTCCCCGGCGTTGGGTACGAACCTGTAGCCAGGCCAAGCGCAGCGCCGCCGGGAACGGCGCAAACGTTAAGGCTTACGCGCAATCAACACCGCGCGCAGCGGTGCCGGGTAGCCTTCAACCGTTTTGCTCGGGTCGTTCGGGTCGAGGAAATCGGCCAGCGACTCGGTGACCATCCACTCGGTGCGACGCTGTTCCTCGGTTGAGGTCACGCTCATATCGGCGATACGCACGTCAACGAAGCCACACTTCTCCAGCCAGTTTTTCAACGCCAGCGCCGACGGAATAAAGTAGACGTTACGCATCTGCGCATAGCGATCGCCCGGCACCAGTACCGTATTCTCATCGCCTTCAACCACCAACGTTTCCAGCACCAGTTCGCCGTCGTTGACCAGCTGATCTTTAAGCTGCCAGAGGTGCTCCAGCGGTGAACGGCGGTGGTACAACACGCCCATTGAGAAGACGGTATCAAACGCTTTCAACGCCGGAAGCTGCTCAATGCCCAGCGGCAGCAGATGCGCGCGCTGATCGTTACCCAGCAATTTACGCACCGCTTCAAACTGGCACAGGAACAGCTGGGTTGGGTCGATACCCACCGCCAGATGTGCGCCCGCGCCAATCATTCGCCACAGGTGATAACCACTGCCGCAGCCTACGTCGAGAATGGTGCGGCCGCTGAGGTCAGACAGGTGCGGCAATACGCGCTCCCACTTCCAGTCAGAGCGCCATTCGGTATCGATGTTCACGCCATACAGCGAAAACGGCCCTTTACGCCATGGCATCAGGTGGCGCAGCAGCGTATCGATGCGCTTCACCTGACCTTCGCTCAGCGGCGTTTCGCTTTCAGCCGTCACGCTGTGCAGCAGGTCGAGCTTCCACGGCTGGATTTCCGGCAGAAATTCCACTGCGTTGGACCACTGCTTAAACAGACCGTGCTGATCGCGTTGCCAGGCACCAATCTGTGCAGGCAGCGTTTCCAGCCAGTGGGATAGCGGGCTTTTGGCGATTTGCTGATAAAAATTGCCGAACTCGATCATGCCGGGGTTCCTGCTTTCAGTGCGACCAGAGAACCAAAGTTAAAGCACTGGAACCACAGCTCGCTGTGTTCGAAACCGGCCTGACTCAGGCGGGCTTTATGCACTTCAACGGAGTCGGTCAGCATCACGTTTTCCAGCATGCTGCGCTTCTGGCTGATTTCCAGTTCGCTGTAGCCGTTGGCGCGCTTAAAGTCATGGTGCATGTTGAACAGCAGCTCGCCGACGGTTGCGTCTTCGAAGCTGAATTTTTCGGACAGTACCAGCGCGCCGCCGGGGTTCAGCCCCTGATAGATTTTGTTCAGTAATGCCTGACGCTCTGCGGGTTCAAGGAACTGCACCGTAAAGTTCAGCACCACCATCGAGGCGTTATGAATCTCGATATCGCGAATATCGCCCTCAATGACATCAACCGGCGTCGGCGCTTTATAGGCATCGATATGGCGACGGCAGCGTTCAATCATCGCCGGGGAATTATCGATAGCGATAATCCGGCAGCTGTCGTGGGCAATATTGCGGCGGATAGAAAGGGTCGCGGCCCCCAGCGAGCAGCCCAGGTCGTATACCTGAGTATTCGGCTGCACAAAACGCTCGGCCAGCATGCCAATCATTGAGATGATATTTGAGTAGCCGGGGACGGAACGCTGGATCATATCCGGGAAAACTTCAGCTACCCGTTCATCGAAGGTCCAGTCGCCGAGGCGGGCTATCGGTGCAGAAAAAAGCGTATCGCGGTCAGACATAAGGTTAAATCCGGAAAAATAAAAACGGCGTATTGTGCGCTAACGCAGCGAGAAAACCAACTCCCACGGCATATACCACAGATTCATCAGCACCATTAGCAACAGTGAGAGGTAGGTGGCAATCATGCCAGAGCGTCGCCAGCGAAACAGGCGATGGTGAAAACCGTAGTAGTGCATGAGGCGACCGGCGAGCAGCATCAGGCCGCAGATATGTACCATCCAGGTTTCTGCGCCGTTCATCTCCATAAACAAAAGAAGCGCGACGCCAATTGGAATGTATTCCACCGCATTACCGTGAATGCGAATCGCACTTTGCAGCTCGCTAAAGCCGCCATCGCCATAGGCGACACGATAAAGTCTGCGCAGACGAACCACGTCGAAGGAAAATTTAATCAGTAACAACGCCGCGAGTACGGCGTACAGCGCGCTAACCATACAAACTCCCTTTAGGTTGGCAGAGGCTACTCATTATCATAGGTATGAATGTCAAAAAAGAGAAGATTGTTGTGGAATCGACGGGGCAGAACCCAGCTCGGGAAGGGCGGAATGCAGCGCTTCCCACAGAGAATGCACCAGCTCTGGCGCCTGGGCGATATCCGGGGTGTGCAGAAACAGATAAGGCGTGGTGGAATGCTGCCACTGTGCCAGTTTCTCTAGCCACGGCGCGAACATGGCCTGGTTCTGCGCCATGTCGTCACTGCCGATAAACCTCACCATCGGTTGCTCGGCGGTCACTACCGCATGTACCGGGACTTTGGGCTTTTTACGCTGAGCTTCTCGCACCGCTTCGTTGTGCGGTATGGCGGCATGTACCGGTCGGCTATCGAGGATCACTCGGTTCACGCCGCGCTCATGCAGGCCGCGGTTGAGCTGCCGCTCGCTGTCACTCTTATCGAAAAATTGCGGGTGGCGAACTTCAACGCCGTAGTGAAACACCTTTGGCAGCCCGTCAAGGAAATGCCACAGCGCGGGCAGGTCACGAGGGCCAAAAGTAGCCGGAAGCTGAAGCCAGTATTGCCCAATTCGCCCGTCAAGCGGTGCCATCCGCTGGAAAAAATCGAGCGTCAGATCGTCACAATGACGAAGCGCTGCCTGGTGCGAAATGGTGGCCGGAAATTTAAAGCAGAAGCGAAAATTATCATCCGTTTGCGCCAACCAGCGGTCGACTATTTCGGCTTTTGGCAGGGCGTACAGCGTCGTGTTGCCCTCCACGCAGTTAAAGTGGCGGGCATACTCTTCAAGGCTGGTAATACCAAGGCGCACCCATTTCGGGTGCGACCATTGGGGAAGCCCAAGATAAATCATAAGGCGGCAAGGATCTCTTCAGTGCTGCGCACGCGAGCAATGCGCGGGAAAATGTAGGAGAGGCTGCTCTGGTGCTGATCGTTATTGAACGCGCTGCAGGCATCTTCGGCAATAATCAGGTTAAAGCCCAGTTCCCACGCGTTACGGGCGGTGGACTCCACGCCGATGTTGGTGGAAATACCGCACAAAATAATGGTGTCGATGCCGCGACGACGCAGCTGCACTTCGAGGTCGGTGCCGTAGAACGCGCCCCATTGACGTTTGGTCACTTCAATATCACTGTCCTGTTTACCCAGCTCAGCCGGATAGGTCCACCAGTTTTCCGGCAGCGCTTTGGCCGGAGCGGGAGCGTCAACCGGCTGTTTCAACGCGTCTGCAAAGTCAGCTGACCAACCTACGCGAACCAACACGACTGGCGCGGAGGCAGCACGGCATTTGCCGGCCAGGCGAGCGGCGCGGGCCACCACGTCAGTAGCGGTATGTGGGCCACCGGCAAACGGCAGAATGCCTTCCTGCAGGTCAATAACGACAAGAGCGGTTTTTTTGGCGTCTAAATTCAGCATGGTTGTTCCTCTGTAAACGGGCTGTCGGGGGCATACCTTACAATCGACGCCAGGTTATTGAACTGATAATTATTGTTAATTTTTGTGAGCGTAGGCAATAAGCGTTCAGCAAACAGGCGTATAAGCTGCTCCGGGCTTATCGCGAGCGAGAATTTCCAGTATAATAGCCCCCTTTTTTCATCCAGTAGTGACATTCAGCTAAAGCTGCGACAGTAACGCCTGCACGGCAGGCGACAATCCGCCGACGGCTAAGTTAAGGGATATCTCATGCGTACAGAATATTGCGGACAGCTTCGACAGTCCCACGTTGGGCAGCAGGTGACTCTGTGTGGTTGGGTCAACCGCCGTCGTGATCTCGGTAGCCTCATTTTTATCGACATGCGCGACCGTGAAGGCATCGTACAGGTGTTCTTCGATCCGGACCGTGCGGATGCCTTGAAGTTAGCCTCTGAACTGCGTAATGAGTTCTGCATTCAGGTTACCGGCACCGTTCGTGCGCGTGACGAAAAGAACATCAACGCGGATATGGCGACCGGTGCGATTGAAGTTCTGGCTTCTGACCTGGTTATCATCAACCGTTCAGAATCACTGCCGCTGGACTCCAACCACGTCAACACCGAAGAAGCGCGTCTGAAGTACCGCTACCTCGACCTGCGTCGTCCAGAGATGGCTCAGCGCCTGAAAACTCGCGCTAAAATCACCAGCTTCGTACGTCGCTTTATGGACGATCACGGTTTCCTCGATATCGAAACCCCGATGCTGACCAAAGCGACCCCGGAAGGCGCGCGCGACTACCTGGTACCGTCTCGCGTACATAAAGGTAAATTCTACGCGCTGCCACAGTCTCCTCAGCTGTTCAAACAGCTGCTGATGATGTCCGGCTTCGACCGCTACTATCAGATTGTTAAATGCTTCCGTGACGAAGACCTGCGCGCTGACCGTCAGCCTGAATTCACCCAGATCGACGTCGAAACCTCCTTCATGACCGCACCACAGGTGCGTGAAGTGATGGAAGCGCTGGTGCGTCAGCTGTGGCTGGAAATCAAAGGTGTGGATCTGGGCGACTTCCCGATTATGACCTTCGCCGAAGCTGAACGCCGTTACGGTTCCGATAAACCGGATCTGCGTAACCCAATGGAGCTGGTTGACGTTGCTGACTTGCTGAAGTCCGTTGAGTTCGCGGTCTTCTCCGGCCCGGCAAACGATCCAAAAGGTCGCGTGGCGGCTCTGCGCGTACCGGGCGGTGCTGCGCTGACTCGTAAGCTGATTGATGAATACGGCAACTTCGTGAAGATTTACGGCGCGAAAGGCCTGGCTTACATCAAAGTGACCGAACGTGCAAAAGGCGTGGAAGGTATCACCAGCCCGGTGGCTAAGTTCCTGACCCCAGAAATCATTGAAGCCATCCTTGAGCGCACCGGTGCGCAGGACGGCGACATGATCTTCTTCGGCGCTGACAACAAGAAAGTGGTTGCTGACGCGATGGGCGCACTGCGCCTGAAGTTGGGTAAAGACCTGAGCCTGACCGACGAAAACATGTGGGCACCGCTGTGGGTTATCGATTTCCCAATGTTTGAAGACGATGGTGAAGGCGGTCTGACCGCAATGCACCACCCGTTCACGTCGCCGAAAGACATGACCGCTGAAGAACTGAAAGCGGCACCGGAAGACGCGGTAGCAAACGCCTACGATATGGTTATCAACGGCTATGAAGTGGGCGGCGGTTCCGTGCGTATTCACCGTGGTGACATGCAGCAGACCGTGTTCGGCATTCTGGGCATCAACGAACAAGAGCAGCGCGAGAAGTTTGGCTTCCTGCTGGACGCGCTGAAATACGGTACGCCTCCGCACGCGGGTCTGGCATTCGGTCTTGACCGTCTGACCATGCTGCTGACCGGCACCGATAACATCCGTGACGTTATCGCCTTCCCGAAAACCACCGCGGCAGCTTGTCTGATGACCGAAGCGCCAAGCTTCGCTAATCCGGCATCTCTGAGCGAACTGGGTATTCAGGTTGTGGCGAAAGAGCCAAAAACGTCGGCGGAGAACGAGTAACATGCCATTCAAGCGACCCGTCTCTATTCTGGTGGTGATTTACGCCCAGGACAGTAAGCGGGTGCTGATGCTGCAGCGACGCGATGACCCTGATTTCTGGCAGTCGGTTACCGGCAGCCTGGAAGAGGGGGAAACCGCGTCGCAGGCCGCCATGCGTGAAGTAAAGGAAGAGGTCACTATAGACGTTGTTTCTGAGCAACTGACCTTGATGGACTGTCAACGCACGGTGGAGTTTGAAATTTTTCAACATTTACGTCATCGCTATGCGCCGGGCGTTGAGCGCAATACAGAATCCTGGTTCTGTCTTGCGCTGCCCCATGAGCGGGAAGTTGTGTTCACCGAGCATCTGACCTACCAGTGGCTCGATGCGCCCGCCGCGGCGGCGCTCACCAAGTCGTGGAGCAACCGGCAGGCGATTGAAGAATTTGTCATTAACGCTGCCTGAAAGGGCATAGTTTTTTGGAGATATTTTTATGGCAGGTCATAGTAAATGGGCCAACACCAGACATCGTAAAGCGGCGCAGGATGCTAAGCGCGGCAAAATCTTCACCAAGATCATTCGTGAGCTGGTGACGGCGGCCAAACTGGGCGGCGGCGATCCGGATGCGAACCCACGTCTGCGTGCTGCGGTAGATAAAGCCCTGGCCAACAACATGACGCGTGACACCCTGAACCGTGCTATCGCGCGCGGTGTGGGCGGTGATGAAGATTCCAACATGGAAACCATCATCTATGAAGGTTACGGTCCTGGCGGCACCGCGGTGATGATCGAATGTCTGTCCGACAACCGTAACCGTACCGTTGCTGAAGTGCGTCATGCGTTCAGCAAAACCGGTGGCAACCTCGGTACCGACGGTTCCGTTGCTTACCTTTTCAGCAAAAAAGGGATTATTTCCTTTGAGCAGGGCGACGAAGACACCATCATGGAAGCGGCGCTGGAAGCTGGTGCTGAAGACGTTGTGACCTTCGACGACGGCGCGATTGACGTGTACACCGCGTGGGAAGAAATGGGTAAAGTACGTGACGCGCTGGAAGCGGCTGGCCTGAAGGCTGACGCGGCAGAAGTGTCTATGATCCCGTCCACCAAAGCGGACATGGATGCTGAAACGGCACCAAAACTGATGCGTCTCATCGACATGCTGGAAGACTGTGACGACGTTCAGGAAGTCTACCACAACGGCGAAATCTCTGACGAGGTTGCAGCAACCTTAGAATGAGGTGGCTGTTCCGCAACCTGACAGGAGGTGCGTGATGTCTATTATTCTCGGCATTGACCCGGGGTCGCGCATCACCGGTTATGGTGTCATTCGCCAGGTTGGCAGACAGCTAACCTACCTTGGCAGCGGATGCATCCGCACCAAGGTTGACGATCTTCCGTCACGCCTGAAGCTGATTTATGCAGGCGTGACGGAAATTATCACCCAGTTCCAGCCGGACTATTTCGCTATTGAGCAGGTTTTTATGGCGAAAAACGCCGACTCGGCGCTTAAGCTGGGGCAGGCGCGCGGGGTGGCGATTGTCGCCGCTACCAATCAGGAACTCCCGGTTTTTGAGTACGCCGCCCGCCAGGTGAAACAGACCGTCGTGGGTATTGGTAGTGCGGAAAAAAGCCAGGTTCAGCATATGGTCCGCACGCTGTTAAAGCTTCCCGCCAACCCTCAGGCCGATGCCGCCGATGCGCTGGCTATCGCCATTACCCACTGCCACGTCAGCCAGAACGCCATGCAAATGAGCGATACCCGGCTGAACTTAGCGCGTGGACGATTACGATAATCACAAATCAGGCTGGATAAATATCCAGCCTTTTTTTATGATAGTACATTACTCTTTTAGCCCTTAACGCAGGAGCGTCACGTGATAGGCAGACTCAGAGGCATCATTCTCGAAAAACAACCCCCGCTGGTTCTTCTGGAGACGGGCGGCGTAGGCTATGAAGTGCATATGCCAATGACCTGCTTTTATGAGCTGCCGGAAGCCGGGCAGGAAGCGATTGTTTTCACCCACTTTGTCGTCCGTGAAGACGCGCAGCTGCTATACGGCTTTAATAACAAGCAGGAACGTACGCTGTTTAAAGAGCTGATTAAGACCAACGGCGTTGGGCCGAAGCTGGCGTTGGCCATTCTCTCCGGCATGTCGGCGCAGCAGTTCGTCAACGCGGTAGAGCGCGAAGAACTTGGGGCGCTGGTTAAGCTGCCGGGCATCGGCAAGAAAACGGCGGAACGCCTTATTGTCGAAATGAAAGATCGCTTTAAAGGTCTGCATGGCGATCTCTTTACGCCAGCCGCCGATCTGGTGCTGACGTCTCCTGCGGGTCCGAGTGCCGACGACGCCGAGCAGGAAGCGGTTGCTGCGCTGGTGGCGCTGGGCTATAAACCTCAGGAAGCCAGCCGAATGGTGAGCAAAGTTGCCCGTTCGGATGCCAGCAGCGAAACATTGATCCGCGAAGCGCTTCGCGCGGCGCTATGAGGTAGAGGATGATTGAAGCAGACCGCCTGATTTCGTCAGGCAGTAGCATGGCAGAAGAGGTGGCGGATCGCGCCATCCGTCCTAAGTTACTGGCCGAATATATCGGTCAGCCGCATGTTCGTTCGCAGATGGAGATCTTTATCCAGGCGGCGAAGCTGCGCGGCGACGCGCTTGACCACCTGCTTATTTTTGGCCCGCCGGGGCTTGGGAAGACCACGCTCGCCAATATCGTTGCCAACGAAATGGGCGTAAACCTGCGCACCACGTCAGGCCCGGTGCTGGAAAAAGCGGGCGATCTGGCGGCGATGCTGACCAACCTCGAACCTCATGATGTGCTGTTTATCGATGAGATCCATCGTCTTTCGCCGGTGGTGGAAGAGGTGCTCTATCCAGCAATGGAAGATTACCAGCTCGATATCATGATTGGGGAAGGCCCGGCCGCGCGGTCGATTAAAATCGACCTGCCGCCGTTTACCCTGATTGGCGCCACCACGCGCGCAGGTTCTCTGACGTCACCGCTGCGTGACCGCTTCGGCATCGTGCAGCGCCTGGAGTTTTATCAGGTGCCAGATTTACAGCATATCGTGGGGCGCAGCGCGCGCTTTATGGGACTGGAGATGAGCGATGATGGTGCGCTGGAAGTGGCTCGTCGCGCGCGCGGAACGCCGCGTATCGCCAACCGTCTGCTGCGCCGAGTCCGAGACTTTGCGGAAGTGAAACATGACGGTACCATTTCGGCAGATATCGCCGCCCAGGCGCTGGATATGCTCAATGTCGATGCGGAAGGCTTTGACTATATGGACCGTAAGCTGTTGCTTGCGGTCATTGATAAATTCTTCGGTGGGCCGGTTGGGTTGGATAACCTCGCGGCGGCAATCGGGGAAGAGCGCGAAACGATTGAAGACGTGCTGGAGCCGTATCTGATTCAGCAGGGATTCTTGCAGCGCACTCCGCGTGGCCGTATTGCGACGACGCGGGCGTGGAATCACTTCGGTATTACGCCGCCGGAAATGCTGTAATGACGAGCAGACGGAATGATATATTCCGTCTGCGACCCTGACCCATTATTTTCCTCATCAGATTTATCATCCATATCATTTTAGATATCTCGCTCATTTGTGATGAATTTATAGCGAAACCCCCATGCTATAAATCAATTTCATCAATACATGAGGAGTAACAAAATGAAATCAATGACCGTCCTATCAATTGCTGCCCTGACTATCGTCGCGATGTCTGGCGTAGCGAATGCGGCTATTTCCGGAACCCAGACATGGAAAATGGTAAATGACCAACTTCAAAATACCAGTAACGGACAAACATTGTGTATGACCGGTGTTGCTTTCCAGCAGGCAACGATGGGAGTATGTGGTTCTAATCCAGGTATGCAAAATATTCGTCAGGTCACTTTCGAGATGAATGGCGCACTGCGACTGGATGCGCATCCAAATTATGCTTACACACCATTAGACGGTAAAATTTATATCCGCGAATATGATACCGTTGTGAGTAATTGGGACTATATCAACGGACAGCTGAAAAAAGTTGATTCCGATGGTGTTCTCAAGTGTCTTGATATTGAAGGCGGCAAAAACGTTCAGGGCGCCAAATTGTATTTAGCAGCTTGTACCCAGTAATAAAATAAGCACCGGTACTATCATCGGTGCTTATTTATTTAGCCGATTTCAAATCACCTCCTATGGAGGTGTTTATCGTTTATTCAGGTATTCGGTTGTTTTTTCATCATGCTGAAAATAAACAACAGGGCCGCACACAGCACCACCGACGGACCCGCAGGCGTGTCATAGAACGCTGAGAAGGTTAAACCACCGGTGACCGCTATCATGCCCACGCCAACAGCGACGCCCGCCATCTGCTCCGGCGTGCGAGCGAAACGACGCGCCGTGGCCGCCGGGATAATCAGTAGCGACGTAATAATCAGCGCGCCGACAAACTTCATCGCCACGCCAATGGTGAGTGCCGTGACCAGCATCAGCAGCAGCTTCACCCGCTGCAGCTTCACGCCGTCGACAAAAGCCAGATCCGGGCTGATGGTCATCGACAGTAAATTACGCCACTGCCAGAACAGAATCGCCAGCACCACTACCACGCCCAGCGCAATGGAGATAAGATCCTGCGGCGTGACCGCCAGCAGGTCGCCGAACAGATAGGCCATCAGATCGACACGAATATTCGACATCAGACTGACCACCACCAGACCCAGCGACAGCGCGCTGTGCGCCATAATACCCAGCAGGGTGTCCACGGCGAGATGAGGGCGTTTCTCCAGCCACACCAGGCCGCCCGCCAGCAGCAGCGTCACAAAGATAACCGCATAGAATGGATTAACGTTCAGCAGCAGGCCAAACGCCACGCCCAGCAGAGAAGCGTGCGCCAGCGTATCGCCAAAATAGGACATCCGTCGCCAGACAACAAACGAGCCAAGCGGGCCGGCAGCACACGCCAGCATTATTCCGGCAAGCCAGCCGGGAAGTAAAATTTCAATCATGACTGCCCATTTCCCCGACGTAGAACGATACGGCCCTGTAAATCATGGCGATGATTATGCTGATGGCGGTAAATACCCAGCTGTTCTGCACCGCGAGGGCCAAACATTGAGATAAATTCCGGATGCATAGAAACCACGTCCGGTGTTCCGGAGCAGCAGATATGGTGGTTAAGGCAAAGCACGTCGTCGGTCTTGGCCATCACCAGATGCAGATCGTGCGAGACCATCAGTACCGCGCAGTCGAGTTCCTGGCGAAGCTGGTTGATGAGATCGTAAAGCGCAACCTGACCGTTAACGTCCACGCCCTGAGTCGGTTCATCCAGTACCAGCAGCTGCGGTTTATTCAGCAGCGCACGCGCGAGCAGCACGCGCTGGGTTTCCCCGCCGGAAAGCTTCTGCATGGGGGCGTCCTGCAGATGTCCCGCCTGAACGCGCTTCAGCGCGGGCAGAATATCTTCTTTTCGCGTCGCCGGATGTAAACGTAAAAATCGCTTGACGGTCAGCGGCAATGTGGCGTCGAGATGTAACTTTTGCGGCACATAACCAATGCGCAGATGTTTATCGCGGATGACAACACCTTCGCTAGGTGCTACGAGGCCGAGCACCACGCGTACCAGCGTTGATTTGCCCGCGCCATTCGGACCAAGCAGCGTCAGAATGCGGCCTGGCTTGAGATTCAGCGAGACGTCAGCGAGCACCCGGCGTTGGCCGAAGGTGACGGAGACATTTTCCAGAGATACAAGATTCGTCATAGCAATTAGGGGTTGCACAAGATAGTGAATGTTATAATATCACACTTCACTTATTCATTTCGATTAATAGACGCATTATGTTACAGAAAAATACGCTTCTTTTCGCAGCTTTATCCGCTGCACTTTGGGGAACGACAGCACAGCATGCTGATGCTGCCGTTGTAGCATCGCTCAAGCCGTTAGGCTTTATTGCTTCAGCCATTGCAGATGGCGTCACTGAGACGCAAGTATTACTGCCAGACGGTGCGTCTGAACATGATTATTCACTACGTCCATCTGATGCAAAACGCTTACAGAACGCGGACTTAGTCGTATGGATTGGTCCTGAAATGGAAGCATTTATGGACAAGTCATCGCAAAGCATTCCCGACAATAAAAAAGTCACCATCGCCCAGCTTGACGGAGTGAAACCGTTGCTCATGAAAGGGGCAGATGACGATGACCATGATGCCGGTGACGGAGATGACCATGACCACGCTCACGGCGAAAAAGGTGACGCGCATCACCATCATGGCGAGTACAACATGCATCTGTGGCTCTCCCCAGAGATAGCGCGGCTGTCGGCGGTTGCAATCCATGACAAATTAGTGGAACTTATGCCCCAGAGTCGAGCCCGACTCGATGCCAACCTGAAGGATTTTGAGGCCAATCTGGCCGCAACCGATAAGCAGGTGGCGAACGAGCTGGCACCGGTAAAAGGAAAGGGGTACTTCGTTTTTCATGATGCCTATGGCTATTACGAAAAACACTACGGTTTGACGCCGCTTGGGCACTTCACCGTTAACCCCGAAATTCAACCTGGTGCGCAGCGTTTACATCAAATAAGAACACAGTTGGTTGAGCAAAAAGCAACCTGCGTTTTTGCTGAGCCACAATTCAGGCCCGCCGTCGTTGAATCAGTTGCGCGGGGAACCAGCGTTCGCATGGGAACGCTCGATCCTCTAGGCACGAACATTAAGCTGAGTAAAGAAAGCTATCCGGCGTTTCTTACTCAACTGGCGACCCAGTATGCGAGCTGCCTGAAAGGAGATAAGTAAGGAAGTGAATACGTGCAGCAGATAGCCCGCTCTGTCGCTCTGGCATTTAACAATTTGCCGCGGCCCCACCGCGTTATGCTGGGGTCACTCACCGTTCTCACGTTGGCCGTCGCTGTCTGGCGGCCTTACGTTTACCATCCAACCTCTTCATCCCCCGTCGTCCGTACGATTGAGCTGGAGAAAAAAGAAATTCGCTCGCTTCTGCCAGAGGCCAGCGAACCGATTGATCAGTCCGCGCAGGAAGACGAAGCCATCCCTCAGGATGAGCTGGACGATAAAGCCGACAACGAAACGGGTGTGCATGAGTATGTGGTATCCACGGGCGATACCCTGAGCAGCATCCTGAATCAGTACGGCATCGATATGGGGAATATCAGCCAGCTCGCCTCGGTTGATAAAGATCTGAAAAATATGAAAGTGGGGCAGCAGCTCTCCTGGACGCTGAATGACGATGGTGATTTACAGCGTTTAACCTGGGAGATGTCGCGCCGTGAAACCCGTACCTACGATCGCGTTGCTAACGGTTTTAAAATGAGCAGCGAGTTGCAGAAGGGCGACTGGGTTAACAGCCTGGTGAAAGGCACCGTTGGTGGAAGTTTCGTCACCAGCGCCGTCAACGCCGGTTTAACCAGCGCGGAAGTCAGCGCGGTGATTAAATCAATGCAGTGGCAGATGGACTTCCGTAAGCTGAAAAAAGGTGACGAGTTCTCGGTGCTGATGTCACGCGAAATGCTGAACGGCAAGCGTGAACAGAGCCAACTGCTGGGCGTGCGTTTACGCTCCGACGGCAAAGATTATTACGCGATCCGCGCCGAAGACGGTAAGTTCTACGACCGTAATGGTACCGGGCTGGCGAAGGGCTTCCTGCGCTTCCCAACCGCGCGCCAGTTCCGCGTGTCGTCAAACTTTAACCCGCGTCGTCTGAACCCGGTAACCGGTCGTGTAGCGCCGCACCGTGGCGTGGACTTCGCAATGCCACAAGGCACACCGGTGCTGGCCGTCGGTGACGGTGAAGTGGTGGTAGCGAAGCGCAGTGGCGCAGCAGGTTACTATGTCGCCGTGCGTCATGGTCGTACCTACACCACGCGCTACATGCACCTGCGTAAGCTGCTGGTGAAACCAGGTCAGAAGGTGAAACGTGGTGACCGTATTGCGCTCTCCGGTAACACCGGACGTTCTACTGGCCCGCACCTGCACTATGAAGTATGGATCAACCAGCAGGCGGTGAACCCGCTGACGGCGAAGTTGCCGCGCACCGAAGGGCTGACCGGTTCGGATCGTACCGATTACCTGGCCCAGGTGAAAGAAGTGCTGCCACAGCTGCGTTTCGACTAATTTCGCCTAAGAAGTATCCGTTCAGAGCCGGTGCCTTTACAGCACCGGCTTTTTCTTTTGTGCGAAGCACCCGGCCTCGCTACACTATCTGATTATCCACATTGACCGATGATTCAACCCCGGAATAGGCATGGAAACGAAAAAAATAACAGTGAATACATTCCCGAGTTTGAGAAATCTTTCCGCCATCCTCAATACTGGGGTGCCTGGTTAGGCGTACTGGCATTTGCGGGGATTGCTTACGTACCGGCAAAAATCCGTGACCCTATTTTGGGTAAGCTCGGTCGCCTGGCGGGTAAATTTGGCCGCAGCGCTCGCCGTCGCGCGCAGATCAATCTGCTGTACTGCTTCCCGGATAAAAGCGAAGCTGAGCGCGAAGCCATTATTGATGAGATGTTTTCCACCGCGCCGCAGGCAATGGTTATGATGGCCGAACTGGCGCTGAAAGGGCCGGAAAAAATTCTGCCGCGCCTCGACTGGCAGGGGCAGGAGATTATCGATGAGCTCCGTGCCAATGGCGAAAACGTCATTTTCCTCGTACCGCACGGCTGGGGCGTTGATATCCCGGCAATGGTGATGGCGTCGCAGGGCCAGAAGATGGCGGCGATGTTCCATAATCAGGGCAACAAAGTCTTCGACTACGTCTGGAACACTGTTCGTCGTCGTTTTGGCGGTCGTCTGCACGCCCGTAACGACGGCATCAAGCCGTTTATTCAGTCCGTCCGTCAGGGCTACTGGGGCTACTATCTGCCGGACCAGGATCACGGCCCAGAGCACAGCGAGTTCGTGGATTTCTTTGCTACCTATAAAGCCACGCTGCCGGCGATTGGCCGTCTGATGAAGGTGTGCCGCGCGCGCGTAGTGCCGCTGTTCCCGGTTTATGATGGCAAAACGCATCGCCTGACCATTCTGGTTCGCCCACCGATGGATGACCTGCTGGAAGCGGATGACAACACCATTGCGCGTCGAATGAACGAAGAGGTGGAGATTTTCGTTGGGCCGCATACTGAGCAGTACACGTGGATCCTGAAGCTGCTGAAAACGCGCAAGCCGGGTGAAACCGAGCCGTATCAGCGTAAAGAACTCTATCCAAAGAAAAAGAAATAGCCCCGTAGCCCGGCGACACGACGCTTAGCCGGTTACGCAGATAAAAAAACCGGCATTGTCCGGTTTTTTTATAGCGAGAATAACTTACTCAACGGTCAGAATACGCGTGGTGTTGGTTGAACCCACGGTGCTCATCACGTCGCCCTGGGTAACGATAACCAGGTCGCCAGACATCAGATAGCCTTTATCACGCAGCAGATTTACCGCGTCGTGTGCCGCCGCAACGCCGTCACATTCGCTGTCGAAGAAGACTGGCGTCACGCCGCGATACAGCGCTGTCAGGTTCAACGTACGCTCATGGCGGGACATCGCGAAGATAGGCAGCCCGGAGGTGATACGGGAGGTCATCAGCGCGGTACGGCCAGACTCGGTCATGGTGATGATGGCGGTCACGCCTTTCAGGTGGTTAGCCGCATACATTGCCGACATGGCAATGGCTTCTTCCACGTTGTCGAACTGTACGTCCAGACGGTGTTTAGAAACGTTGATGCTTGGGATCTTTTCTGCACCCAGGCAAACGCGCGCCATGGCGGCAACGGTTTCAGAAGGGTACTGACCCGCAGCGGTTTCCGCTGAGAGCATCACCGCATCGGTACCGTCCAGCACAGCGTTCGCCACGTCCATGACTTCCGCGCGGGTTGGCATTGGGTTGGTAATCATCGACTCCATCATCTGGGTCGCGGTGATCACGGAGCGGTTAAGCTGACGAGCGCGACGAATCAGCGCTTTCTGGATACCGACCAGCTCAGGGTCGCCGATTTCAACGCCGAGGTCACCACGAGCAACCATCACGACGTCGGAGGCCAGAATGATGTCATCCATCGCGTCCTGGCTGCACACGGCTTCCGCACGTTCCACTTTGGCGACGATTTTGGCATCGCAGCCGGCTTCGCGCGCCAGACGGCGAGCGTAGTTCAGGTCTTCACCGCAGCGCGGGAAGGAGACGGCCAGGTAATCAACGCCAATTTTAGCCGCGGTATGAATATCCGCTTTGTCTTTATCGGTCAGCGCTTCAGCCGAGAGGCCACCGCCTAACTTGTTGATGCCTTTATTGTTGGACAGCGGGCCACCGACGGTCACTTCGGTGAATACCTTCATGCCCTGGATTTCCAACACTTTCAACTGTACGCGGCCATCGTCCAGCAGTAGGATGTCGCCCGGCACGACGTCAGCAGGCAGACCTTTATAGTCGATGCCCACTTTCTCTTTGTCGCCTTCGCCTTTACCGAGGTTGGCATCGAGCAGGAATTTGTCGCCGATATTGAGGAAAACTTTACCTTCTTTGAAGGTAGAAACGCGAATCTTTGGTCCTTGCAGATCGCCAAGAATAGCTACATGGCGGCCCAGTTTTGCTGCGATTTCGCGTACTTTGTCAGCGCGTAGCTGATGATCTTCTGGCGTACCGTGAGAGAAGTTCATGCGTACGACGTTAGCACCGGCGGAAATTACCTTCTCGAGGTTGTTATCGCGGTCGGTTGCTGGGCCTAACGTGGTGACGATCTTGGTTCTGCGAAGCCTTCTGGACATGTAATACTCCGTTGACTAATACAACTCAGGTGTTGCGTGAATAGGGATCCGGTATCAATCATTACCGAATGTTTAAATCGAATACACCGTTATTATCGGTTTTAGTGATTATCGCTGTGTGCGGAAAGCTCTTTATCAAACCGCGATTCCTTTAATGCTTCTTTGACTCGCTTCAAGTTATCCCTGAATTTCGCCCCTCGACGTAAGGTAAAACCGGTTGCCAGGACATCGATCACGGTTAGCTGCGCAAGTCTGGAAACCATCGGCATATAGATGTCGGTATCTTCGGGAACGTCCAGCGTGATAGCGAGGGTCGCTTCTCTGGCCAGCGGCGTGCCGGCGGAGGTGATGGCGATAACCATAGCATCATTTTCCCTCGCCACTTGGGCGACCTCGACCAGGCTTTTGGTTCTGCCGGTATGGGAAATCAGCACCACAACGTCATCGTCGCTGCAATTCATACAGCTCATACGTTGCAATACGATGTCATCAGAATAGATGACCGGGACGTTAAAGCGAAAAAACTTGTTCATCGCGTCATGCGCCACGGCGGCGGAAGAACCCAGGCCAAAGAAAGCAATTTTCTTGGCCTGCGTTAGCAGGTCTACCGCACGATTAACCGCCGACATATCGAGCGACTGGCGAACGTGTGCCAGGCTCGCCATGGCCGACTCGAAAATTTTCGCCGTATAAGCCTCAACGCTGTCATCTTCATCAACATTACGATTAACATACGGTGTACCGTTGGCTAGGCTTTGGGCAAGATGGAGTTTGAAGTCGGGGAAACCTCGGGTCTCCATACTGCGGCAGAAGCGGTTAACGGTGGGTTCGCTGACCTCGGCTTCAAGCGCGAGTGCGGCAATGCTTGAATGGATTGCCTGTTCTGGCGCGGCCAGAATAACTTCCGCCACTTTTCGCTCGGATTTGCTAAGGTTTTCCAGTTGGGTCTGGATTCTTTCCAGCATGTTCATCGTGACAAGTTGCTCATAGATTGAAACGATTCCATTAATGGGTGAAATCTGCAGGCGTTTTAGCAAGAATATACCCCTGAAGCTGAGTGAAAAGCGAAGAGGAACAGCAAAAAATGTTGTTTTTTTCATAACATGATCACCGTCGTATTTTAACAGACGAGGCTCAGGCGAAAGAACGAACAAAACTGGCGGATTGCCTAATGCCGCAGCCGCAATGGTTCCGAATTGTGCGATCGGAGCCGGCGAAAGGCGTTAAAGGGTTTCGGCAATTTCGTAAACACAGTACAGTGCACCGTAAGAAAATTACAACGATATCCGTCGCTTTTCGGCAAAAGCTGAACGGTGACGGGTAGATAGCCTGGCATAGAACCGGGAATATAAACTGAGGAGAATGACATGGCGGTAACGCAAACGGCCCAGGCATGCGATCTGGTCATTTTCGGCGCGAAGGGCGACTTGGCCCGCCGGAAATTGCTGCCTTCCCTGTATCAGCTGGAAAAAGCTGGCCAGATTAATCCGGACACCCGGATTATCGGCGTCGGCCGTGCCGACTGGGATAAAGCGGCATACACCAAAGTTGTCCGCGAAGCGCTCGAAACCTTCATGAAAGAGAAGATTGATGAAGGTTTGTGGAACACCCTCAGCGCACGCCTTGACTTCTGCAACCTCGATGTCAACGATGCGCCAGCATTTTCGCGTCTTGGCGAGATGCTCGATCAAAAAAATCGCACCACCATCAACTACTTCGCTATGCCGCCAAGCACCTTTGGCGCCATCTGCCGCGGCCTGGGTGAAGCGAAGCTGAACGCTAAACCGGCGCGCGTCGTCATGGAAAAACCGCTGGGCACTTCGCTGGAAACTTCCCGCGAGATTAACGACCAGGTGGGCGAATATTTTGAAGAGTGCCAGGTTTATCGTATTGACCACTATCTGGGTAAAGAAACGGTTCTGAACCTGCTGGCGCTGCGCTTTGCCAACTCCCTGTTTGTGAACAACTGGGATAACCGCACTATCGATCACGTGGAAATTACCGTTGCTGAGGAAGTCGGGATTGAAGGCCGCTGGGGTTACTTCGACCAGGCCGGTCAGATGCGCGATATGATTCAAAACCACCTGCTGCAAATTCTGTGCATGATTGCGATGGCTCCGCCGTCCGATCTGAGCGCCGACAGCATTCGTGATGAGAAAGTGAAAGTGCTAAAGTCGCTGCGTCGCATCGACCGCAGCAACGTGCGTGATAAAACCGTGCGCGGTCAGTATACCGCAGGGTTCGCGCAGGGGCAGAAAGTCCCAGGCTACCTTGAAGAAGAGGGCGCTAACAAATCCAGCAGCACCGAAACCTTCGTTTCTATTCGCGTGGATATTGATAACTGGCGTTGGGCAGGCGTGCCGTTCTACCTGCGTACCGGCAAACGTCTGCCGACCAAATGCTCTGAGGTTGTCGTTTACTTCAAAAACCCTGAACTGAACCTGTTCAAAGAAACCTGGCCTGAACTGCCGCAGAACAAGCTGACTATTCGTCTGCAGCCGGATGAAGGCGTGGATATTCAGATCCTTAACAAGGTTCCTGGTCTGGAGCACAAGCATAACCTGCAGGTGACCAAGCTGGATCTGAGCTACTCAGAGACCTTTAATCAGACTCACCTGGCGGATGCCTATGAACGTCTGCTGTTGGAAACCATGCGTGGTATCCAGGCGCTGTTCGTTCGCCGCGACGAAGTGGAAGAGGCCTGGAAGTGGGTCGACTCCATCACTGAAGCATGGGCAAGCGATAAAGACGCCCCTAAACCATACCAGGCTGGCACCTGGGGACCGGTTGCTTCGGTCGCGATGATCACCCGTGACGGCCGTTCCTGGAACGAGTTCGAATAAGGGACCGCGATAATCCGGAAGGGTTATTTTACCGGTAACATGATCTAACACAGCATGTAGTGCTATTTTTGCTCATTTAAGCCCCGAGTGGATTCACCACCGGGGCTTTTTTATTACACTACGGGTAGACCTTTGCCTCTGAGCTGCGCTATACGGTGATTTTCGATAAATCAGACCAATGATTTACCCGTGTAAGATAGCGGCCTGGACAGAAAAATTTGAGGAGCCTTTATGAACTCTGTAATGTTACGGGTAACAAATCGTATTATTGAACGCTCGCGCGACACGCGTGAAGCCTACCTGGCGCGTATCAATCAGGCCAAAACTGAAACGGTTCACCGTTCTGAACTGGCCTGCGGTAATCTGGCGCACGGTTTTGCCGCCTGCCAGCCCGACGATAAAGCATCGCTGAAGAGCATGCTGCGTAACAATATCGCGATCATTACCTCCTATAACGACATGCTTTCTGCCCACCAGCCGTATGAACACTACCCGGATGTGATCCGTAAAGCGCTGCATAGCGTGAATGCGGTCGGTCAGGTCGCGGGCGGCGTGCCGGCTATGTGCGACGGCGTAACCCAAGGGCAGGACGGCATGGAGCTTTCTCTGCTGAGCCGCGAAGTGATTGCGATGTCTGCTGCGGTAGGCCTGTCTCATAATATGTTTGACGGCGCGCTGTACCTTGGTGTGTGTGACAAAATCGTCCCAGGGCTTGCCATGGCGGCGCTCTCCTTTGGTCATCTGCCTTCCGTCTTTATTCCATCGGGCCCGATGGCGAGTGGTCTGCCGAACAAAGAAAAAGTACGCATTCGTCAGCTTTATGCTGAAGGCAAAGTGGATCGTAATGCGCTGCTGGAGTCCGAAGCCGCGTCCTACCACGCTCCGGGCACCTGCACTTTCTACGGTACCGCCAACACCAACCAGATGGTGATCGAATTTATGGGCATGCAGCTGCCGGGCTCCTCTTTTGTTCACCCGGATGCTCCGCTGCGTGCAGAACTGACCGCTGCCGCTGCGCGTCAGGTGACGCGTATGACCGGTAACGGTAACGAGTGGATGCCGCTCGGTAAGATGATCGACGAAAAAGTGGTGGTTAACGGTATCGTGGCGCTGCTGGCAACCGGCGGTTCGACCAACCACACCATGCACCTGGTGGCGATGGCGCGCGCGGCGGGCATCATCATCAACTGGGATGATTTCTCTGACCTGTCAGAAGTCGTGCCGCTGATGGCGCGTCTCTATCCGAACGGCCCGGCGGATATCAACCACTTCCAGGCGGCGGGCGGTGTACCTGTGCTGGTCCGTGAACTGCTGAAGGGCGGTCTTCTGCATGAAGACGTAAACACGGTAGCCGGTTTCGGTCTCTCTCACTACACCATGGAGCCGTGGCTGAACGAAGGCAAGCTCGACTGGCGCGAAGGCGCTACGGCTTCGCTGGATGACAACATCATCGCCACCTTCGACAAGCCGTTCTCTAAACATGGCGGTACCAAAGTCCTGAGTGGCAACCTGGGCCGCGCGGTCATGAAGACTTCAGCCGTCCCGGTTGAAAACCAGATTATTGAAGCGCCAGCGGTGGTGTTTGAGAGTCAGCACGATGTGCTGCCAGCCTTCGAAGCAGGCTTATTGGATAAAGATTGCGTGGTTGTTGTGCGCCATCAAGGGCCAAAAGCGAACGGCATGCCAGAATTACATAAACTTATGCCGCCACTTGGTGTATTATTGGACCGCTGTTTCAAAATTGCGTTAGTCACTGATGGACGACTGTCCGGTGCATCCGGTAAAGTGCCGTCAGCGATCCACGTAACCCCTGAAGCATATGACGGTGGCCTGCTGGCGAAAGTGCGAGATGGCGACATGATCCGCGTCAATGGCCAGACCGGCGAGCTGACGCTGCTGGTTGATGAAGCCGAACTGGCCGCACGCCAACCGCATATTCCTGATCTGAGCGCTTCGCGCGTGGGGACAGGCCGTGAACTGTTTGGCGCATTACGGGAAAAACTGTCCGGCGCAGAACAGGGCGCAACCTGTATTACCTTTTAAGATGACACGTTTTGTAGATCTGGCGAGAGAAAATTTCTGATGAAAAACTGGAAAACAACTGCAGAAGCAATCCTGACCACTGGCCCGGTAGTACCGGTAATCGTGGTTAACAAGCTTGAGCACGCTGTACCGATGGCGAAAGCGCTGGTTGCTGGTGGCGTACGCGTACTGGAAGTGACGCTGCGTACTGCCTGTGCGATGGACGCTATCCGTGCTATCGCAAAAGAAGTGCCGGACGCTATCGTGGGTGCGGGTACCGTGACCAACGCTCAGCAGCTGAAAGAAGTGACCGACGCTGGCGCGCAGTTTGCTATCAGCCCAGGCCTGACCGACAACCTGCTGAAAGCCGCTACCGCGGGCACCATTCCACTGATCCCAGGTATCTGCTCCGTGTCTGAACTGATGCTGGGTATGGAACACGGCCTGAAAGAGTTCAAATTCTTCCCGGCTGAAGCGAACGGTGGCGTGAAAGCGCTGCAGGCAATCGCGGGTCCGTTCTCTCAGATTCGTTTCTGCCCAACCGGCGGTATCTCTCCAGCTAACTACCGTGACTACCTGGCACTGAAAAGCGTTCTGTGCATCGGCGGTTCCTGGCTGGTGCCGGCCGACGCGCTGGAAGCAGGCGACTACGATCGCATCACCAAACTGGCTCGCGAAGCGGTTGAAGGCGCGAAGCTGTAAGGTGTTCGCTGCGCCCGGTCTGATAGCCGGGTAAGCAAAAGAAGGGCGGGTATGCGTAAGCAGCCCGCCTTTTTTCTTATCCCTGAACGACGACTGCCGCCGCGGCGATTTTGGCGCGTTCCACGGCCTCTTCAACGCTGTCTGCGGTTGCCAGCGCGACGCCCATGCGACGAGAACCCGCGATATCTGGTTTGCCAAACAGGCGCAGCTGTACGCCAGCTTCCAGTGCATTCTGCACGTTATCAAAGGTGACGTTGCGACTGGTCAGCGTCGGCAGCAGTACGGCAGAAGCGGACGGACCGTACTGACGGATGCCACCAATCGGCAGCCCAAGGAAGGCGCGAACGTGCAGGGCAAATTCCGATACATCCTGCGAAATCAGCGTCACCATGCCGGTATCGTGCGGGCGAGGGGACACTTCGCTGAATACCACGTCGTCACCGCACACAAACAGCTCCACACCGAAGAGACCGTATCCGCCCAGCGCCAGCACGACCTCGCGGGCGATCTCCTGCGCGCGTGCCAGCGCCAGTTCGCTCATCTGTTGCGGCTGCCAGGATTCACGATAGTCGCCATCTTCCTGGCGATGGCCGACAGGAGCGCAGAAGTGCACGCCGTCGACGGCGTTAACGGTCAGTAGGGTGATTTCGAAATCAAAATTAACCACGCCTTCCACAATCACTCGGCCCGCACCGGCGCGACCGCCTTCCTGCGCATACTGCCAGGCCTGCGCCAACTGGTCTTCATGGCGAATAAAGGTCTGGCCTTTCCCGGATGAACTCATGACGGGCTTCACGATGCACGGCAGGCCGATATCGGTGACCGCCTCACGGAACTGCGCTTCGCTGTCGGCAAAGTGGTAGGCTGAGGTTGGAAGCTTGAGCGTTTCTGCCGCCAGACGGCGAATGCCTTCGCGGTTCATCGTCAATTTGGTCGCTCGGGCGCACGGCACCACCTTCTGGCCCGCCTGCTCAAGCTCAATCAGCGTATCCGTGGCGATGGCTTCGATTTCCGGGACGATAAAGTCCGGTTTTTCCTGCGCAACCAGTGCTTTCAGGACATTGCCATCGAGCATGTTGATAACGTAAGCGCGGTGCGCGACGTGCATCGCTGGCGCATCGGCGTAACGATCGACGGCGATCACTTCAATGCCTAAGCGCTGGCATTCGATCGCCACTTCTTTACCTAACTCACCTGAACCCAGAAGCATTACGCGCGTCGCAGCGGGACGCAAAGCTGTTCCTAATAACGTCATTACCCATTCCACCGTCTATCCAAAGTTTGGCGCATTATAAACGAAAACGTTTGCGTCTGTCTTGCGAGTGGCACAAAAGGCTGATGAAACGTAGGATGAGGGGATAGGTTAAGTTGGCAATGAGCGCGACTTTTGCCAGGCTTAATAATGAATTAACACAACAAGAAGAATAACGAGATGCCACCTAAAGCGAAACGGATACCCCACACCATGACATTGCATGGTGATACGCGCGTCGATAACTACTACTGGCTTCGCGATGACACCCGCACCAAACCGGCGGTGCTTGACTATTTACAGCAGGAAAACGCCTACGGGCGCGAAGTGATGTCCTCCCAGCGCAGTCTACAGGATCGCGTGCTGAAAGAGATTGTCGACAGGATCCCACCGCGTGAGGTCTCCGCGCCTTATATCAAAAACGGTTATCGCTACCGCCAGGTTTTTGAGCCGGGACGCGAATATGCGATTTACCAGCGTCAGGCGTTAGATAGTGATGAATGGACGTTGCTGATTGATGAAAATAAGCGGGCGGCGCACAGCGAGTTTTATACCCTGGGCGGGCTGAACGTAGCGCCGGACAATAACCTGCTGGCGGTGACCGAAGATTTCCTTTCCCGCCGTCAGTACAGCCTGCGGATTCGCCATCTGGAAAACGAAACCTGGCTGCCAGAAGTGATTGACGATGTCTCGCCGGGCGTGGTGTGGTCAAATGACTCCCGCGTGCTTTACTACGTTCGCCAGCACCCCACGACGCTGTTGCCGTGGCAGGTCTGGCGGCATCAGGTTGGGGCATCTACCGAACAAGATGAACTTATCTATGAGGAGCAGGACGAGACGTTTTACGTCAGCCTGCACAAGACCTCTTCACGCCAGTACGTGGTGATTGTGCTCTCAAGCACCACGACCAGCGAAATGCTGCTGCTCGATGCCGACCAGGCAAACGCCCAGCCGCGCGTCTTTGCGCCGCGCCGTAAAGACCATGAATACAGCCTTGATCACTATCAAAACCAGTTTTACCTGCGCTCTAACCGCGATGGCAAAAACTTTGGTTTGTATCGCAGTGAATCCTGGGAAGAGGCTGAGTGGCAAACTCTGATTGCGCCGCGCGACGCGGTCATGCTGGAAGACTTCACGCTGTTTCGTGACTGGCTGGTGGTTGAAGAGCGCCAGCGTGGCTTAACCAGCCTGCGCCAGATCCATCGCCATAGCCAGCAGGAAACGGCCATCGCTTTTGATGATCCGGCCTACGTGACGTGGATTGCCTACAACCCGGAACCGGAAACCGCCTGCCTGCGCTATGGCTACTCGTCGATGACCACCCCCGACACGCTGTTTGAGCTGAACATGGACAGCGGAGAACGCCGCGTGCTGAAGCAGCAGGAGGTGAAAGGTTTTGATGCCAGCCGTTATCGCAGTGAGCGTCTGTGGATTACTGCACGTGATGGCGTAGAGGTCCCGGTTTCACTGGTTTACCGCCATGAACATTTCCGTCGGGGTAAAAATCCGCTGTTGGTCTACGGCTACGGCTCTTACGGTGCCAGCATGGACGCCGACTTCAGCAGCAGCCGCTTAAGCCTGCTTGACCGCGGCTTTGTCTTTGCTATTGCCCATATTCGCGGCGGCGGTGAGTTGGGGCAGTTATGGTACGAAGAGGGGAAATTCCTCAAGAAGAAAAATACCTTCAACGATTATCTGGATGCGACGGAAGCGCTGCTGGCCAAAGGCTACGGTGACCCCTCGCTGTGCTATGGCATGGGCGGTAGTGCGGGAGGTATGCTGATGGGCACGGTGGTAAACGAGCGTCCCGATCTGTTCCACGGTGTCGTTGCACAGGTGCCGTTCGTTGATGTCGTGACTACTATGCTCGACGAGTCGATTCCGCTGACCACCGGCGAGTTTGAGGAATGGGGTAACCCGCAGGATGAAACTTACTATCGCTATATGAAATCCTACAGCCCTTACGACAATGTGCGTGCGCAGGCCTATCCGCATCTGCTGGTGACATCGGGGCTGCATGATTCCCAGGTGCAGTACTGGGAACCCGCAAAATGGGTCGCTAAGCTGCGCGAGCTGAAGGTAGACGACAATCTGTTGCTGCTGTGCACCGAGATGGACTCCGGCCACGGCGGGAAGTCCGGACGCTATAAAAGCTATGAAGGAGTGGCGCTGGAGTTTGCCTTCCTGATTGCCCTGGCGCAGGGAACGCTGCCGGGGCAAACCGAGCGTTAATTACTGCTCGAGGTAGTGCTTAAGCGTAACGCGCAGTTCCGGGCTCATGCGGTCGAGGTTGTTAAACAGCCAGCGCAGGTAGCCCGGATCGTTTTTCGCCACTTCCGCGACTTCCTGCCCGCGGTACTTGCCGAAGGTAAAGGTACGCAGCAGCGCCGGTCGACCGGTGACGTCTACCATTTGATCCGGCGTCCAACCTGACACCTGCATAATATCAATCAGCAACGACGCGGTGATATAGCAGTCGTAAAGCGCGCGGTGATGATGCAGACCTGGTGGTGTCGCCACGCTTAGCTTGCGTGATTTATACAGCGCCATATTGCTGTACTTGATTCCCGGCCACAGGCGGCGGGCCATCTTCATGGTACAGATCCATTCGCCGTCCATTTCAGGCAACACACGGCGGTCGAAGCTGGCGTTGTGGGCGACATACCACGGGCTACCCTGGTAAAACGGCACTACTTCTTCAATCCACGGTTTGTCGGCCACCATCTCTTCGGTGATCCGGTGGATGGCCATCGCCTGCGGGCTGATAGGGCGGTCCGGGCGAACCAGATGACTCATCGGGTTGACGATTTTACCGTCAATAACATCGACGGAGGCTATCTCGACGACGCCCCCTTGTAGGTCACAGGTTTCTGTATCGATTACGCGCAGCATGGCAAACTCCGGCCTAAAACGTTTAGCGTAATGGAATGATCTCGCCTTGCCAACCCTGGGCGTTCTTTCTGCCTGTCAGCAACAGTTCGCCGCCGTCGGCGCGGACGATAAGCTGGCCGTTTTCATCCCACAATGCGCTGCCGCCTGAAAACGTGCCGCTGGCATAGTTCGATTTTAAAACGGCAATGGCATATTTGTGGGCGAAGCGCTGAAGCCGCTGGCTGGTGCGCTGCTGCTGCGGCTCCGCCATGGAGCTGACGGTTGCCAGCACTGAGGCTTGTGGGGAGAGTTCACACCCTTCATGGTTCAGCTCAAAGACGCTGATTTGATCTGATTCGGGTGCGAGACAGGTTCCTTGGCCTTGATGCTGCTTAATGGGGCCTGGGGTATGCGGGGCAAAAATGACAATACCCTTAATGCGTTTGCCGTCGTTGTCCATTGGCAGGCCAGCAATAATGGTCATTTGATGGCGCTGAGCGGCTTCGCTTAACGGCAAAAGCTGAGAATCGTCCGGCGGCGCAGGTAACGTCTGTTCGTCGTCAGGGCCGGTAAGCGAGAGCTCTGGAAATATCAATACCTTACAGGCCTGTTCGGCCGCGACATCGATAAACCGCAAATGGTGGGTAATGTTCTCCGCAACATCTCCCTTACGGGGAGCATATTGCGCTGCTGCGATAGTCCATGTCAGCATCGTTGCATCCTTCAACACGTTGTCATTGGGCTTTTATTCCAGCTCATAGTATCAGGATTGGCGTAAGGAACTGTAACCAAGCGTAAGCTTTACTTGGATTTAGGCTCGTACGGCAGCCGGGAAAGATTGACGGAGGCCAAACGGTGCGTAATCAGGCGTTCGCGGAACCAGTCTCGCAGATGCGCTGGCTGTTCACGTTCAACCACTTCGGCGACGACCGGCATGTTATAGCGCTCTTTAAACGCCACGCCAGCGGCAGCCAGATCAACGTTCACTTTGTCCATCTCGTCTTGTGGTAGGGTTGCCAGATTGGTGTGCATGATTTTCTCCTTGGAATAACGCGCAAAAGTTACTAAGAGTATCGCAAAATGGCAAGTCCAGAGGGTGCTCATCTCGACGAGAACATTATACAGCGTTATTCTTTGTCATATATCGATAACAAAAGGGAATGATGGAAATGAAATTCACCGCGCCTCGCGCACTCAGTGCCATGGTGTTTGTCCTGGGTTCACTCAGTGCTTCATCCGTCTGGGCTCATGCCCATCTTCAGCAGCAAATCCCAGCAGCAAATTCAGCGGTCAGCCCCGCACCTCACGCATTAACGCTTAACTTCTCTGAAGGTGTTGAGCCTGGCTTCAGCGGTGTGACGCTGATGGGGCCAGATAAGCGCATTATTCCCGTTGGTAAAGCCACGCGTAGCGAAAGCGATAACGCGCAGCTGGTTATTCCGCTGAACGAAACGCTGGGCCACGGGCTTTATACTGTCGAATGGCACGTTGTTTCCGTCGACGGGCACAAGACTAAAGGTCAGTACCAGTTTAGCGTGAAGTAATATGCTGGCGGCTCTCTACGTTGGCTTGCGTTTTGCTCACTTTGCCGCGCTGATGGTGGCCTTTGGCTGCACGCTTTATGCGGGGTGGTGGGCGCCTGCAGAACTCAGGCGTTTGCTGGTCCAGCGCTTTTCTCAGCTACTGCGCAGCGCGTTAGCGGTAAGCGTGCTTTCAGCTATGTTGATGCTGGTGGTGCAGGGCGGGCTGATGGGCGACGGCTGGTCAGATACCTGGCGGCCCGAAGTCTGGCGGGCGGTGATACAGACTCACTTTGGCAGCGTCTGGCTGTGGGAGATTGTCCTCGCGTGGGTCACATTAGGCGTCGCCTGGATTCAACCTCGACAGATGATGCGTCGGCTTTTGCTTCTGGGCGTCGCACAGTTTATCCTGCTGGCGGGTGTAGGGCATGCCGCCATGTATGACGGCGCGCTTGGTGTGCTGCAACGTATCAATCATGCGGTACATCTCCTTTGTGCTGGCGCATGGGTTGGCGGGCTGGTGCCGTTTCTTTATTGCCTGCGTCTGGCAAAAGGGCGCTGGCGTAAAGCGGCTATTGACACCATGATGCGCTTTTCCCGTTATGGGCACCTGGCGGTGGCTGGGGCGATTGCAAGCGGTCTGGTTAATGCCTGGCTGATTCAGGGTGGGCTTAGCGTTGCAACACCCTACGGGGTCGCGCTGTGGGTGAAGTGCGGCTTCGTGGCGTTAATGGTGATGGTCGCGTTGGCGAATCGTTATCTGCTGGTGCCGAGAATGTCGGCCGCGACGGAACTGACGCAGCGTATTTTCCTGCGAACCACGCAGGCGGAAATTGTCCTGGGGGCTCTGGTGCTGGCGTGTGTAAGCCTGTTCGCCACCTGGGAACCTTTTTAATTGAACTGGCGAATTATGAAAAAGATTATTCTCTCTTTGTTGTTACTTACCACCACCGGCTCAGCGTTGGCTGCACAGATTATTACCGTCAGCCGTTTTGAGGTGGGTAAGGAGAACTGGGCGTTCAACCGCGAAGAGGTCATGCTGACCTGTCGCCCTGATAATGCGCTGTACGTCATCAACCCGAGCACGCTGGTGCAGTATCCGCTTAATGATGTGGCTGAACAGCAGGTGAAAGCGGGCAAGACTCAGGCGCAGCCGCTAAGCATCATCCAGATTGACGATCCTAAACAGCCGGGTGTGAAAATGAGCCTGGCACCGTTTATCGAGCGAGCGAAGAAACTCTGCTGATTCTCAGAATATCTGTTTAAAAATCAATAAAAAACCGCAATCATTCTCATGGAATGGCTGCGGTTTTTTTATCTTATGCCGTTTATTCAACGAAATTTTTCAGCTCACAGCGGTTGTGGACTGGAAAACCTGTCACGGTCATCTATTCTTATAAAGCAAGGCGACTTAGCCTGCATTAATGCCAACTTTTAGCGCACGGCTCTCTCCCAAGAGCCATTTCCCTGGACCGAAAACAGGAATCGTTTTCGGTCTCTTTTTATCTGTCGTTTCCTTCCAACAGGGCAAACACGGTATACGGCTCGGGTGCTTGTTAAACCAATGTAAACAGATTTTCTGCCGCATCCAAGTACTTTTGTGTCATTTCGCAAAAAAAAAATTTCCGTGGAAATGTGATGCAGGAAATGGAACTGCTGAAAAACGCAGAAGAATCATTTCACTCACTAAAACCGCTATCGTGCTAATTATATTTATGCTCAGTATTAGAATAATTATTTCAATGCGTGAATAAAAATCGCTATTTTTTTTAAAAGAAAAAGCGCATGCTTGCGGCGAGTTAAGCCACAGCCTGCCACGCCGTATTACACCTCCGTATTCTGCCGTTTTGTAAATAAACGTCCGGACAGTGAATTTGTCGAATGCAGTACTGTCAAATACTCATACGTACCGCGTTAAGACAGAGGAATGGACTCATTTTTTTCTTAAGCGTTACCTTGTGCAGTGCTCCACGTTATCCGGAAAAAATGATGTTCCAGAATTTTGATGTTCGTTTGCTTCACCCACGTAATGGGTTGAAGTGGTTTGCGCTTGCTCTCTTATGGCTAGTAGTCCAACTCCCTTATCCGCTTTTACACCTGCTCGGTACCTCCGTCGGTAAAGCCTCGCGTCGTTTTCTGAAACGCCGTGAGCAAATTGCTACGCGCAACATTGAGCTCTGTTTCCCTCATATGACGGCGGAAGCGCGCGAAAAGCTGATTGAACAAAACTTTATGTCTCTGGGCATGGGGCTTATCGAAACCGGTATGGCCTGGTTCTGGAGCGATGCGCGCGTGCGCAAATGGTTTGATGTCGAAGGCTATGCCAACCTGATGCACGCGCTGACAGAACAGCGTGGGGTGATGGTGGTTGGTGTGCACTTTATGTCACTGGAATTAGGTGGCCGTGCGATGGGTCTGTGCCGTCCGATGATGGCAACCTATCGCCCGCACAACGACCCGTTGATGGAGTGGGTACAAACCACCGGGCGTCTGCGTTCAAACAAAGCGATGATCGATCGTCGTAACCTGCGTGGCCTGGTTCAGGCGCTGAAAGCGGGGGAGGCGGTGTGGTTTGCGCCGGATCAGGACTACGGCCCGAAAGGCAGCGTGTTTGCTCCGTTCTTCTCGGTGAGCGAAGCGGCAACCACCAATGGTACTAACGTATTGTCACGCCTTTCCGGTGCGGCGATGCTGACCGTGACGATGGTGCGTAAGCCTGATACGAAAGGCTACACGCTGCACATTAGCGAAGCGATGACCGATTATCCTTGCGGGGATGAAGTGTCGGCGGCGAGCTATATGAACAAAATTATCGAACGCGAGATTTTACGTGCACCGGAGCAGTATCTGTGGGTGCATCGTCGGTTTAAAACCCGACCGCGGGGAGAAGCATCGCTCTACAAAGTGGTGCCACACGCCAAATAAATAACCCGCCTATGGGCGGGTTCCTTTTGGGTTAGACAAGCCGCATAACCCAGGCATCAGACGGTTGATCGTAATGTTTGCGATAAAGCACTGAATGTTCGCCATCAAGAAGGGCCGGGATGCTGATATCGGCATCCCAGGCATCTAACTGCATGCACAAATCGGGATCGGACTTACAAGGGATGCTTAACGTTCGCTCGCCGTGTTGCTCGGCGTGCAGCACGGCATCATCAATTTCGAATGCGCCGATGCGTACGCTGGTTTTGCTCATAATGCTCTCCGTTAATCTGCTGACCGGTGTGGTACGACCAGTGGCCGTACCTTTTCATCCTAGACAACACAGAGCATTTCGCCAATCAAAAAATGCGCTTTTTTTGTGCGCTACTCCGACCTGTTGGCAAAAAGTTTTCCATCGCGCACCAGTTCACGCGGATAGCTGTTCTTCAGACGTGAACCAATACGTTTTGCCAGACCAAGCGGGAACCCCTGGAACGTGACGATGACATCATCATGAGACGGGGCATTTTCCGGGTAGACGTCGCGTCCACGGTACCATTCCTGCGCGTCAGCTGATGTTAATTCGTGGCCGAGTTCAGCGGGGTTGGCCAGCGCAATCACCGCTTCATGCTGCCAGCGGAAACCTTTATTGTGAGTTTCGGCAAGCTTAATACCAATGCGTGAGAAACGCACTTTACCCAGCAGCGGCTCGATTTCTTTCGGGAACAACCAGACTTCTTTGTCACGCTGCCATAGCACCAGCGACTCATCCCACTCAATACCGACACGGCGCGCGGCATCGATGACGGTATGGGATTCCCGGGTTTTCATCGGTACGAACGGGAATTTACCCACTTTGTAGCCCGGCGCGGGCAGCGGGTCGATCGCCGCCGTTTTCTGCAGACGGGCCACGAAGAACCCTTCGCAGTCATAAATCTGCGGGAAAACGTGCAGGTAACCTTCCGCAGTCAGCGCCTGGTCGGCAGTAGGGAAAAGGTCGCCTAACGGGAGAACGTGCACCGCATCGGGATAGCGCTCGAGCAGCCAGTTCACCACCGATTCATTCTCATCACGGTTGAGCGTGCAGGTGGAGTAGACCAGCGTACCGCCGGGGCGCAGGGCGTGAAATGCGCTGTCGATAAGCTCACGTTGGGTGTTGGCAATATCCTGATTGCTGGCAAGCGACCAGTTCTTCAGCGCGTCCGGGTCTTTGCGCACTACGCCTTCGCCGGAGCACGGCGCATCCAGCAAGATAGCGTCGAAGCACTCCGGCAACGCCGCGCCGAATACGCGACCATCAAAGTGGGTCAGCGCCGTATTGGCAATGCCGCAGCGGCTGATGTTGGCGTGCAGCACCTTGACCCGGCTGGCGGAAAATTCGTTAGCCAGCAGCATGCCGCGGTTACCCATTCGGGCGGCAATCTGAGTGGTCTTAGAGCCAGGTGCCGCGGCGACATCCATTACTCGCGCAGGCGCGTCACCGTCGGCAAACAGGGCTGCAACCGGCAGCATGGAGCTCGCCTCCTGAATATAAAACAGACCGCTCAAATGCTCTGCGGTACTGCCCAGCGGGAACTCGTCTTCGTTATCACGCTCAATCCAGAAACCTTCGGCGCACCAGGGCACCGGCGTTAACTGCCAGCCATAAGGCGCGACCAGTGCCAGAAAATCATCGACGGTAATTTTGAGCGTGTTGACGCGAATACTCCGGCGCAGTGGGCGCTGGCAGGCATCAATAAATGCTTCAAAGGAGAGATTCTTCGGCATGGCCTCGCGCATCTGCGCAAGGAATTCATCGGGGAAAAAGACTGCGTTTTGAGCCACTGGCGAATACCACAAGGAGATAAAGAGCGCGCAGTTTACCATAAAAATGCGCCGGTGACGGGCACCGGCGCAGAGGTTGTTAGCGTGGCAGGGCGGTGCCCCATTCTCGCCATTCTTTCGGCTCTGACTCCAGCAGCAGGAAGTGTTTTCCTTCCTGCGCTTTTGGCGCCAGCGGAATGCCCGGTGGAGTGGCAAAGGCAATGCCGCCGCGGATGAACTGATTGAAGGTGCCGGTTTTGACCACGCCACCAATCAGCCCGAAATCGAGGCTGTAGCCAGAAGCCAGCCAGAACACCGAGTTGTTGCGTACCAGATGCTGATAACGCTGGCCGATGCGCATTTCGATCATCACGCGGTCGGAGAGGCTACCCAGACGCAGACCGGTGACGGTCCCGACTTCAAGTCCGCGGAATAATACCGGCGTGCCGATACTCAGCGAACCCGCTTCTGGCGCTTCGACGACGATGTTCAGGCCGTTGAGATAGCGTGAGTCGGAGATGGTCGCTTCCTGAAGCTCAAAATCACGACGCATTTCACCGTGGCCCGGCTCGACGTTAACGTACGGCTGCAGCAGGGTATCCAGATGCTCAACGCCTGCAGCCGAAATTTGCGGGGTGATCACCGAGAAGCGGGTGCCGCGGCGGGCGAACGTTGACACGTACTCAGGGTAGAGCACGGCGCTGGCCTGGACTTCGTTGCGTGAGGCGTTCAGCTCAAGGCTTTGCACCTGGCCGATGTCGATACCGAGGTAGCGAATCGGCATGCCGGAGGAGAGCTTATCGGCATCAAAGGCGTGTAGCGTTATCTGCCCGCCGATAGCACGAGCGGCGGTTTCTGATGCATAAAGCAGGCGTTTGTCACCCTTGCGGCTGCCTGCGCTGGCAGCGTTGAGATTATCGAAGCTGATAGCCCCTTTCAGCGCACGTGAAAGCGGTGAGGCTTGCACCGTTAGCCCGCTGCCATTCAGCTGCACTTTCGCACCACCTTCAGCCCAGAACACGCTATTTGGGGTCAACAGTGAGCGGTATTCCGGTTTAATGTGAACCGCAATATCGAACGCATTAGCGCGCGGCTGCACCGAGGTGACTTCGCCGACTTCAAACTTACGATACAGCACGATAGAGCCGGTCTGAATATCCGGCAGGGTATCGGCGGTCAGCATCAGGGTAGTGGTAGGGTAGTCGCTTAAATTGTTCTCCTGCGCTTTCTCGAGATTAGAGAACAGCGGGTAGCTCGCCTTCATTGGCCCTTTTTCGCCAGGCAGAATGCGAATGCCGCCGCTTAACCACTCATTGGCGCTGGCACCTAAGAATTCAACGCCGTCGATGCCCACTTTGACATCCATCTTGCTGTTGACCACAAATTTGCTGTCGCCGTGGAGCAGGTCGCGGTACTGCGGGTCGATGGCTACCGCAAAGCTAATACCTTTCGCACTCAGCGTGCGTTCCATCACCTGACCGATTCTGACCCCGTGCAGCATGATAGGCTGTCCGGCATCAATACCGTAACTTTCCGGTGCGGTCAGCGTCAGCGTCAGGACGCCAGGCTGTTGCAGTAACGTTTTGTCGGCGGCCAACACGGTAAAGCGGTCTTTTGGTTCGCCGTCACCGGGTACCAGTTCAAACGTACTGCCGGTCAGCAGGGTGCTCAGATTCGGATTATCCAGCGATAGCTTAGGCTGATTCAGTTCAATCCGGGTCTTTTCTCGCAGCAGCGAGACGACGCTCGGGTCAACGGTCATTTCACCGGTAACGGAGCTATCCGGATTCAGCGTCAGTTTGGTCAACTGACCCACTTCCAGCCCTTGGTAGAGCATGGGTGTGGAGCCCGCTTTCAAACCGTCGCCGCTCGGCAGCTGAAGCTGGATCAACACGCCACGTTGGCTGTGGGCGAGGTCTTCATAGAGGCCATACTCATCGTTTTGCGCAGCGGCCTGCGAGTCGGGCGGTGAATCAAAAGCGATAGCACCGTTGACCAGCGCCGCGAGGCTTTCGAGCTGTACTTTGGCACCGCTCAGCCCTACATCCGCTTTAATGCCCGACACGTTCCAGAAGCGGCTGCCTTTTTTCACCAGATTGGTGAAACGACGCTCGATCAGGACATCAATGGTTACGCCCTGATTGTTCGGATTAATGGCGTAATCGTAAACGCGTCCCACGGGGATTTTGCGGAAATAGACCAGCGAGCCGCTGTTGAGCGAGCCTAAATCCGGCGCGTGCAGGTGGATCATCAGTTCGCCGTTGTTCAGGCGATATTTCGGCTGCGTGTCCAGTGCGGTGAAGTGATCGCGCGCTTCGCCTTTACCGGGCATCATACCGATATAGTTACCGCCAACCAGCGCATCAAGCCCGGACACCCCGGCGAGGGACGCTTTCGGGGTCACCAGCCAGAACTGAGTTTCATCGCGCAGGGCGTCTTCCATATCGCTTTTAATGCTCGCGCGCACTTCAATCTTGCTGCGATCCTCGGCGAGCCGAATGTCCTGAACCGTACCGACCTCGACGCCCTGGAAGCGCACAGGGGGTGCGCCCCGGGACAATACCGTCTGCCGACATGAAATCGATAGTAATGGTGGTACCGCGATCCTCGTAGCTGTTCCAGATTAGCCAGCCAGCAATCATCAGTGCGATGACCGGCAGCAGCCAGAACGGAGATATGCGGCGTTTGGTTTTAATTCGCGCCTCAGTCTGTGAAGCGGGCGTTTCCTGACTCATGTGCGTCCCAAAGTATGCGGCTGTCCAGCCATTCAACTGCAAGAATAGTTAATATTACCGCAGCGCCGAAATAAAACGCAGCGGGGCCCATCGTGAAGGCGAGAAGCTGATCGCGATTGATGAGCGACATGGTTAACGAAATGACAAACAGATCGAGCATTGACCAACGGCCAATCCAGGTGACAAAACGCAGCAGCAGTATACGCGTGCGCAGCCCCTGTTCACATTTAAAGTGGATGCTAATGAGTAGCGTCAGCATCACGATAATTTTGGTAAACGGTACCAGAATACTGGCGATGAATACCACCGCCGCGACTGCGATGTTACTGTTAGCCAGCGACATGATCCCGGAGAGAATGGTGTCGGTTTGACGCCCACCGTTGACGTAGATAACGGAGATAGGCAGCAGGTTAGCCGGGATCAGAAAAACAATGGAGCTGACCAGCGCCGCCCAACTTTTTTGCAGGCTCTGTCGGCGCCGATAGCGCAGCGGCGTATGGCAACGGCGACAGCGACCACGGGTATCGGCGTGCCCGGTGTAACCGCACGCAATGCAAACCCGCAGGTTGGCATCGGGCCGTGTTGAAGGGCGCTGCGGATAAAAACGCTCCCACAGCTGTTCAACGTTAAGGTGAATCAGGGTCAGAATGCTGAGCACCACCAGAGAGATAAAGGCGAGCAGGCCAATTCCAGGCTGCAGGAAGGCATAGTCCTGGACTTTGATCGAGGCGACCGCGATGCCAACCAGGTAAATATCCAGCATCACCCACTCTTTGAGCTTATCGAGCATCAGCAGGACAGGGCGCAGATTCATGCCCAGAATATTACCGAGCCACAGATAGGCGATGGAGACGACCAGCACGGCAGGCGCGCCGACGGTGCAAAAGAAGACCATTGCTGCGGTAATCGGGTCACCCTGATCAGTCATCTGCCAGATACCCGACAGCAGATTGGCGTCAATACGCACCCCCAGCAGATGAAGGCGCAGCAGTGGCTCACTCCAGGCGAACGGCATCAGTAACAGCATAGTAATGGCCATTGCGCCAAGGCGAGTCAATGACCAGTCGCGCCCGTCGCGCACTTTGGCGTGACAGCGTGGACAATAGGCACTTTGCGATGATTTTACGACCGGTAACCGAAAAAGCATATCGCACTGCGGGCAACGTTGGTAATGTGCCCACGGCAACGGTGCATCAATCTTGTGAATATGTATTTTTTTCGACGGCGTTATGCGTGATGTTTTCAGTGCCATTTATTACATTGAGAAATGAATGTATAACTCTATCTTAACCTAAGTATCGATTCATCTTGAGCCCGAACGCACTTAATGCGTATTTTATAAGGCGATAAGCTGAGTAATGCATCAGTAACACCGTAAACAATAATGGTTATATAATGAGCAAAACAGAATTTTACGCGGATCTTAACCGCGATTTTCAGGCATTGATGGCAGGTGAAACGAGTTTTTTAGCTGTAATCTCCAATACCAGCGCACTGCTGTACGAGCGTCTTTCTGAGGTGAACTGGGCGGGATTTTATCTTCTGGAAGGCAAAACGCTGGTCCTTGGGCCATTCCAGGGCAAAATTGCCTGCGTGCGTATTCCGGTTGGCCGCGGTGTCTGTGGTACTGCCGTGGCGGAAAATCGCGTGCAGCGCATCGAAGATGTCCATGCCTTTGATGGTCACATTGCCTGTGACGCAGCCAGCAATGCCGAAATCGTCCTGCCTCTTGAGGTGAACGGTCAGGTTATTGGTGTGCTGGACATCGACAGCACGGTCTTCTCCCGCTTTAGCGAAGAAGATGAAAAGGGCTTGCGTGAACTGGTCGGCCACCTTCAAAAAGTGCTTGAAGCGACCGATTATCAAAAATTCTTTGCCCCCGTCGAAGGATAATCAACGGATAACGTAGCATTTACGGATTGCGTCATTATAATGTCGCCTGTTCATGCCTGCGGCTTGTTGGCTACGTCCGTTGTAATCAGGAAATTTCATGGAAAATCAACCTAAGTTGAACAGCAGTAAAGAAGTTATCGCATTTTTAGCCGAACGTTTCCCGCAGTGCTTTAGCGCGGAAGGTGAGGCTCGCCCCCTGAAAGTCGGTATTTTTCAGGATCTCGTAGCGCGTGTTGAAGGGGAAATGAACCTCAGCAAAACTCAACTGCGCTCCGCATTACGTCTTTATACTTCAAGCTGGCGCTACCTCTACGGTATCAAAGCGGGTGCAGTACGCGTCGATCTCGACGGCAACCCATGCGGCGAACTCGACGAGCAGCACGTGGCGCACGCGCGTCAGCAGCTTGAAGAAGCGAAAGCTCGCGTTCAGGCGCAGCGCGCTGAACAGCAGGCAAAAAAACGCGAAGCGGCTGCTGCTGCGGGCGAACAGGGTGACGCACCACGTCGTGAGCGTAAACCTCGTCCTCCAGTACGTCGTAAAGAAGGTGCCGAACGTAAACCACGCGCCGCCGCAGCTAAACCTGCTGCTAAGCCAGTTCGCGAAGTCCGCGAAGAGAAGTTTACCCCGGTATCCGATCTGTCCGCGCTGACGGTCGGCCAGTCCCTGAAAGTTAAAGCCGGCAATAACGCCATGGATGCGACCATCCTGGAAATCACCAAAGATGGCGTTCGCGTTCAGCTTACTTCTGGTATGTCAATGATTGTACGCGCAGAACACCTGGTGTTCTGAAACGGAGGCCTGGCCAGGCATGAACAAATTCTTTAGGCTCTCCGCGCTTGCTGGTCTGTTATTGATAACAGGCCAGGTCTTAGCGGTGGAAGATATTACCCGTGTTGATCAGCTTCCTATTCTTAAGGAAGAGACGCAACACGCGACGGTGAGCGAGCGCGTAACCTCGCGCTTTACCCGTTCTCACTACCGCCAGTTCGATCTCGACGAGGCTTTTTCAGCCAAAATCTTCACCCGCTATCTGAACCTGCTGGACTATAGCCACAATGTGCTGCTGGCCAGCGACGTTGAGCAGTTCTCAGCGAAGAAAGGGCAGATTGGCGATGAGCTGCGTTCTGGCAAACTTGATGTCTTTTACGATCTCTACAATCTGGCGCAAAAACGCCGTTTTGAGCGCTATCAGTACGCGCTGAAGGTGCTTGAGCGCCCGATGGATTTCACCGGCTCCGATACCTTTAATCTTGACCGCAGCAAAGCGCCGTGGCCGAAAGATGAAGCCGAACTGAATAAACTTTGGGACGGCAAGGTCAAATTTGACCAGTTGAGCCTGAAGCTTGCGGGCAAAGACGATAAAGAGATTCACGACACGCTGGCGCGTCGCTATAAGTTCGCGATCCGCCGCCTGGCGCAAACCAACAGCGAAGATGTGTTCTCGCTGGCGATGACCTCTTTTGCGCGCGAAATCGACCCGCATACCAACTACCTCTCTCCGCGTAACACCGAGCAGTTTAATACCGAAATGAGCCTGTCTCTGGAAGGTATCGGCGCGGTGCTGCAGATGGACGACGACTACACCGTGATTAACTCCATGGTGGCAGGCGGTCCGGCGGCGAAGAGCAAGGCGATAAGCGTAGGCGACCGTATCGTTGGCGTCGGCCAGACCGGTAAAGGCATGGTTGATGTGATCGGTTGGCGTCTTGACGATGTGGTGGCGCTGATTAAAGGACCGAAGGGCAGCAAAGTGCGTCTGGAAGTCCTGCCTGCTGGCAAAGGTTCGAAAACCCGTATCGTGACCCTGACCCGCGAGCGTATTCGTCTTGAAGACCGCGCGGTGAAAATGTCGGTTAAAGGTACAGGTAAAGATAAAGTTGGCGTACTGGATATTCCAGGATTCTACGTTGGCCTCACTGAAGACGTGAAGGTTCAACTGCAGAAGCTGGAAAAACAGAACGTCAGCAGCGTGATTATCGATCTCCGTAGCAACGGTGGCGGTGCGCTGACCGAGGCGGTTTCGCTCTCTGGTCTGTTCATTCCTTCCGGCCCGGTGGTGCAGGTACGTGATAACAACGGCAAAGTTCGCGAAGACAGCGATACTGACGGCGTGGTGTATTACAAAGGCCCGCTGGTAGTGCTGGTTGACCGCTTCAGTGCTTCGGCGTCGGAAATCTTTGCCGCGGCGATGCAGGACTATGGTCGTGCGCTGATTGTCGGTGAACCGACCTTCGGTAAAGGCACCGTCCAGCAATACCGTTCGCTGAACCGTATCTACGATCAGATGCTGCGTCCTGAATGGCCTGCGCTGGGTTCCGTCCAGTACACCATCCAGAAGTTCTACCGTATCAACGGCGGCAGTACCCAGCGTAAAGGAGTAACGCCGGATATCATGATGCCTACCGGCACGGAAGAGACCGAAACCGGTGAGAAGTTTGAAGACAACGCACTGCCGTGGGACAGCATTAATGCTGCCACCTATGTGAAGTCTGGCGACATGAAACCGTTTGAACCAGAACTGTTGAAGCTGCATAGCGATCGCATTGCGAAAGATCCAGAGTTCCAGTACATCGCCAAAGATATTGCCCACTTCAACGCATTGAAGGATAAGCGCAGTATCGTGTCTCTGAACTACGCCCAGCGTGAGAAAGAGAACGAAGAGGATGATGCAACCCGTCTGGCGCGGATTAACGATCGCTACAAGCGAGAAGGTAAGCCAGCGCTGAAGAAACTGGAAGATCTGCCAAAAGACTACAAAGAGCCGGATCCATACCTTGATGAGACGGTGGATATTGCCATCGATCTGGCAAGGCTTGAGAAGGCTGCCCCGGCAGAACAGCCGGCGGCGAGCAAGTAAGACACTGACAGGCACAAGCAATTGTGCCTGTTTTTTTATCTCTCTCTTCTTCTCGTAAACAACTATGCTACAAAATGTAAAGTTGTGTCTTTCTCGTGACTTAGCCTAACGTAATCGTTGAAAATTCCCGGATTACCCCTACGATATGGGTAATCGCATAGTGCGTTTTGTTAAAAAGAGGTTAAAAGTAAATTATGATGCGAATCGCGCTCTTCCTGATGACCAACCTGGCAGTGATGGTTGTGTTTGGGCTGGTGCTAAGCCTGACAGGAATTCAGTCGAGCAGCATGACCGGCCTGCTGATTATGGCGCTGTTATTTGGTTTCGGCGGTTCCATTGTGTCATTGATGATGTCGAAATGGATGGCGCTGAAATCCGTCGGTGGGGAAGTGATTGAACAGCCGCGTACCGAACAGGAACGCTGGTTGGTGGATACCGTTGCGCGTCAGGCGCAGCAGGTGGGCATTGCTATGCCACAGGTCGCGTTGTATCACGCGCCGGACATGAACGCCTTTGCTACCGGCGCTCGTCGTGATGCGTCGCTGGTGGCTGTGAGCACCGGTCTGCTGCAGAACATGAGCCGTGACGAAGCCGAGGCGGTCATTGCCCATGAAATCAGCCACATTGCTAACGGCGATATGGTGACCATGACCCTGATTCAGGGCATCGTGAACACCTTCGTTATCTTTATCTCTCGCGTTATCGCGCAGATTGCGGCCGGTTTCCTCGGCGGCAACCGTGATGATGGTGAAGAGAGCAGCAACGGCAACCCGCTGATTTACTTCGCGGTGGCCACGGTGCTGGAATTGGTGTTCGGTATTCTGGCGAGCATTATCACCATGTGGTTCTCACGCTACCGTGAATTCCACGCCGATGCGGGCTCCGCAAAGCTGGTGGGTCGCGAGAAAATGATTGCTGCGCTGCAGCGTCTGAAAACCAGCTATGAGCCGCAGGAAGCCAGCAGCATGATGGCATTCTGCATCAACGGTAAATCCAAATCGCTGAGCGAAATGTTCATGACTCACCCACCGCTGGATAAGCGTATTGAAGCGTTGCGCAGCGGCGAGTACATGAAATAATCCCTCGGGGTTCTGAGAATGCCAGTCGGTAACACGACTGGCATTATTGTTTTTACTCCTCAACTTCCTCCTGCCGATTAATCTTTAAATCAATAATGCGGCCAATTCCATCGTGATAGACCGTGAGCAGATTATTGCGGCTCATCTCCGAAATGATTTGGGGTTCGACTTCAAAGCTTCTTGCCAGTTCGTCCCGCGGCAACGCCAACCGCCAGGTATGACGGCGAGCGTGGGATCGCCGTCGGTTATACTGGTACCAGATAATCAGCAGCCAGCCGTTAAGCGCGGCAATCAGCAAATAGGCCAGCACGGCATTAAACGATCCGGTAATCGCGTCCCAACGGCCATATTTCTGCTCGGTAAACTGCATCAGCAGATTGGCGTACAGAAAAAACAGAAAACCGCACCAGGCGAGCGCTGTGAGCACGGCATCAAAAAGCCGGGGAAACGGTCGATGCTCGGTTAAAATTAACGTACTTTCATTCATCAAATGCTCCTTTTTCCACGATCCGGACTTACCCAGCGAGCTCTTGCACGCTGGCGTTTCAGCATGACTTTGGGAAAGGCAACCACGGTGGTAAATAGCCCAATCATCCAGTAAACCATCGGAAACCAAATGACCCAGAACAGCGCCCCGGCGACCTGTCTTTCATAGCGCCGCTCAATGTACAAACTGACGACGAATTGCAGCAGACACATGACCCCTAGCAGCATGCCGGTAAAGCCCGGAGGGAAAAGGCTCTCCACCGTCAGGTTTGCCGGAAGCGGTGCGAGGTAGCTGAGGATAAAAAGCAGCACCGTTGTCGCGTAGGCAAAGGCCCAGAATGTTGACAGGGCGTACTCGGCAAACAGCGGCCACATGCGGTGATGCTCCCAGCGGGTCAGAATGCGTAGATTCACCAGAAACACTTCTGCGCCGCCCTGTGCCCAGCGAAGCCGCTGTCGCCACAGGCCTTTTAAGGTTTCCGGCATTAAAATCCAGCACAACGCGCGCGGTTCGAAGAAGATGTCCCAGTGATGGAGCTGGAGCTTCCAACTGATATCGATATCTTCGGTTATCATGTCCGGGCTCCAGTAGCCTACCTCGGCCAGCGCCTGTCGGCGAAAGGCGGCAATGACGCCTGAGACGGTAAATACGCGGCCATAAATCCGCTGCGTACGTTTGATTAGCCCGATAATGGATGAAAACTCGCCCACCTGAATGCGCCCGATAAGCGTAGAACGCGTGCGGATGCGCGGGTTGCCGGTGACTGCGCCGACGTGGGGATACTGAATCAACGGTGCGACCAGATAGGCAGCGGTATCGCGGTCAAGCAGGGCATCGCCGTCAATACAGACCAGCAGGTCGCCTCTGGCCGCTGCGGCACCCGCTTTCAAGGCCACTGCTTTTCCCTGATTTTCCGCCAGGTGAATAACCCTCAGTCCCGGTTGTTCTTGCGCTATCTGCGCTAATACGGCGGCGGTGTTATCGGAAGAGCCGTCGTTAATGGCGATAACCTCAATATTGGGATACCGCTGCGCCATGGCAGCCGCAATGGTCTCGCGAGCGTTCTGGGCTTCGTTAAAACAGGGGATCAGAATCGACACCAGCGGGTTACCCGGTAGTGATGGCGCAGGCATGTCGTGACTCCACGGCCAGTGCCGTTCCAGTTGAAACCAGAAATAGAGCCCGCCGGTTATCCACAAAACCGACATAAACAGCGGCCAGAAAAAGACGAAATCCAGAATCAGTTCACCGGTAAATACGGCGGCGACGCCAAACGGTAGCCCGAAAACCAGACATAAAATGCAAAAAGCGAGCAGACGATCGGTCATTTGTTTGGGTACCAATACGATGAGAATTCAGGCCTGATTTGTGAAATATCAGGTTGGTTATGGATAAAATCGTCGGGGTAATAGCCGTAATTTTTAACACCCTGTAGCTGAAGCAGGCGCATCCACGCCACCATCTGCTTATCAGCAATGGCGCTATGTTGGTGCCAGTCTCTGGCTTGTAGCTCAAAAATAGTTTTGTTAAGCCCGCCAGGCCGCTGTGCGACGGCGTTCACCACGCGCGTCAGCCACTCATCGCTGTTTTTCGCGGGTACGGATTCCATTAATGGCATCGCCATCGGAACGGTCCAGTCATAAGCCCGGAGAAAATCATCCAGATTTTGCGCAAACCAGGCTTCGCTTTCGGGTTCAATAAGCGGCAGCGCGAAGATATTGCGTGCTGTTTTTATCTGTGGGCCGCGAATGGCTTTAGCGGCCAGGCTCAGGCGTTGGGTGAAATCGATAAGCTTCTGGCTTTTAAAACGAGTCCAGGCGTGTAGCGCAGACGGCGTTTGCTGGAAGTGATGCATATCGAACGCACGTCCTGTGCGTTGCCACGCTTGCAGGGCATCTGGGCTGATATCCTCATAATCCGTCAGCACGGCATCATCATGGAACAGAATGCCGTTGAAGGGGGCGTAGCGGGCGAGATCCTGATAAATATCGATGACCTGCTGCTGCGTTTGCGGGTTCCACGGCGAGAGCCGCACGTAGGGTTCAGTGGACATCTGCGCGCGTTGGGTTTTCGGGTCCCAGCGCTGCACGCGGGGAAGCGAAGCCGCGAGATTAAACGAGAGTACGGGCATCCAGGCGAACACCTGGACCTTCGCGCGGGTTTGCAATTGCCAGGAGACAAAGTTAAACAGGTCGGCGCGCATGGGGAGATGGCGGTTGGGGAAATAGAGCGCATTAATTTTGCCATCGCCAGCCGGGTCCGAAAACGCCTGTAGAAAGACGTGGGTGATTTTCATGTCGTAGACACGCTGCACCAGTTTATCGATGTTGCGGGTTTGCTGTTCGCTATCGCGGTCGTAGACATAGTCGAGGTCGACGTGCATCACGCGGACGGGTTCCTGTTCCTGAACCTGCGTGACCGTACTGGCAAACGTCTTGATAGAAGGGTTTCCTGAGATAAGCAGGCGAGGAATATTATCAAGATGGCGCACGTCGCCGAGTCCATCGGCAAGCGTGAAGGCCAACTGATAACCCTGACGTTTTGCAATGGCAAGCGACGTGCCGTTTGCCTCGCCGTAAGGCCATACCCAGGCGCGCGGTGCTTTGCCGGTCACTTGTTCGATTTTGCTGGTAACGTGGCGAACGTCTTCGCTAATACGCTGGTCGAACTGGGCGTCGGTTTCATAGCGCCCGGTGGTTTTATCGTAGAATCGATTGGCGATGGCGGGTTCGAGACTGCCTTGAGGGTTCGCTTGAATACCGTAATGGGAAGCCCAGGTATGGGCACCAATTTCGACCCGTGAAGAGTGGCTCAATTCACGGACCATGTCCCAGGTAGCAAAGCGTTCACGCGGGGTCATCAGCCCGCCGAAGTTAACCGCCTGTCGCGCTGGAGTATCAACCCAGCTTCCGACCGGCGCCCACAGAGCAGGCACGTCCCAGGCCTGAAGCAGCGGCCAGACGCGAGTATAAAAACTGCTGTAGCCATCATCAAAGCTCAACAGAAACGCTTTTGGCGGCAGCGTTTTACGTCCCTGGTGCGCGTCCAGAATGTCCTGAACGCTGATGGCTCGATAACCGTTATGGAGCAGCCAGCCAATCTGATCGTTGAGGGCACTGGTTCGTACCGTCAGATAGCGTTGATCGGCTGCATCATCTTCGACATCGTGATAAGCCAGCACCAGGAAACGATTGGTGGGCCACGGTTTTTCCGCCTCCAGTGGCGTTCTATTTTGTGGCGGAGTAAAGGTCAGCGGTTTGGCACAAACTCCCGCACTCAGGCACAACCAACCGGCGAGAACCAGGCGGCAACCCAGACTTCTGTTCAACATAATCATCCTTAAAAACGTATCGTTGCATCAATGGCGATGGCGAGGTTACTTTCGCGTTTGCCGTCATAAGGGCGCTTGTCCCAGCTCAGCACCACGCCGGTATCAACGACGTTGTTCCACTGAATTCGTTGACCGTAACCGGCGAGGGTAATCGCGCCGGGAGCCTGTGCTTTTTGCCAGTAACCGCCAACCCCGGCGAGTAGCTGTTGGCTCCAGAGCGTGTCGTAGTGGCGATACATGAGATGCTCAAGGGCAAACGTCGCGGCAGCGGAGAAATCCCGGGCCGGGTTGTAATAATCGGTATCGACCCGGCTGTTGGTACTGGCCGAGAGTTCCGGCATGAGAGAAAGCGTCAGCGCCGGTGTCTGCCACAGGCGTTCTGAGCCCGTGAGGGTGTATTCCTGTCGGCGGTTGCCGTCAGTGAAGTCGCTTAGCGCCGCGCTGAGGCGGTACTCGCGTCGTTCGTTCTGATACCAGCGGAGCCAGGCCTCGCCTCGATTAGCGCTAATGCCGCTACGCAATGCGCGCAGCGGGGTGGTGCGGGAAATCCGTTCGAGGTTGCTGCCTATCTGCCAGCTATCGCCGAGACTATAGCGGGTGGAAAGCCGGGCCCCCGTTTTGCTGGTACCGTGAAAATGAATAGAGGACACTTCTGCTTCGGCCCAGAAATCACGCGGTCGCCACTCAATACCGCCAAACTGCTGGCGGCTGATGCCTTTGCCTTCATCAAATTGCCCTTGTGCAAAACGGCTGCCCGCAAAAGGACGCCAGCTACCGTCAATCGGTGGGCCGTAAAGGGTGGCATCCCAGGAGAGGTCATGCGAACCACTAATGGGGTTATCGGAATGAAGACCTTTACCCACGTTCAATTTCAGCTCTGAGAAATGGTGAAGGCTGCGCATTCTTGCCAGGTCGCGAGAGTCGGTGTCCTTTGGCGTTCTGGCAACGACATCGTTGGTGAGCAGTTCCATTTGCTGCCATTCGTGAAGGTCCATGGCCACGTACGCCTGCTGACGCTCCAGTTCAATGTTGGTGGGCTCCAGCGCTTCTGCCATCTTTAGCGTCCGTTCTGCGGCGCGGGGCAACCCGCGGGCCTGTAGCAAGGTGGCGTAATCAATTTTCAGCCCTTGATTGCCCGGTGCTGTCGATGTCAGATGTTGCGCGAGTGCCTCCGCTTCAGACAACGAGTGGGTTTGCAGCAGATACTGAAAATAGAGGGATTGACCGGTAAGCCATCTATCATTTGGCTGCGGCGAGGGATCTCCGTAGTCATAGCGGGCCCAGGGAGTCTGTTTCACGATGCTATCGACGTACTCACGTGCGGCCTCATAATGGCCGGTATTCAGCAGGGCGAAGAAGAGATCCTGCTGTTCGTCATCTGGATCGGGCTTATAGTTCGGGTGCTGTGCCAGTAGCGTAAATGCAGCGTCGGCATTTTTTTGTTCGAGATAAGCGGAAATGACCCAGCCGATAGCCCAATCTGGCAGGGACTGGCCTTGCGCAATGAGCGATTGATATGCGCTGATGACGCCGGGGTAATCGGCGTTAGCGTACAGGGCGCCAAGTCTATCGATTTGCGCACGATATCTGTCCGCCTGCGCATCGGGTTGGGCCTCCCAGCGTGTTAGCAGAGTGCGATAGCGGCTCAGGGTACGTTGAGGCAGTACAAAGCGTTCCTGCTCCGTTCGTGTTGGCAGCGCAGCCACGCGCACCATGCTGGCCGCATCATTCAACGCCAGACGACGTTGTTGTTCTGGTGATGGCGTAATTTCCCGCGAAAAGGAAAGGGCGGGACTATCGATCCGGTTTTGCGTCAGCGCGTCGACCCATTCCTGCCGTATTTCAGGGGTATCCTCACCGCGGTTAAGTATTCGCGTATCAACCAAAAGCCGGTCGGCATTTTTCCCCTGACGCTGATACACATACGCGAGTGTTTGCAGATGCGCGAGACTCGGCTGTGACGCGAGCAGGCGCTGTGCCTCCTGTAGGGCGAGATCATCCTTCCCCGCGTCGGCTAATGTTTTCACGTAGCTAATGCGATAGTCATCGTTGTCCGGTGACAGGGTAATGGCTTGCTCCCAGAGGGGAAGAGCATTATCCCACTGATGAAGGTTGCACCAGGACTGTGCCGTTGCTGCGATCGCGCGTGCTGGCATTGGCATATAAACCTGATAACGCTCCCAGAGATGAATAACGTCCCGATCTCGTCCTGCCCAGGAGGCCACCTGCAGCCAATCCGCAACCTGCTGTGAGGTTAACGGATGGTGCTGCTCATAGCGCTGAACATAAAGGAGATACGGCGCATAATTTCTGTCGCGTGCCTGCTGAATTTGTTGGTCATATATCGATTCAGTGCCCAGTACTCGCCCAGGTAAAAGTAATAACAAGCTAATTGAAATCGACAATGTTGCACGATGATAAAGGTATGATTTATTGAAATGAACTGTACTTTCCATATCTATTAGCCATTGGTGTATCAAAAGTCACTGCAAAACCTATCCGCCTTTCAGCGCTGGGTGAAAGGTAAGGTCATGAACGCATTTATCCTGATTGCACATTGCGATGGTCGGTTTATTTTATGGAAATAAATGGCTTCCTTATTAATGGCTGGGAATGCCAAGCAATATACACCTGATATGGTTGTTGTTAAATATGTTCGAGGAAGGCTAATGTTTTAGGATTTATCTGTGGTGATTCGGAATTTTTGTAATCACGAGATCGGGTTTGTATTTTTATCATATTGATATTAATGCGTTTTATTGTTTTTTGATTTTTTTGAAACCATTCTGGTAACTGCGTTTTAGTATTCTTTTTCAGGCTTTTATGGGCACATTTGGGACAGTTTTTGACAGAAATTCCTAATGTCCAGAATGCTCTCTTTTACTCTGTTGCAATTTAATTATAATTAACCGTACTAGACGTAATGATACTTCTTTTTAGAGAAGGGATGAACTCATAAAATACACCTTTATTAAAGGTGGTGAAGCCCTATCATCATAATAAAAATATTGTGAGACGGCATTCTATCCACTTCTTCCATGGACGCTCTTGTTTGAAAATATAAAGGGATGATTGTGGCAACATCAATACTGTTAGTGACGCAGGATTGTTATCTCGTCAAAGGTATAAAAATATTTTTCCCTGACATCATCCAACTCAGTTCGATTAACCACCAGGTTTTTGAAAGTCAGGCTGACGAGTATTCTGTACTGATCGATAGCCGCTCACCGCTGCGTTGTTATGACTACCTGATTATAAATGCCGTAAAGGCCAGGAAGCCTGTCTATTGCGTGATGCTGGATATGCGTCAACGGGAGTCACAGCTGTTTAGCCTGAAGATGTTTTTAAACACATCGCGATCATCAGGAGATATGGCAGGCCTACTCACGCTGTTTCTTAATATGAAGAGCAAACGTCTGACGCCAGTATGGCTCGAGAATCTCGGACTTAGCGTGCATGAGCAAAGCATGCTTCGCATGCTGAACGCAGGGATGTCGATGGAGGAAATAGCGGGCGTATTGAAGGTATCGGTTAAAGGGCTTTACCGGGAAAGAACGGCGCTCTATGAACGCCTTGGTGCCACGAATTTTAACGAGGCCTGTCTGTTTATCTTCCGCAACCGTCTTCTGGACGATTTGAGTGATGGCCCATTGGCAATGCGCCATACCCCTTGAGGTATGACGCTCGACAGGATTTTAGCTTTGCGCGCGCGGCTGCGTGACGCGCAGTCCGCTGAACAACGTGGCGACGACTGCTAGCGTACCGGCCAACAGCAGTGATACGTGAGTACCGCCGTTGCCAAAAGAGTTAAACATCAGGGCGACGAGCGCTGCACCGGTACTTTGTCCCAGCAATCGCGCGGTACCGAGCATGCCGCTGGCGCCACCGCTGCGGTTACGCGGTGCGGAAGCAATGATGGTGTGGTTGTTCGGTGACTGGAAGAGGCCAAAGCCGGCACCGCACAGCAGCATACGCCAGATAATATCGATATCGCTCGGTGACGACGGCAGCAACGCCAACCCAAACAGGCCGCAGGCCATAATTGCCATACCCAGCGCCCCCAGCAGACCCGCATGAACGCGCTCGATAAGATAGCCCGCTAGCGGAGCCATCACCATGGTCGCCAGCGGCCACGGCGTCAGCAGCAATCCAGTCTCTACCTCGGTACGGCCGACAACCGACTGCAGGAAGAACGGCAGCGACACCATTGCCAGCATTTGCGCACAGAAAGAGCAGATAGAAGTGCAAATGGACAGTGAGAACAGCGGAATACGCAGCAGGTCGACCGGTAGCAGCGGCACCGGCAGACGCAGCTGGCGACGGACGAAGAAGAAGCCAATCACCAGCAGCGCAACGATTTCCAGCAGCACCACTTGAGTGGACTGCCCTTGAGCAAAGCCACTCAGCGCCGTGATAAGCAGACCAAAAGTAAGCGCATTCATCACTGCGCTCGGCAGGTCGAAGCGTTGCGTCTGACTACGTGTACCGTTTGAAGGCAGGAAGCGGACGGCCAGTAACCAGGCAATAATCCCGAGCGGCACGTTAATAAAGAAAAGCCACTGCCAGTTGGCGAGTGAAAGAATCGCCGCTGCAATAGTGGGGCCTGCTGCCGAAGAGACCGCGACCACGAAAGAGTTTATCCCCATCCCACGACCTAACTGACGCTGTGGGTAAATCAGGCGAATGAGCGCCGTGTTGACGCTCATGAGCGCGGCGCCGCCGAAGCCTTGCAGAATACGCGCTAATGTAAGCATTTCCAGGGAATTGGAGAACGCGCAAAACAGTGAAGCCAGCGTGAAGACCACCAGACCCGCTTTATAAATGCGGTGGTAGCCAATCATGTCGCCGAGGAAAGAGAGGGAGAGCAGGGAGATAACAATCGCTATCTGGTAGGCGTTAACTATCCAGATGGACGCTGCCGGTGAGGCGTGCAAATCTGTTGCTATGGTGGGTAGCGCAACGTTAGCAATAGCCCCGTCTAGCACTGCCATCGTAATGCCGATAACAATGGTAAGAATAGCCCGTAACGTTGAGGGGTCGGAAGGCCATCAATCAGGTTTCGAGTCATGTTAGAAACTTGTTTTCATGTAAATTATTATCCAGAGAATGATTCTAGCATCGATTATTCGTTTGAATGTCGTAGATTTGTAACCAGGTCACAGAAGTTTCATTGCTACGGAGGCATTGCGAAATTATAATAAAAACCGGTTCTAATTTTTATAAAACAGTTGCGATGAGGTGATAAATGTCAGCAACGGATTTGGACAAACAACCAGATTCTGTCTCTTCGGTACTCAAGGTATTTGGTATCCTGCAGGCACTTGGCGAAGAACGCGAAATTGGTATTACTGAACTGTCGCAACGCGTCATGATGTCAAAAAGCACCGTCTATCGCTTTTTGCAAACCATGAAATCATTGGGATACGTTGCCCAGGAAGGAGAATCCGAAAAGTATTCACTCACGCTGAAGCTGTTTGAGCTAGGTGCGCGTGCCCTGCAGAACGTCGATTTAATCCGCAGTGCGGATATCCAGATGCGCGAACTCTCTCGTCTGACGAAAGAGACCATTCACCTGGGCGCGCTGGATGAAGACAGCATTGTCTACATTCATAAAATCGACTCTATGTACAACCTGCGTATGTACTCTCGCGTAGGTCGCCGGAATCCACTGTACAGCACCGCGATTGGTAAAGTACTGCTGGCATGGCGCGACACGGCTGAGGTTCGTCAGATCCTCGAAGGGGTTGAGTATAAATGCAGCACCGAGCGCACCATTGCGAATACCGATGAACTGATTACCGTTCTGGAGCAGGTACGTAAACAGGGCTGGGGTGAAGATAACGAAGAACAGGAAGAAGGGCTGCGCTGCATCGGCGTACCGGTATTCGATCGTTTTGGCGTGGTGATCGCCGGGTTGAGTATTTCTTTCCCAACGCTGCGTTTTTCTGAAGAACGTCTGCATGAGTATGTGGCGATGCTGCATACCGCAGCGCGTAAAATTTCAGAGCAGATGGGATACAACGATTACCCGTTCTGAGTTTGAAATAAGAAAGCCCGGCGTTGAACCGGGCTTTTTTTACTCATTTTTAACCGTTATCGACCACGCTTGTACTTTTTCTCAGCAGCGGGCAACTAGACCGACCGACCACACCATTGTCACCGTGTAGATAAAATGCGGTGCTATAGCCTTGTGCAGTCAGATACTTACATTGCAGGCCCAGGCCGCCAGCCGTTTTCTGGCTTCCCACCAGTACGCCGTAACCGCTCAGGAGCACCCCGATCGATACGATAACCAGAAAAACGATAGTTCTGATAAACAGGCGCATAAGAATTCCTCTTCTATTATTTCTTTCATGAATACTACGTTACTGCGATAACGGATTGACACAAGTCTCTGATTCCTAAAAGCGGGAGATGCCGTTACAGTTAGCCGCGGTTTAAGGTTAGCATGCTAACCTGGTTGCATCTGAATAAGAATTCATGCGGAGAGTGGAGTGAAAAAGTTTCGGTGGGTATTACTAATACTCGTGATTGCCGCCTGCCTGCTGCTCTGGACACAGATGATCAACGTGATGTGCGATCAGGATGTTCAGTTTTTCAGCGGCATTTGCAGCATTAACCGGTTTATACCCTGGTAAAACATTTTTGCCGGCTATGATTTCCTTCCGTAATGTGAGTGGTAGAATAGATCGTTCCTTTTGAGGTGGTAAAATGAGTGATCTTGTAAGTTCTGGGGCATTAAATCTGGTATCTCTGGCATTTTCCTTCCTGCTGCTGTTAGTCGGTCTGGTGTTGTGGTTCTTTGTGAATCGCGCCAGCTCCCGCGCTAACGAGCAAATTGAACTCCTTGAATCGCTGCTCGATCAGCAAAAGCGCCAGAATGCGCTGCTGCGTCGTTTATGCGAAGCCAATGAGCCGGAAGCGAAGGAAGAAGAGGCACCAAAAGCAGAAGAAGTTGAAGACGAAAGCAAAGATGATTTCATTCGCCTGGTGGCAGAACGATAGTATCTTTAACAGCCAACGCCGGGCAGCCTGATTCAGGCTGCCGGACGCCGCTCGATGCACTGTCCTGGTGCGCTTATTTCCGCTCTCCTTACTCTCAGCCGTTACGCCACATGCCACGCTTATTGCGCAATGGAGAAAGGATATATTTGTCCCCTGTCCAGACGGCCTTATCTATAACGTTATGTTATTATTGCCTATAAATCATTCAATTAATCTATTCCTCACGCAGAGATATTATTGTTCGTATTAACCTTGTACGAAGTGGTTAATTAATCACCCGGTGGGTCAAGCATAATCTGCACCATAATAGCGAAACGTTTTTATTGCTTTGTATTGAAGCAATGTCACGAAACTTTCATTATTTTGGTGCAATATAAGATGTGATTGTGAGTCGTATGCTCATCGTTTGGTCGACGGGTTCGGACAGGGTACTTATAACTGACGGGCTAATCGGCATGCGAAAATGTTATAGCGAAAATAATCTAACGATATAAAAAATTTTTGAGGCGATAAGGTTAATCTGGACGCTGAAAAAAAGTTGGTCTATGTTAAAAATGTCTTACGTTACCGTAAGCTAGGTCACATTTCAGGTCTGCTAACATTCATTAAACACCGCGTTTTGTTGTGGGGAAATGCGCCTCGAGACAACGGAATTGTTGGGATTTGTGCGGCTGATCGAGACACCTTTAAAAATGGCTTGCCATTATTAACGTTGTATGTGATAACACGTTTTGGGTTAAACGAGGTACAGTTCTGTTTATGTATGGCATTATCAGTAAAGAAGTTCTGAGTAAACACGTTGACGTTGAATACCGCTTCTCTGCCGAACCTTATATTAGTGCCGCATGCAGTCATGTCTCAGTTTTATCTATGAAAACGCCTGCGGGCGCAGAAAACACTCTAAGGAATTTTGCAAATGGCAAAGATTAAAGGTCAAGTTAAGTGGTTCAACGAGTCTAAAGGTTTTGGTTTCATTACTCCTGCTGACGGCAGCAAAGATGTATTCGTACATTTCTCTGCAATCCAGGGTAACGGCTTCAAAACTCTGGCTGAAGGTCAGAACGTTGAGTTCGAAATTCAGGACGGCCAGAAAGGCCCAGCGGCTGTTAACGTAACCGCTATCTGATTCGACAATCACTGATCTTGCAGCGCGTTAGCGCGACATTATCAGACATAAAGCCTCGCTAATGCGGGGCTTTATCATTTTATGCCCATCGCTTCACCTTTCTCCTTCGCCTGAATAGCGGTACACTTTCGCCCTTTAAAATAGAGCCGGAGTTGCTATGTCCTACAGTTGTCCGCTTTGCCATGCGCCGTTAGCGCGCAGCGGCAATAGTTATCTTTGCCCGCAGCGTCATCAGTTCGATCGGGCGAAAGAGGGATACGTTAACCTCCTGCCAGTACAGCATAAACGCTCCCGTGACCCCGGTGATAGCGCCGAGATGATGCAGGCGCGTCGCGCCTTTCTTGATGCCGGGCACTATCAGCCGCTTCGCGATACCGTCAGCGCTAAATTACGCGCGATCAAACCCGAACACCTGCTGGATATTGGCTGCGGGGAAGGGTACTACACCCACGCTTTTGCAGATGAAGCACAGGTAACGTGGGGGCTGGACGTGTCGAAAACCGCGATTCGTTATGGTGCGAAGCGCTATCCGCAGGTGGATTTCTGCGTAGCATCCAGTCAACGTCTCCCTTTTGCTGACAACAGCATGGATGCGGTAGTGCGTATTTATGCGCCTTGTAATCCACAAGAGCTGAAGCGGGTGGTGAAACCGGGCGGTTGGGTGATAACCGTAACGCCGGGGCCACGACATCTGGTCGAGCTGAAAGGGCTGATTTATAACGAAGTGCAGCTTCACGCGCCGCATTCAGAAGTGCTGGATGGCTTTACCCTACAAAGCCACGATGCGCTGGCCTATCCAATGCAGTTGACCGGTCAGGAAGCGGTTACGCTTTTGCAGATGACGCCGTTTGCGTGGCGGGCGAAGCCGGAAGTGTGGGAGAAGTTAGCGGAGCAGACACAGTTTGCATGCCAGACGGATTTCGCGATTCACGCCTGGCAAAGAGATGCGGATTAACCCATATAGTGGGCGTAAAGAATCTGCGCACCGATAGCAATCAGCACAATCCCGCCCAAAATTTCGGCCCGTTTGCCAAGCAGCGGGCCGATAAAGCGACCCACCATCATCCCTAAGGTAGACATCAAGAAGGTCGCGCAGCCGATGGCAAACGCGGTTGCGAGAATGTTGACCTGCAGGAAGGCCAGGCCAACGCCGACGGCCATTGCGTCCAGGCTGGTGGCAATGGCGGTGGTCACCAGCAGCCAGAAACCATGACGACGCGGAGTTTCTGCATCATTGTCGTCATCTGTGCCACGGAACCCTTCCAATACCATACGGCCGCCGAGGAACACCAGCAGAACGAAAGCGACCCAGTGGCTCCACTCCATAACGAACTGACTCGCCAGCATGCCAAGACCCCAGCCAATAAGCGGCGTTAGCATTTCAATGATGCCAAAAATGAGGCCAGTACGCAGGGCTTCGGAGAATTTAGGTTTGTGTAGCGTGGCGCCTTTACCAATCGATGCAGCGAACGCATCCATTGACATGCCAAGGGCGAGAAGGATAGTGGCGGTTAAGTTCATGCGAAGGTCCAGACCGGGAAGTTTCCATATGACACATTCCTGCCCCCAGTAATCAGCAGTAAATGCGTCTATGGTCTCGCTTGACTACGATGTAATCCGTACGCACCACGTTTTTCAACGAGTATGTTGACACGTACATTTCCATTTAATGGAAATTAGCTACTCCCCAACGACGGGCGCAACCTTAACATATTTTTAGAATATAAAACAACTCTAAGGCTTGCTTATTTAATCTTTTAATGATAACGATTTTCATTTAGATTTATTGGGTAATCAGGAGGTTAACAAATATGGAGGTATTTTGCGGAATAAACATAGCCAACGCTATAATTGATCTGTTTGAAAATAGCACAGATATAGCGATGGCTATATTTTAACTCATTGAGAATTAACGAGAAGTTTGTAAATCTTTTCCAGGTCGTCAATATTCTTTACGCGGACAAGAAGGCGGCGCTGTTCTAATTGCATAACCAGTACACCATCTTCCGATAAATTCATTTTTTGGATTCGACTGTATTTAATCCATGCATTTGCAAAGAAGAAGCCTTCGGTTTTAAAGATAATTTTCGGGCTACGGATCCAGAACAGATAAAATCCAGTCAGCGCTAGAGCACATAATAACCATGTGGTGATTAATTCACCGTGGTTATTCACATTGTTGTAAACCAGGATAACGATCAGTACAACGAAGATAACGCTGTCGACACGGCCAGCGCGCAGCAGCGGAACGGACAGCAGAGTGGTGCCATGACGGCGGGGCATGATGAACTGGTCGTAGATGGCAAATGCCAGCATTGCAATGATAAAGAGAACCAGTACCAGATCCGTGATTGTCATTAAGCCTCCAGATAAAAAAAACCGGGGGCAGGGCCCCCGGCATACTACAGATATTACAGACCCAGCAGGCCGACAGCGTAGCCTGCGATACCAATGACGAAGAAGCCAATGATGATCCACAGGGCGTTAACTTTCTTACGCAGCAGCCACATACAGGCGAAGGTCAGCAGCAGCGGTACCAGACCCGGCATCAGCTGATCCAGGATGGTCTGCACGGTGGTAACACGAGTCTGACCATCCTGACCGGTGATGGTCGAAACCACCAGCGGGATGTTCACGTGCGTCCACTTGTTAACCAATGCCCCCATGACAAACAGGCCGAGGATTGACGCCCCCTCAGTCAGTTTCTGCAGGAAGCCGCCGCCCATATCCTTAACGATGTCGATCCCTTTCTGGTAGCCGTAAGCCACGCCGTAGTAACGGGTCAGCAGACGTACTGCGTTGAAGAGGATGAAGAACAGCAGTGGCCCAAGCAGGCTGCCGCTCATCGCGATACCGGCACCCAGTGCCGCGAATACCGGACGTACGGTACCCCAGAAGATTGGGTCACCCACGCCTGCCAGCGGCCCCATCAGACCAACTTTGATACCGTTGATAGCACCATCGTCGATCTCTGCGCCGTTCGCACGCTGCTCTTCCATCGCCAGCGTTACGCCGAGTACCGGCGCTGCTACGTATGGATGGGTGTTAAAGAATTCCAGGTGACGCTTGATGGCCTGTTTACGCGCATCGTTGTTCTCTGGGTACAGACGACGAATCGCTGGAACCATAGAGAAGCAGAAGCCCAGCGCCTGCATACGTTCGAAGTTCCATGAACCCTGGAACAGGTTAGAACGAATGAACACGCCACGAATATCACTCGGTGTGAGTTTTTTCTCGGTGGTGGTAGTTTTAGTCATATCAACCATTTCGCTCACCTGTTAGTCCAGTTCGTTATCAAGATCGTTATTACCAGCAGCCTGAACTGGCGCACCGGCTACGCGGTTATATTTCGGGCTCAGCTGAATGTAGAGGATGGCCATAACTGCACCAATCACACCCAGAGCAACCAGGTTGAAGTTAGTAAACGCCGCGGTAACGAAGCCGAGATAGAAGAACGGCATCAGGTAGCCTGCGCGCATCATGTTGATGACCATCGCATAACCAACTACCACAATCATACCACCGGCGATGTTCAGACCGCTGGTGACCACTTCTGGCAGGGCGTTCAACAGGCCCTGAACTTCACTGGTGCCTACGGATACGGCAACGATAACCGCTGGGATAGCGATACGCATTGCTTGCAGGAACAGGGAAGAGACGTGCAGCCACGAGATGGCCGTCAGGTTACCGTTTTCCGCCGCTTTATCCGCCGCGTGCTGGAAGGCAACGGTGATAGTACGAACGATGATGGTCAGAACCTGGCCTGCTGCTGCCAGTGGAATCGCCAGAGCGATACCTGCACCAATGCTTTGGTGACCGGCAATAACCAGAACGGTTGAAATAATTGAGGCCAATGCGGCATCTGGTGCTACTGCTGCACCGATGTTCATCCAGCCCAGCGCGATCATTTCAAGGGTACCACCGATGATAATACCGGTTTTCATGTCCCCAAGAACGGCACCGATTAGCGTACAGGCCACCAGCGGACGGTGGAACTGAAATTCATCAAGTACCGACTCCATACCCGCGATACATGCGACGATGAACACCAGCACAATCTGAAGAGTGGTAATCTCCATTGTACTTCTCCTATTGCTTATACAGACTTAAGTGTGAAAGCTAAAAAACGTTGCCCGAGCGGTTATTTATCCGCTTTGGCAATCAGATCCATCATTTTCAGTTTCTGATCGGTGGAGACCTTACGGGCTTCCAGCTCAATACCGCGGGCATTCAGTTTCTTGAAGGCTTCGATATCTTTTTCATCAACGGAAATCGCGTTGTTGACCTGGGTTTTGCCCTGACGGAATGCCATGCCACCAATGTTTACGCTGGTCAGTTTCACGCCGCCTTCGACGATACGTTCAACGTCGGTCGGGTTGGTGAACAGCAGCATCACACGATCGCCTGCATATTTCGGGTTGTTGTAAACGCGGATCATTTTGGCGACATCGACAACGTGTGCCGTTACGCCTGGAGGAGCAACCTGAGTCAGCAGGGTTTTACGCACGGTATCGGCGGCAACTTCATCGCTGACGACAATGATGCGGGTGACGTTGGTCTCTTTGGTCCAACGGGTCGCAACCTGGCCGTGAATCAGACGGTCATCGATACGCGCCAGACCGATGGTCATGTAGTCGTTCGGGCCCATTGGTTTCGCCGGAGCGGCGGCTTTCGGTGCAGCAGGAGCCGCAACCGGAGCAGCTTTCTCGACAGGTTTGGCTTTCAGCGCTTTCACGCCTTCGCTACCGGTTTCCACCGCCAGCGCAACCAGCTCGTCAAAGCTTGGGTTATCGTCACGCGCCATGAAGGTTTCGACCAGCATCGGTACGTTGACGCCCGCAATCACTTCATAGTTTTCTTTATCAACAACAATGCGGCTTGCCGCGTTGAATGGGCTACCGCCCCAGGTGTCAACAAGGAACAACACGCCTTTGCTGGTATCAAGCTTAGCCAGTTGCGCATTGTATTTTTCGATTAACGTGTCTGCATTCTCGCCAGGCACGAAATCGATCCAGCCAACATTGTCCTGCTCGCCCAACAGCATTTCTGCCGTTTTCAGCAGTTGTTCTGCTGCCCAACCATGTGTGCCTATTACAATAGCAATCGTCACTTGCTACCTCCTTTATTATCGTGTGTATCAGTAGGGCTGATACATTCATGAGTCGACACGTTACCGAATCGATTCAGACAAGGGTTAGAGACAAAAAATAAATAACTACCGAGAATTATTTTAGACAGTGAAAGAATAATTAATGTGATGAAGATCCGTAATTTAGTTAAAGAGCCGCAATTATTTTGTGGTGCAAAAAATTACCTTACATTTTGCAAAGACTCGTAAATCTCTGCCAAAATGTCATTTGTTTTTGCTATGTTAATGCTTCGTTTAATCACACAGGAGTATAGGGCATCAGCCCGATGTATGGATCGTCACCGACGCCTTTTTGCACACGTTCGCTTTTGCGACGCACTTCCCGGCCTTTCGCGCCACGCTTTTCTATCGTCTGGTATCGTCTCGCTTAAACATGACATAGCGATGACTCGTCTCGTCTCTCGTTGGAGTGGTTTATGGAATTGCTAATGGACCCGTCAATCTGGGCTGGATTATTGACGCTTGTCGTTCTGGAAATCGTTCTCGGTATTGATAACCTGGTGTTTATCGCCATTCTTGCCGATAAATTGCCACCAAAACAACGAGATAAAGCGCGTCTGATTGGCCTGTCGCTCGCGTTAGTGATGCGTCTGGGATTGCTTTCCGTCATCTCATGGATGGTCACGCTGACCGCGCCGCTCTTCAGCGTATGGGGGCAGACGTTCTCCGGACGAGACCTTATTATGTTGGTCGGGGGTCTATTCCTGCTGTTTAAAGCGACGACCGAGCTGCACGAACGGCTGGAAAACCGCCAGCACGATTCCGGGCACGGTAAAGGCTATTCCAGCTTCTGGGTTGTGGTGGCGCAGATTGTCGTACTGGATGCCGTCTTCTCGCTTGATGCGGTGATTACCGCGGTCGGGATGGTGAACCATCTTCCGGTGATGATGGCGGCAGTCGTGATTGCGATGGGCGTGATGCTGCTGGCCTCGAAGCCGTTGACGAATTTCGTCAACCAGCACCCAACGGTGGTGGTGCTGTGTCTGAGCTTCCTGCTGATGATTGGTCTGAGCCTGGTTGCCGAAGGCTTCGGCTTCCATATTCCGAAAGGCTATCTGTACGCGGCGATTGGCTTCTCGATTATTATTGAGCTGTTCAACCAGATTGCCCGTCGTAACTTTATTCGCCACCAGTCGACGCTGCCGTTACGTGCGCGTACGGCAGATGCCATTTTGCGCCTCATGGGCAACCGTAAGCAGGTGAATGCGGCAAATGACGAAGGTCAACAGCCGACGATGCCGGTGCCGGAAGGCGCGTTCGTGGAAGAAGAACGCTATATGATTAACGGCGTTCTGACGCTGGCCTCTCGTTCGCTGCGCAGCATTATGACCCCGCGTGGGGAAATTAGCTGGGTGGATGCGGACCTGAGTACCGAAGAAATCCGCCAGCAGCTGCTGTCATCGCCACACAGCCTGTTCCCGGTGTGTCGGGGTGAGCTGGATGAAATCGTCGGCATCGTGCGTGCTAAAGAGCTGCTGGTGGCGCTGGAAGCGGGTGAAGACGTCCTGGCGATAGCCTCGGCAACACCGGCGATTATCGTCCCGGACACGCTGGATCCTATCAACCTGCTGGGCGTACTGCGTCGGGCGCGCGGAAGCTTCGTTATCGTGACCAACGAGTTTGGTGTGGTACAGGGGCTGGTCACGCCGCTGGACGTGCTGGAAGCGATTGCCGGTGAATTCCCGGACGCTGACGAAACGCCGGAAATTGTGGCGGATGGCGACGGCTGGCTGGTGAAGGGCACCACCGACCTGCACGCGTTCCAGCATGCATTGGGGCTGGATAACCTGGTGGATGATGATATCGCGACGGTGGCGGGGCTGGTGATTGCCGTCAACGGGCAGATCCCTCATGTTGGCGATGTGATTGAACTGCCATCGTTGCACATCACGATTACGGCGGCCAATAACTATCGTGTCGATCAGATTCGCGTGGTGAAGCTGGCTTCACCACACGACGAAGACGAATAAGGTAGTTGAGTAATCCCGGCGGCGCTTTGCCTGGCGGGACTACGAGAAGAAGTGACTTTGGGGAACTCCCGGGTCACTTCGTTCACTCGGGCTACGATATCTGCGAATTCAATTTGTTATGCGTCGCCAGCCACTCGGGAAATGCCTCCAGCGGCATCGGCTGCGCATAGAGATACCCTTGCAACAAATGCACGCCGTGCTGCTGCAAATAGAGCGCTTGCGCTTGGGTCTCGACCCCTTCAGCAACCAGCTCGATATTCAACCGCTGACCCAGCGCGATAATGATATCCGTCACCGCCGAGTTCACCGCATCGGTGCCAATGGCGCTGGTAAAAGATTTATCAATTTTCAGGATGTCTGGATGCAGCATTTCAAGCCAGGAAAGCGAACTGTTGCCGGTGCCAAAATCATCGATCGCCAGTTTAATCTGATGGTTCCCCAGCTCGCTGCGTAACGGGTAGCTCACGTCATTCAGCGCGTCACGCTCGGTGAGTTCTACAGTCAGTTGCTGTACGGGGTTTACGTTGAACCAATTCTGCTTTAAATCTTTCAACAATTTGCCGTTTTTAAAGTGCGGAGCCGCAACGTTGATGCCTATCTGAAAATCGCTATCCTGAGGGAACAAATGCAGACGCTGCGCCGTTTCGCTGATGACGTAGCGGGTCAGCGGAATAATCAGGTTTTGCGTTTCGGCAATGGGTATAAAGACGTCCGGCGCGACCCAGCCGACGCGCGGATTGTTCCAGCGCAGCAGGATCTCCACGCCGATACAGCGCTGTGCGCGAGCATCCATTTGCGGCTGGCAATAAAGGCCGAACTCTTTACCAGCGATGCCCATGTTAATTTCCCGGGAAAAGCTCAGTCGACCAGCGGTCGCAAGCCAGGCAATCCACGTAAACAGAACGCTCATGATAAGCGCCAGCGGCAGGTCGGTGACCAGATTAGTGAGCGCAAGCCGGTTCGGGCCTGGACTTAGCGCCGCGACGCTAAACGGGAAGGCAGTTGAAGCACGTAGATACACCTGATTGCCTGTGCTGTCTAACTGCCCGGTTATCCCAATATCGTGCTGATAATGCTGGTCAGCGACGTTCAGGCTAACGTGCGTTATCAGCGGTGGGGCGGACTCAAGGATGATATTGCTGATTAAATCAATGTTGATGGAGACCATCACGCCATCCTGACCATCCGCCGATGCAGGAAACCACTGGACAAGGATAGGGCTGCCTATCATTAAGGAATGATCGGTTGTGAGCAGGAGCAATGGATTTTTAGTTGGCAACTGCGGCTGAAGTGAATGGACGTCGATATTGCGTGAACCCAGCGCGCTGGAGCAATAAAGCTTGCCCGATTTAACCAGCGCAATAGAGCGTACCGTTTGCAGCATGACGGCCAGTTTACGCAGCGGCAGATGAATGGCCTCACACGGCTGTCCGACCAGGGCGAGCATCTCTGCACGTTGTGTTTTTAGCGGTTGTAGGATTCGGTTGAGACGGTCGACGGAGTGGGCCGTGAGAGCATCAATCTGATGCTGATTTATGCTGTGCTGCGAAATAAATCGTATTCCTAGTGTCAACGCAAAAGCACAGAGCGCGACAATCACACAGACGGCGATTCGCTTATGAAGGTAGAGCCTGATAATTCCTTGTGCTGATTGCATATCCGCTGCTCGTCGCGCTTTGAGTGGTTATGAAAATAGCAGTGACAACAGAGCAAGTGTAGTGGGTAGCGAAAATAGTGAGAAAAAATAGGCAAATAAATCGCCTACCCGTATTAGGGGTAGGCGAAATAACGTATTAGTCGCACTGAACCTTAATAGCCAGACCACCACGCGACGTTTCGCGATATTTGGCGTTCATGTCTTTACCGGTTTCGTACATGGTTTCAATAACCTTGTCGAGGGAAACGCGCGGCTCGCTGGTACGACGCATCGCCATACGTGCGGCGTTAATCGCTTTGACCGAGGCAATGGCGTTACGCTCAATGCACGGCACCTGAACCTGGCCTGCAACCGGGTCACAGGTCAGACCGAGGTTATGCTCCATACCAATTTCCGCCGCGACGCACACCTGCTCTGGGCTGGCACCCAGCAGCTCAGCCAGGCCGGCTGCCGCCATCGAACAGGCTACGCCCACTTCACCCTGGCAACCCACTTCCGCGCCGGAGATAGAGGCGTTCATCTTATACAGCGCGCCAATGGCACCGGAGGCCAGGAAGTAGCGAATATAGATATCCGGGCTAACGGACTCGATAAAGTGATCGTAATAGGCCAGTACCGCCGGAACGATACCGCAGGCGCCGTTGGTCGGTGCTGTGACCACGCGGCCACCGGCGGCGTTCTCTTCGTTTACCGCCAGCGCGAACATGTTCACCCAGTCGATGACGTTCATCGGGTCGCTGGAGAGCTTATCGCTGGAAACCAGCATACGGCGCAGCGCGGAAGCACGACGCGGTACGCGCAGCGGACCCGGCAGCACGCCTTCGGTATTCATGCCGCGGTCAATACAGGCGCGCATGGTCTGCCAAACGTTCTCGAAGTAGTCTTCAATCTCTTTCTTGCTGTGCAGCGCCAGTTCGTTCTGCATCACCATGCCAGAGAGCGACAGGCCGGTCTCTTTACAGTAGTTGAGCATTTCGGTCGCTGAAGCAAACGGGTAAGGCACCTGCACTTCGCCGCTGTCCGCTTTGCCAAAATGCTCTGCGTCGACGATAAAACCGCCGCCGATAGAATAATAGGTTTTGCTGTAGAGCTCGGCGTCACCTGCCCAAGCGGTTATCTGCATGCCGTTTTCGTGCAGCGGCAGATTACCGTTATGGAAGCGCATGCCGTTATCGGCCGGGAAATCGACCTCAACGCGGCCAAGCGCTAGCAGCAGACGGCCGCGTGCTTCAACGTCACGAATAAATGCCGGGATGGCATCAATATCGACGGTATCCGGCTGGTTGCCCGCCAGACCCATAATAATCGCGATATCGGTATGGTGGCCCTTACCGGTGAGGGACAGTGAACCATAGACGTCGACGGCAACGCGCGTCACGTCATCAATCAGTCCCTTTTCGACCAGGTCATCGACGAACTGTTTGCCAGCCTTCATCGGCCCTACAGTATGGGAAGATGAGGGACCAATCCCCACCTTAAACATGTCGAATATACTAATCACTTTAACACTCCTGACAGGGTTGCCGCGTTGTTGCGGCAACGATGTAATAACTGCGCATAGTGTATGAGGGAACCTGAAACTCAGCTGAACTATTCACATGAATTTAATTAATGTGTAGCGTTGATTTTACTAATGCTGAAATGCCGGTTTTCAGGGTAAGTATAGTCAGGGTTTTAGGCCCACCTGTAGCGCCAGCTCACGAATAATGCCGGCGGTCATGCCCCAGACAAAATAGTGCTGATACCACGAAAGCCAAACGCGATGCTCATTGCCACGGCGGTGAATATCGAGCGGGTGATAACGCCCCAGACGTAGCGCTTCGGCAAGCGGCATTTCAAACACCGACGCCACTTCATCTTCGCTGGCGTGATAGTGCAGATCCGGCGGGATCACCCCGAGCACCGGCGTAACCTGAAAGCCGGTCACGCTGTCGACCGGCGGCAGCACGCCGATGATATCCACGCACTCCGGAGGAATGGCGACCTCTTCCTGCGCTTCACGCAGTGCGGCGGCAATCAGCGAGGCATCGGTGCTGTCTACGGCACCGCCGGGGAAGGCCACCTGGCCGGGGTGTTTGCGCAAACGCGCCGAGCGCTGGGTCAGCAGCAGGCCCGGCTCGGGGCGGCGAACAATGGGCACCAGTACCGCCGCCTGTCTGGCGTTTAATGCTGCCCGCGCGGTCTGCGGGCGAAGCAGCTGAAAGCGGGAGAGGAAGTCATCCAGGTTCAGCGCGGGCTCTTGCATTGTCAGGACTCCAGTTGTTGAAGGATTCTATTCACTTTATCAAATGTTTCCTGATATTCCGCATCTTCGTCGCTATCGGCGACCAGGCCGCCGCCCGCCGAGCAGTAAAGCGTGCCGTCCGAGGCCGTTACCGTGCGAATGGTGATGCTGGTATCCATGTTGCCACAGGCGCTGACATAGCCGATGCTGCCGCACCAGGCGTTACGGCGGTGGGGCTCCAGTTCGTCGATAATCTCCATTGCGCGAACTTTTGGCGCACCGGTAATTGAGCCGCCGGGAAACGCGGCGCGCAGCAGATCGGTAGCGTGCAGCGTCGCTGGCAGCTGCGCGGTGATGGTGCTCACCAGATGATGTACCGCCGGGAACGGTTCAACGACGAACAGCTCCGGCACGCGAACACTTCCCGGGACAGCGACGCGCCCAATGTCGTTGCGCATCAGGTCGACAATCATCAGGTTTTCTGCACGATCTTTCGGCGAGTTGGCCAGCCGCTGGGCCTGCTCGGCGTCAGCCTCTGGCGAGCCCAGACGCGGCAGGGTGCCTTTAATCGGCCGAGTCTGAATGCAGCCCTGCTCGAGCTGAATAAAACGTTCGGGAGAAAGGCTAAGAATAGCGCTCTCCTCAAGACGTAAAAACGCGCTAAACGGCGCACGATTCGCACGGTTGAGTTCCACAAAGGCCGCCCATTCGTCGCCGCGATAGCGCGCCTGAAAACGCTGGGCGAGGTTCACCTGATAGCAGTCGCCGCTGTGCAGATAGGCCTGCACCTGGCGAAACTTCTCGCCGTATTGCTCGCGGGTCATGTTCGACTGCCAGCCAGAGGTGAGGGCGAAAGGCTCGGCGACAGGGGCAACCTGTTGTTCCAGCCAGCGTAAGCGGGCCTGAATATCGCCGTGGCAGAGCAGCGTTACCGTCTGGCGTTGATGATCCACAATCAGCGCCCAGTCATAAAGCCCAACGGCCATATCCGGCACGCTCACATCCTGCCGCGCCTGGTCGGGCAGCTTTTCAAAGCGACGGCCCAAATCATAACCAAAAAGACCAACCGCACCGCCAGTAAACGGAATGTCGGCGAGGGGAGCGGTCGAGATGTTAAGCCGTTCAATGGCCTGCTGCAGCAGCGCGAGCGGGCAGTCACCGGAGGCCTGTGTTTGCCCTGCACGGGTGATGAGGGTGCTATCGCCACGGGTTACCAGGGTCTGGCAAGGGTCGGCCACCACGATATCGTAACGGCTGTGCGGGTGGTCCGCGAAGCCTGAGTGCAGCATCATCGCCCAGGGCGATGCGTTTAACGGGGCAAAGTAGTGTTCGGCGGCATCCTGTCGCCAGGGAAGCGTCATCGTTGAAGGGGGTAACATTGTTTCTCTGTCCAGCCTTGTTGCACTGCCACTGGCGAATGTTCGGGCAGCATGAAATAATACGCGCTCACAATGTAGCAGGAGTAAATGATGTTTGCAGGATTACCTTCACTGAGCCATGAGCAGCAGCAAAAAGCCGTTGAGCGCATTCAGGAACTGATGTCGCAGGGCATGGCTAGCGGCCAGGCGATTGCGCTGGTGGCCGAGGAGCTGCGTGCTACCCATACTGGCGAGCGTATTGTCGCGCGTTTTGAGGATGAAGACGAAGACGAATAACGTCATGTCCATTCGTACAATACCGCTGCTGCTGGCGCTGATGGCCGTGCCTTTCGTGGCAGCAGCGGGCAGTTCGTGTCGCCTGACGGACCCCAATCTCACGCTACAAAGCTATACCGCCGATCCCCAGCACGAACGCATTGCCATGTACTGGCTAAAAGCCAACGGTAAAGACTACGGTTCGCTGCGCGCGCTGCTGTCTGACATTAACGGCGACGGTCGCGTGCGCATGGCGATGAACGGCGGCATCTACGATAAAGCCTACGCCCCCCTTGGGCTGTATATTGAAAACGGCCAGCAGAAGGTGGCGGTGAACCGGGCGTCCGGCGGCGGAAACTTCTTTATCAAACCCGGCGGTGTTTTCTACGTTAAGGGCGACCGTGCGGGGATAGTCAGCGTCGACAAACTGAAATCGACGAAAGGCATGGACTACGCGGTGCAGTCCGGCCCGATGCTGATTGAAAACGGCGTGATTAACTGGCGGCTGAAACCGTCGGCAAGTTCACGCAAACTGCGCAACGGTGTCGGGATCACCACGCAGGGCAAGGTCGTGTTTATGCTGAGCGAGCGGGAAACCAACTTCTATGATTTCGCCTGCTATGCGAAATCGCGCCTGAACGTGCGGCAAATGCTCTATCTCGACGGCACCATCTCAAAGATGTACCAGCAGGGGGGCAGTCTCCCCTGGCAGTACCATCCTTTCGTCACCATGATAACCGTGGAAACACGCGAGTAGCCCGGACGAGGCGCATCGCGCCGACTCCGGGGACTTATCCTCGCATATTATCGCTCGCCCGGTTACGCACCTAAGCCAACAAATAGCTTAACCCCATAAACGCCGCCATTCCCGCAATCACCGTCGCAAACAGGCTGCGGCTCAGCGCGCCAATCAGCGTGGCTACCGCGGCCGCCAGCAGTGAAATGCTGATTCCACTGCCGGTTAACGCCGGTTTTCCCACCAGTTCAGCGGCGATAATGGCCGACATAATCGCCGCAGGAATAAAGCTCAGCCACTGCTGCAACGCAGGCGGCATACGAAAACGCGACAGCAGCAGTACCGGCACCACGCGCATTAGCGCGGTTACCCCCGCCGAAAACACAATCGCCAACAGAATATTACGCTCCATCCTGATGCTCCTTTTGCTTAGCAAATTGCATTCCTAGCGTTGCCAGCGTCGCGGCAACTGACGCGGCGACAATCACCACCAGGCTGGTATCGGTATGCCCAGACATGAGCAGCGTAATGATCACTGCCACCGCGATGCTGAAAGACTCCAGCAGCTTACGACGGCTGGCAAACCACAGCATCAGCACCAGGCCGATAAACATCGACACCAGGCTAAAGCTCAATCCTTCCATCAAGGCTTCCGGCAGCGCTGACGCCAGCCCCGCGCCAATCACGCAGGCCAGGATCCAGTTCAGCCATGCCGCAACGTTCAGGCCAAACATCCACGCAAAGGACACCTTATTCTGCTCGCCCGCGCGCTGTATCGCGACGCCAAACGTTTCATCGGTCAGCAGCAGACCGCTGACGATTTTCTGTAACGTTGTCTGCTCACGAAAATAGACGCTCATTGCCGAACTCATCAGCAGATAGCGCAGGTTGACCAGCAGCACGCTGAGCACCACTGAGGCGACTTCCGCGCCTGCCGCCCAAAGCGAATAAAAAAGAAACTGCGCCGATCCGGCGTAGAGCAGGCTTGCCAATAGCGCCGTTTGCAGGGTAGTAAAACCGGAAAGGGTACCGATGGCACCGGCGGCGAAACCAATACTCCAGTAGCCTGGAATGGTGGGGAAGCAGGCGATTACCCCGGCGCGAAACTGTGCCCTGGCCTCATTGCGTGGTGAGGCGGCGGTGTGAGTTAACATCCATCTGTCCTGTGGTTTGTATGTCGGTCTGACGATGGGCACGAGTGCACCATCTTTTATAAGAAAATCGTATGTATCAGAACAAACAGCATATTACAGGTTTGATGTCGGAGGATAAAAAAATCCACGCGGGGGCGTGGATTTTAGAGGCGATGCCAGAACGTCGGATTAGCTTTCGCGTTTCGCCATCATCACCGCGAGGTCGACGAGACGGTTGGAGAATCCCCATTCGTTGTCATACCAGGCCAGGATTTTAACCATATTGCCGCCAATCACCAGCGTTGACAGACCGTCAATAATGGAAGAGCGCGGGTCGCCCTGGTAATCGCTTGAAACCAGCGGCTCATCGCTATAGCCGAGGATCCCTTTCAGCGGACCTGCCGCGGCGGCCTCACGGAACGCATTGTTCACCTCTTCAACGGTGACATCACGCTCAAGGGTTACGGTCAGGTCGACGATGGAAACCACCGGTACCGGTACGCGCAGCGAATACCCGGTTAAGCGTCCGTCCAGTTCGGGAATGACTTTACCCAACGCTTTCGCCGCACCGCTGGAGTAAGGCACGATTGACAGCGCAGCAGCGCGCGCGCCTCGCAGGTCTTTCTCTGGCTGATCGTGCAGTGCCTGGCTATTGGTGTAGGCGTGGGTAGTGTTCATCAGACCATGTTTGATACCAAAGTGCTGATGCAAAACCTGCGCGGCAGGCGCCAGCCCGTTGGTGGTGCAGCTACCGTTGCTGACGACAACGTGTTTGTCCGGGGAATAGAGTCCGTCATTCACGCCCATCACGATGGTCAAATCCTCGTTTTTGCCGGGGGCCGAGATAATCACGCGTTTTGCGCCACCGCTGTGGATATGCACCGCCGCCTTGTCGCGTTCGGTAAAGAAGCCGGTGGCTTCAATGACGATGTCGACCTGTTCCTGGCGCCACGGAATGTTGGCCGGGTCGCGTTCGCTAAACACTCTGATGGGCTTGCCGTCGACCACCAGCCGTCCTTCATCGGCGGAGACCTCCGCGGCGAGGGTGCCGAGCAGTGAGTCGTGTTTCAGCAGGTGCGCCAGCGTTTTGCTATCCGTCAGATCGTTAATCGCCACAATCTGCATATCCGGGTTGCCCAGCGCCGCGCGCAGTACGTTACGTCCGATTCGGCCAAAACCGTTAATACCGACCTTTACCATGATCAACTCCTTATCTGTTGTCTCTGGCATTACTGTAGGCCGGTGGCTATTTGGCGTAAATGACAAAAAAGGATCACTTTACGCCATTTTGCGGCAGTGGAACCGCTGGCGATATTCTCCCGGTGTCAGGTGAAGCTGTTTTTCAAACATACGACGCAGATTAATGCTGTTGCCAAAGCCGGTTTGCTGGGCAATTCTCTCCAGCGTGTCGTTGGTCTGCTCTAGTCTTTGTCGTGCGGCGGCCAGACGGGCTTCAGCCACATAACGTGCCGGGGAGGCACCGGTTTCCCGGGTGAAGACGCGGGTGAAATTGCGTGGGCTCATGGCCACTTTTTCCGCCAGTTTCTCCACGCCAAGGTCGTCGGTGAGATTATCAAGGAGCCAGGCCAGCAGGTCGTTAATGGGGCCAAGCGTGCTGGTTTGTTGAAGGTGGTAGCGGCTAAACTGCAGCTGGCTGCCGGGGCGATGCAGGTACATCACAAAATCCTGGGCGATATCGCGCGCCAGGCTGAAGCCGTAGTCCTCTTCAACCAGCGCCAGCGTCAGGTCAAAACCGGAGCTGACGCCGCCGGAGGTCCAGATATTGTCGTCCTGCACATACAGCGGCCCGCCTTCCACGCGTACCTGAGGATATTCTGCTTGCAGGGTTTCCAGCAGCTTCCAGTGGGTGGTGGCGCGCCTGCCGTTCAGCAGCCCGCTCTGTGCGAGCAGCATCGCGCCGCCGCAGATAGAGGCGATACGGCGAGTATGTGGGGCGGCAAGACGTAGCCAGTCGACGACGGCAATCCCTTCCTGCGGATTCTGCCCCCTGCCGGTAATGATGATGGTATCAAGAGGTTCCCGCGGGTCTATCTCGTGGAGGCGATGATCGGCCAGCAGATTTAAACCCGACTGGCCGTGGATCACCTGATGCGGTTGAGTGGTTGCCAGCTGGACCTGGTAGCAGGGAGCGGTGGCGTTTTCTGGATGCAGACGGTTTGCCTGCATCAGGATGTCGGCAATACCAGCGGATTCGAACAGCATGCCGCCATCGGGGACGATAATCAGGATTTTCTTCATGTCCTGAAAAGTAGTCTTTTTACAGAATAAGTCAACAGGAGGCGACGGTTCAAAAACAGCTGTTCTGGGTGATAGGCTTGCCAACCGCTACCACGTTATTGGTTTTGGGGTCGACGTTTAGCACCACTGAGCGAATTTGCGGGCAGATAACCTCCATGCTCTGTTTACTGCATTCCAGCTGTAGCCAGCGATGCTGAACGCCATCCTCGGTCTGGACGTGATTCAACGCGGGAGCGGGACTACAGATGAAGCCGTTTTCAGCCACTCTGGCCTTTGCGGCGTTCATACTCAGGCCAACGACATGCAGCGCGTCAACCTCTTTGGCATGCGTACTGTCTGATACACGAGTCAACATGCAGCCAGACAGCGAAGCGGTGAGAAGGAGTAACGGCGCAATGCGCAGGAAGGCGAAGTATTGAGTGAGCATCCGGCAATCTTTGTGGGGTGACATCATCATTCACCGTAACGGGTTATCGGGGTGTTACGGCACGCTATCATTGAATCATAGACAATGAAAACCACGCTGCGCCGTTTTTGTACCCGAGGAATTCAGCTATTGACTGCTTTGTGCGGTTTCGCCTGCGCGGCATTATCAAGTCGTCGGATAGCGGGCACCAGGCTCGCGCATACTGTTGCCACAACCACCGCGACCGCCGATACCATCAGCACATGACTGCTGCCAAAACGCATGGCCAACGGGCCAGCAACCAACTCGCCGAATGGGATAGCCACAAAGGAACCTACCGCATCGTAGGCATACACGCGCGCCAGCTTTTCTGGCGGAATATGCGTCTGCAATGAGTGCGCCCAGGAAACACCGAAGAGGCCGAAAGCCACGCCGGTAACAAAGAAAGCGACAATCAACCACGATGCGCTGACAGCCTGGCTCAGCATAAAAATCGGCACCGCGCAGAGGACAACCAACATCACGCCAATGAAGAGATCCCGGCGCGGACGCCAGCGCAGCGCGAGGAAGGTACCGGCGATAAGCCCAATGCTTTGCGCCGCGACGATCATGCCCCAGCGCGCGCGACCAAAAGAGGCGTCCGCAATGGCGGGACCGAGCACCATCACCACGCCGCTGAACGCCGCATTGACGATGGTGAACTGCACGACGATAGACCATACCCAGGAACGGCTGGCGAACTCTGTCCAGCCTTCTTTTAAATCCTGCAAGATATTGCTTTGCGACTCGCTTGCTTTGATGGCGCTGACCCGAATCAGGGAGTAGAGCGGGGCGGCGGCGGCGAAGCCAAGCGCATCAATCGCCAGTCCCCAGCCGGGCCCCACCGAGCTTGCCAGCACACCGCCCAATGAGGCGCCAATAACCGTCCCGCTATAGACGCCAAGCTGAATCAGGGCGTTGGCTTCACGCAGGTTTTGGGCGGGCACCGTTTGAGGAACCAGCGCAGACGACGCCGGTAGAGCAATGCCCGCCGCCGCGCCGTTCAGCGCACCGAGGAGCGCAAGGCTGATGACGGTGGCGGAGCCATCCAGCACCGACCACGCGACAATCCCCTGGGAAATGGCGGCCACAACGGAGGAGTAGACCAGCACGCGGCTGCGTGAATAACGGTCGGCCAGCACGCCGCCGAGCAGCAGAAACGCGACGTTAAAAATCGAACGTGACGCGACGACAATGCCTAAATCGGAGACCGAACCGCCGATATCAAGCACCGCAAAAGCCAGCGCAATTGGGGCAATGCCGTTGCCAAGAACGGTCAGTAAACGCGCCGTAAAAAGATGGCGAAAAACGGGGAAATGCCAGGCTCGAATTTTTTTATTATGCGTCGTCATTGTCGCGGCAACTTCTGGTCTGAAGAATGGGTAAGAGCAAGAGGTCGCAACAGAGTATCGGCAGGTTCAGCGGGGGTAAAGCGGCAGCGCTAAAAAAATCCACGCCGCGACGTGGATTTAGCATGATGCGGTATTCGATATTAATTCAACCTGACCGGCATGCCTGAACGCATCGCCAGCGCCTGTTTGAGAACGGGCTGCTGGATATCCGCCGCCGCTAACGTGGCGTTGAGGGATGCCGGTATCACCGTTGCTTTTGCGGTGCTGGCACCCGATTCAGATAACGGGCTGTGCACTTCGATGTAGCGCGCGCCGTCAGGTTCAACGCTGGCTTTTACAGGCTGATTAACAAACTCAACGCGGGTGCCAACGGGAACTTCGCTAAAGAGTTTTTTCAGATCGTCGGCCCGTAAACGCACGCAGCCGTGGCTGACGCGCAGACCAATACCAAAATTCGCATTGGTGCCATGAATGGCAAACTGATTGCCAATATACATGGCATACAGCCCCATTGGGTTATCCGGCCCCGCGGGGACGACCGCTGGCAGGATATTCCCTTCGGCGGCAAATTCAGCACGCTCGTTCGGGGTTGGTGTCCAGGTCGGCCCGACCTTTTTCTGTTTCACTGAAGTGACCCAGTGTTCTGGGGTATCGTGGCCAATCTGACCGATGCCGACCGGGTAGATTTCAACCGTACCACTGCCCGCGGGGTAGTAGTAAAGGCGCATTTCAGCGGTATTTATGACGATTCCCTGATGGACGGTGTCAGGTAAAAGCGTCCGTGACGGGAAAGTCAGGACGGTACCCGGTGCAGGTAAATACACATCCACGCCGGGGTTCGCATCCAGCAGGTTACTCATACCGATATGATGCTTTGCCGCGTAGGTCTCCAGCGGCGATTTTTGCCCCTGCGGGACTTGTTCGTATTGGTTGCTGCCGACCAGACTGCCGCCCCCGTTGGGCAGTGGGTAGGTGAGCGCAAATGCGGGCGAGACGCTGAAGGAAATGACCAGTGATACCAGTAATGTGTTAACTTTCATTTGGTTGAATTGTACGACAAATTAGCGTGTCATTGATTGTACTCGCCTGGTATCTGCAACTCCATTGTTTTCGGCGGATAGGGTTACGTACCTCGCCGGCTTGGAATTCATGGGGAGCGGATAGGTAGTTTTAAACGGAAGTCGCCAACCGGCGGCGCAAGTGCCGTTAGACACCGCCGGATGATGGCCGGTGACTCTGCGCTATTTGCGCGAACAGCAGGCTATATAGTTTAGCTGGTGGCGGTTGCGGCGAAAGAAGCGAAACATGCCCAAAAAGCGCGTCCGATTCTCGCGGGTGCGCAAACCGTTAAACAGAATTTTTGCGGCGCGTGCCAGCCCCTCGTCGCGAATCATTCCGGCGGGGGACATCAGAGACATCGCGCCGTGGTGGGTGTCGACCGAGCGGAAACCGCTATCGAGAAAGAGCGTTTTCCACGCCGCCTGGGTCATCGGGCTGACGTTGGATTTCACTATCTCTTCCAGCTGCGCTTGCCCCCGGGTTTCCAGCCGCTCCTGGGTAAACATAATGTCATGCGTCAGCAGGCGGCCGCCCGGTTTAAGCACGCGATAGTACTCGTCGATAAGCCGGGTTTTAGCCTTGTCCACATACATGGTTAGCATGGCTTCGTTGATCACCACGTCGAAAGTCTCATCCGCAAAAGGAAGCTTTGTTGCGTTGGCTTCCATGACCGTAATGTTCTCTCCAAGGCCAGCGGCGGCGATATTTTCACGTGCTTTAGCGAGCGCGTTTTTATCCATATCGACGGCATAGATAGTGCAGCCAAAACGCTGGGCCAGCTCGATAGAAGTGGTGCCCATATTGCAGGCGACTTCCAGAACGGTGCTGTCCGGTGACAGCGCGGACTGATTAAAGAGCCATTCAGTGGCATCAACGCCACCGGGACGCAGCCGGGTTTTCCCCAGACTTGCTAAAAAGGTGTGACCGGCTTTTTCACTTGCGCTCATGGTTTGCTCCTGCCAATAAGATTCATTTAAAATGCAACTTATCATATTTGCAAGTTAATGAGAACTATTTGCATTGATGAGCATTCCAGCCGGTCTTACCTTTGTGACGTCCACGTTCAGGGCGCGAGGCGATTAAACCAGTGTTACCATTTCATTTCACCGGTATTCACCTTGGCGCTGAGTTCGAGCGAGCTTTCATCCGCCAGGTTCGGGTAGGCCGCTTTCATCGTCTTGATAACGTCGGCAGATCCTTTGTGGTTTGCCAGCGCCTGCTCGAACGTTTGCAGATAGCGGTGGGTAAAGGTGATGGCCGCGTCTTTTGCCGGGCGCTCACCGAGATAGTGACCCGGAATAACCTGCTGAGGTTTCAGCGACTGCATTTCGCTTAATACCGTCATCCAACCCTGGCGAATGGCGGGAGTCTGGGTATCGGCGGTCCAGACGTGAATGCCGGACGCAATACCGGTTCCGCCCAGAATGGCCTTGTTTGCGGGGATCCACACATAGGCGGCATAGTCACCAGAATGCTTGAGTTCCAGCGGCTCGCCGTCAACGGTGAAACGCGTCACCTTGGTCGCCTGCGGCACGGTGATTGTTGTTGGCGCACCGTCCTTCATCTGCGGGCCCCAGAAGGCCAGCTTGGCATCCTTGGTGGCCTTGATATGTGCCACGACCGATGGCGAAGCGACGACGCTGACGCCCGGGAATGCTTTCACCAGCGGCTCAAGCCCAAAATAGAAGTCGGGGTCGCCAGAGGTAATCACGATCGTTTTTAACGTCTTACCACTGGCTTTGATCATCTCTACCAGTTTTTCGCCATCTTTGACGCTGAACTGGGCATCAACCAACACTGCTTCTTTCGGGCCAGAGACCAGCGTGGAGGATACCGGGAAAATGCCTTTTTCCTGTGGATTGTAGACTTCCAGGTGCAGCGGGGCGGCAAATACGGGGGCCGCTGCCAGTGACAAGGCCAGCGTGAGTGATTTCATGTTCATAGGTTCCTTAGCGGTGTATCCGGGTAAGTTGAGGTTTGACTAACGCGAGAAAGGCATCCGGCTGGCCGTAGTGCTGTGCGACGGGCAGCAGCGTGCACTGTCCGTCGGTATCGATAATGACCGCCGTTGGAAATCCCTGGCCTTTAGCCATGGCCATCAGCATCCGCGCGTGCTGAATGCTCTCCAACGCTTCACTCTCGGTGATTTGCTCGAGTTTCACGCCAGGCGAGATGGCCTGTTCGAGCATCTGGTTGACGACGGCGGTCTGGGTAATGTTTTGCCCATCGACATACCAGGCGCGCTGCACGGCGTTGAGATAGTTGAGATCCTCGCCGGGTTTGGCAAAGCGCTGCGCCGCTAGCAGCCCGCGCGTCGCGGGTAGGGAGTCGAGCATTAACGTGCTGTCTTCCAGCAGCATCTGGTGATAGCGATCGCCAAATTTCATTCCGGTTAACGTTGCGATGCGAGCATCGTGTTCATTCACGTGCGCCACCCATTCGGGGTTCAACGTGCGGCGGTTGGCGCCAATAAAAAGCCCGCCGGACAAAATTGGCTGGTGGGGAAAATGTTGGGCAATGCGGTTCATCAGCGGCAGCGCGCCGTAGCTCCAGCCGCATAGGGGGTCGATAATCCAGTAAAGCCCGGCCTGAAATGCCATGACGTCGTTCTCCGTTAATGGGGTAAATCCATTCTACGGATTTTGGCTTCTGCTAGAATTCCTGAAACAATACATGCTGAGTTTCATAAAACGATCAAATGGAGTGGCGATGGATAGGGTCATGGCGGCAATTACCTATAACCGCATTTGCGAGCTTGGGAGTCTGAGTGCGGCCGCGCGCTCGCTGGGGATTTCTCGTCCCATGGTCAGCCGCTATCTTGATGAGATGGAACAGTGGGCCGGCGCGCGGTTAATTCATCGCTCAACCCGGCGGCTCACGATTACTCCCGCGGGGGAGAAAACGCTGGAGAAAACGCGCCAGCTTGCACTGTTATCTCAGGGTATTGAGGGCGATGCTACGCGGCTGACGCCGTCGGGTACGCTGCGCATTGCCTGCGCCCATTTTACGGCGACGCACCTGCTTGGCCCTGTTATTCCAACCTTTCTGAATCAGTACCCCGCGTTACGCATTGAAGTGGATATTAATAACCATCCGGTCAGCCTGGTGGGCGAGCGCATCGACCTGGCCATTCGCATTACCAATGAACCGGAGCCGGGCGCGATTGCCCGTTTTCTCGGAACCTGTCAGTCGGTGCTGTGCGCCTCCCCGCGGTATCTTGCACGAGCGGGCATTCCCGAGACGATTGAGAGCCTCGCGCAGCACAACTGTCTGCACTACAGCCGCTTTTCCGGGCAGTCCTGGTCTTTCCGCGACAGGGAAACAGGGGGAATGTCGGTGGCGGTGAGCGGCAATTTCAGCGCGGGGATATCGTCACTGCTCTGCGATATGGCGGCGGCGGACATGGGGCTGGCGATGGTGCCTGAAATAGAGGCGAGGGCGGGGTTGGAAAGCGGGCGTTTGGTGCGAGTGTTGCCGCACCTGGAGCCAGCACCGCTGGGGATATACGGGCTTTATCAGTCGCGAGACCATCAGCATGCGGCGCTGGGGCTGCTTATTGATGCGGTTAAAGGGTATCTGGCGGCCGGGTAAGTACGATTGAGGTACAACGGGGCCATTCCGGCCCGTTGTACCGTTGAGCCCACTTTACTGCTCGGCCGCCAGTTCCTGCCGTTCGCTCTGCGGATGATGTCTTTTGCTGAGCGTGAAGTAACCAAATATCAGTGTGATGACCACGATACTCGCCATAACCAGGAAGATTTCCTGATAGCCCACCTTATCAAACAGCTTACCGATAGGCAGCGACAGTACGATGATGCCGATGGAGCTGGCGATATTAAAGCCAATCAGGTACATCGTTGATGAGAGGCGTTTATCAAAGTTCGCGACGCTGAATTTAAACACGGAGATGACAAACAGCGGCACTTCCAGCGCATGCAGCATTTTGATCAAGGAAATAATATAGATATCAGTGAACAACGCAGAGCCCAGAATGCGACAGGTCATGATTGTGCCACCCAGCAGCAATGCGGATTTAGGCCCGATGCGGTTAATCAGGAACGGAATCATCGCCATGCCGACGGCTTCCATAAACACCTGTACCGAGTTGAGGTAGCCGTAGACGCGCGGAGCCAATTCAGGGTCGTCAAATAAGCTGGCGTAAAACACCGGGAACATCTGCTGATCGTAGATGCTATAGAACGACCAGGTGCCGACGACAAAGATAACGAAAAACCAGAACTGCGAATCTTTAAAGATGGTGAGAAAATCCTTTCGGGTCAGCGCGTCTGGCTCGGGCGCACGTGTATCCGCGGATGCCGGGGTCGGTGCGTCGGTTTTGAACACTACGTTAATCACCAGGAATAACACCCCCATGACCGACACGCACCAGAAGTTAATATGCGGGTTGATACTGAAGAAGATGCCACCCACAAACGTCCCTGCGGCGTAGCCAAGCGATCCCCAGAAGCGGGCGGTGCCGAATTCAAAGTTGAATTTGCGGCTCACTTTTTCGACGAAGCTTTCCACCAGACCGCAACCGGCGAGATAGCCAAGGCCAAAGAAAATGGCGCCCAGCACCATGCCAAGCTTGAAGTTGGAGACCAGCAGCGGTTCATAAACATAAATCAGGAACGGACCGCTGAGCGTGATGACGGTCCCCATCATCCAGATAAGGGGCTTGCGGGTGCCGAGCTTATCCTGCAGAAAACCGTAGCCCAGCATAAACAGCATGCTGAAAAACTGGTTTACGGCATACAGCATTCCCAGCTCCGTTCCGGACAGGCCTAATTTGCTTTTTAGCCATATGGCATAAAAAGACCACCACAGAGACCAGGCGGCAAAGACAAAGAGCAGATACCCGGAGGAATACCGGTATTTATCATTACTGAACGGCATCATTATTTTCATGTTTTTCCAATCCAGATTAGGTCATTGTAAGGTCTTGCCGCCGAGACGTAACGCGTGCTCGGTATTACGGGTTTATCGTTCTGCGTAGCGAAGGTTGTGACTGAATAAAGCGGCTCAGCTGCTGGTTGTTGGGGAACGCGCTAAGCGCGCCACGCTGGGTAGTTGCCAGAGCACCGCAGGCGCTGGCCTGTTCGAGAAGGGAGGACAACGCCGCCGTTGACGCAGGCCAACCTGCACCGGCAAGCGCTGCCAGCAGTCCGGCCATAAAGGCATCACCTGCTCCGGTGGTATCGATGCTGTCGACGTGATAGCCGCTTAACGTCAGCCTATGGTTTTGCCAGAAAGCGATAGCGCCATCGGCGCCGCGGGTGATGATTTTCAGGCGTGCGGGAAAACCCGTCAGGCGCTCGCAGGCGCTGTTCAAATCGTCGGTCTGTGTTAGCCAAAGCAGTTCTTCCTCCGACATCTTCAGTATGTCGCTCTGCCGTGCGAAGTCGCTCACCTGGTCAAACATCTGCGTCTCATTGCTCCACATTTGCGGACGCAGATTGATGTCGAAGCTCAGCGTGCCACCGGCCTGGCGCATAGCCGCCATTGCCTGGGTAAGCGTGGCTCGGCAGTCAGGGGCGACCAGCGCCAGCGAGCAGAAGTGCAGAATATCACGGCCAAAGTTGGGCAGGCTCGCCGGGCTGAGAAACTGATCGGCAGAGGGGTTGACCAGAAAATCAAATTGCCGCTCACCGTCAGGGTCCAGCGATACCAGTACGGTGCTGGTGTGTCGCTTGGGATCAAACTCCAGGCTTTTGGTGTCCACCTGCGCCGTCACCAGCGTTTGGTGCAGAAAGCGGCCGAAGGCGTCATTGCCTACGCGGCCGATAAAGCCGCTGTCATGGCCGAGGCGGGCGACGCCGATGGCCACATTGAAGGGCGCGCCTCCCGCACAGGCTTCAAACTGCATATTGTCGCGCGGTAGCAAATCCACCACGGCATCTCCGAGCGTCCAGATTGTCATTATTTTTCCCCAAAGCAGTGATACGGGTGGTTATTTGGCGGCGAGCGGCCAGGCATGCCCGTTATTAAAAATGGCGTGTCCGTTCTGGCTAAATAAGGTCAGTTGGCGATCGTCCGGTTCAGGATAAATACGGCTGCTGAGGGTGTACTCGCCGTGATTAACAAAGATTTCTACCGACGAACTATCGATAAACAGGCGCAGATCCAGCACATCATTGGCGGGCAGCGGTACACTACGGCAGCCCGACAGACCGTGTTGCGGATAGCGACGTTCCAGCACCAGACGCTGTGCCTGGGTATCGACGAAGACGCGCAGCCCGTCACCCAGCGCGATGCCATACTGTTCAGCCTGGCTGCGGGCGATATCGAGGCTCAGTTCGACTTCGAGAGCAAGCGCCTGTTCTTCTACCATCAGGGTACGATTGTTCAGGTCGCTGACCGGCCAGACATGAAGCTGACCGCGTAATGACTCCAGCTCTTTGACCGGGTTCATGCACAGCCGCAGATCTGCATTGAGCGTCACTTCCCGGGGAAGAGTAAGCATGCCCGCCCAGCCGTCGGCCTGTTCTGGCATCGGCGACTCCCACATGGATAGCCAACCGATCACCACGCGGCGACCGTCCGGAGTGATAAATGACTGAGGGGCGTAAAAATCATGCCCGTGATCCATCTCCTTGAAGGGTTGGGTAACGTGGAACTGATGGTTATCCTGCCACTCACCGACCATATAACCGCTCTGGAACAGGTTACGGTAATCGTAGCCGTCGGCGGCGATACCCTGCGGCGAGAACATGAAGACGAGTTTATCGTCCAGCGGGAAGAGGTCCGGGCACTCCCACATGTAGCCCATGCCGTCATCGGCCTGGGCGAGCGTGCTGGCAAACTGCCAGTGCTGCAGATCCTGCGAGCGATAGAGCTGTACTTCGCCCACGTCGTCAACCCGGGCGCCCACCACCATGTACCAGCTTTCTCCCTCTTTCCAGACTTTCGGATCGCGAAAATGGTGAACACCCTGCGGGGTATCCAGAACCATACCCTGGCGTTCGAAGTGAACCCCATCGGTGCTGGTGGCCAGACACTGCACCTGATACAGGTTTTCCTCTTTCGCTTCGCCGTCGAATTTGTGCCCGGTGTAGATCAGGGCCAGTTTATTTCCGTCAACCACCGCTGAACCGGAAAAACAGCCGTCTTTATCTTCTGGTCCTTCTGGCGCCAGTGCTATCGGTAAGTGCTCCCAGTTCACCATGTCGCGGCTGCGCGCGTGGCCCCAGTGCATGGGCCCCCAGACCGGTTGCCACGGATAGTGCTGATAGAACGCATGGTAGTAACCATCAAACCAGGACAGGCCGTTAGGGTCATTCATCCAGCCCGCTGGAGGGGCGAGGTGATAGCGCGGATACCAGCGCGGATTGATACGGTCTTTTTGCTGGTTTAGGGCCTCGTTGGCCGTGGCGAGTAATGCTGTCATTTGTTTGTCCCTATCAGTTAATTGAGTAAAAGATAACGTTAACATTCTCGTTTTTCTCGCAGAATTGATGGTAATATCGATGTTAATCACAAAAGTTAACGTTAACATTTTGCGAGTGTTATCAAGATCGCATTTTCAGACCCGGTAGGGTGAACGCCGTCAAAGGAGAGGGTATGGCATCTTTAAAGGATGTGGCGCAACGGGCTAACGTCTCGTTAATGACCGTATCGCGAGCGATTAACGAGCCCGAACGACTGCGGCCAGAAACCTATAAAAAGGTGATGGAAGCGGTAGATGCGCTGGGATATGTCTCCGATCTCTCGGCGAAAAAAATTCGTGGCGCGAAAACCACGGCTAACACTATCGGGGTGTTAGCGCTGGACACCATGACCACGCCATTTTCCGTGGAGATAACGCTCTCTATCGAAGAGACCGCGCGGGCGCACGGTTGGAATAGCTTTGTGGTGAATATGTTCAGTAATGACCAGCCAGAGAAAATGGTGGATCTGCTGCTGGCGCATCGCCCTGACGGTATTATCTACACCGCGATGGGGCTGCGTCAGGTTCCGGTGCCGGAAAAGTTGCATAAGTATCGCTGCGTGCTGGCGAACTGTGAAAGCATCAGTGGCCCTTTTCCCACCTATATTCCTGATGATGAGCAAGGGCAATACCTTGGCGTGAAAGCGCTGTTGGCCGCAGGCTATCGTCGGCTGCTGTGCATCCACCTGCCAAAAGGGATTGTGGCGACCGATCGCCGTAGGGCGGGAATGGAGCGCGCCTGTCGTGAAGCGGGTGTCGACCCTGATGCCATGTTCCACCACTATCTGCCGCCCGGTGAGCGCCACCATATTGATGCGGCGGAGATTGCCGGGCATTACCTGAGCGGCACGCGTCCGATGTTTGATGCGGTGGTATGCGGTAACGACCGCGTGGCTTTTGTTATCTACCAGGTCTTGCTGGGGCGAGGGCTGCGCATTCCTCAGGATGTTGCCGTTCTGGGCTATGACAACATGGTAGGCACCGGCGAGCTGTTTTTGCCGCCGCTATCCACAGTACAGCTGCCGCACTATGAAATCGGTCGTCTCAGCGCACTGCATCTCATCCAGGGGCTCGATCACCGCGATACCGTGCGGGTAGACAGCCCCTGGCTTGCCCGTGAATCGATATGATTGACCGAATCCGCGGATTATCTGTTAAGAGCATGGCTTATTTCTTCTCGCTCTCCCGCATCGTTAATCAACCGAAAGGTGATGTTATTTCCCGTCCCGAGTGACGCTTGCGGCAGCGCTTTTAACCCAAATCGCTGAGTGGAGAAGGGGGGCAGCATCAGGTCAAGCTCGGCAGTGGCCTGGTAGCGGTGTCCGCGAAAGCTCACGCTTATGTCGTTATAGGAGAGAAAATAGCCGCTCGGATTACGACAAACTAAGGCGAGGGGCGCATTATCTTCTACCGTACACGAAACGGATTCCCCCGCAGCAGTGACGTTATCGCGCAAACTTTTGGGGCGGTAAATGAGCTTTAGCTGCGTCTTCATTGACATCAACAGATACTGCTGCTGGGTAAGCCCCGTTTTTACCGCCGGTACCTCGTAGAGGTTAATCCAGAACAAACTTTCCCTATCGGCCGCTAACTTTTTACCGTCGTAGATGATTTTCACCGATTTCACTTCGTCTGCCCGGAGATTAAATATCGGGGGGATAAGGACAAACGGTGCATCGGGGCTCTGGGTGAAATTATTAATGTCGCCGGTATCGACCCACACCTGAACAAAAGCAGGGTAGGCGTTAATGTTCATGACGTTGATGCCCTGAGTGTCTTCACCTTCATGAAAAATGACGCGCGTTTTGTCGACCAACATCCCCGCGTGCGCGTTTAACGTCATCGCCGCGAAAAATAGTGCAGTGAGTTTACGCATCACTGTACTCTCACCCAGACGTACGCTTTAGCGCTGACTTTGCCTGCGGTGACCGTCTGCCCCGGTATTTTTTTCAAGGTTGCGGTCAGCACCGACTGGTAGTTGGTATATCCAGAGGCCGAACTACCGCTGGCGGATGCGCCGGTGAGCACGGAATACCAGCCCACGTCGTTACCGCTTGGGCAACCGGTGGAGGTACAGGCTCCCCAGCCCAGGAAGTTCATCGCCGTACCGGTTGCGGCGTTGCTTAACGCGATGCCGACACCGGTGGCGATAGTGGCATCGGTGCCATAGCCATCGGATAAGAGATAGCTCACGCCGCCGGAGCTATTCACCAGCCCCAGCTTTTGCGCGGCTAAATAGCTTTCATACGGTACCTGTAGCCCTAACGCCGTGCCTCCTGATGAGACGCCGGACACGGCGGTGTTATCGCATTCAATGGAGACGGTAAAGTTAGACTGTGATGTTCCGCCGCCTTCCAGAGATTGGATGCTGATAGTGGGTAACAGAACCAGTGGCGTGACGTTACGCGCCACGCAGGTCGCCGTGTGGGTTAAGGTCGAGATGGGGGACGTGCCCATGCCCATCGCTATCCAGCGTCCGGTGCCCCAGGTTGAATAGTTATAGGCTGAATCCGAACCGATAGTATCGGTGGCGATACCGGGCCCTTTGAAGGTGACGTAACCATTCGGCTGAGTACAGGAATAACTTGAGGTTCCCGTAGCTGAGGCCATTCCCGCATAGGGATTGCTGGAACTGGTCGCGCCACAATAACGGCTTGCACCATTGCCAGGAAGCCCGCTGATACGTATCAGGTCAGCGCGAATGGCGCTGAAATCTTTCACCCGGATCTGTATTTTGCTGCCGACAGTGGCGTAGCTGGTAATCGGGTACTGCTGCCAATAGCGCGTGAAGGGCATACCAGAATTGAGGTGTGTGAGCTTAATGCCGACATAGGGGAAATAGGTCGCGTAATAGTCTGGATTCCCGTCATCGGTGCCCAGGTCGTAGAAACCGCCTACGCGGTCGTCACCGTTGGTGGCAAACACTTCGTAGATACTGCCGACATCGCTGGCGTCGCATTCGTATAAAACCAGGTCGCCTGCGCCGCTGCTGCTGTAGCGTGATGCGGTGGTGATGCTGAATACGGTGCTGCCCAGCGGCGTCCCCGTAGGCTGGAGATAGGCGCTGGTGATATTGACGTTGCCGAGCCCAATCCCCACGCCACAGCTATCGCAACCGGCATCGATTGATGATTTACGGGTACAGGTTGCCTGCGCGGTGGCGACAGATAAAAGCAGGAGGGCAGCGCCCCAGATTAATGTACGTAACATGGAATGGTGTCTCACCGGCATTCTCCAGGCGTTTTAATAATGGTGTCGTGGCTCTGCTCATCCGCAATGTGATAATGCAAGCGGCAGGATTGCTGATTCCCCCACTGAATGGTCAAGGTGTCTTCCAGTTTGTCATTGCGAACCCAAGCCTGATTGTTCTGCCCAACCGTGCCAACAGAGCGACCGTCGTTGTCGTAAATGCTGGCGCCAATCGGCAGGCTGCCGCGATAGCGAATATCAATGAGCATGGGGTAGCCGTGGATGACGCTAAATTTGACCCGCACCATCGCGCCAGCCAGAGGCGCAATGCGCTGACTGCTTGATACCAGTTCGGCATTTTTGTTTATCCCGGACGAGTCGAGAACGACGTTGTTATATTGATATGGCGCGACAGATGGGCTCAGGGCAAAGCCAAATCTGTCTATAGCCACGTTCTGACTTCCGGCGATCGTCGCGCCCTGGGCGCCCTTGGCCTCCACTAACGCGAAGGTTTCGCCCAGATAAGGCCCTGCGGTGATGCCATCTTTATGAATCACCACCGCGCCCTGCAGCCCCGCGGACCCCTGAGAGTAGTTTTTGCCATGCGAGAGGGTGCCTTGCAGAGACCCAATTGTCGTAGCGGTTTGCAGGGTACCGCCGACGGAATGCGTGTTGTCGTAGTCGCGCGCGTAGGTGACGCCATAGCTTAACGGGCGTTCGCTGTCCGTGACGCCGGATAGCGTGGATTGCAAGGTTGAACCGATGCCGTTTTGTTGCGTGTAGGTTGAGCTGAGCGTCGTCTGCCGGTTCTGGCCAAAGGGAATGGAAACCGAGACCGAGCTTAGGGTCTGCTGATTGGCGGAATAATAGTTATTGATATAGTTGTCATAGCCAATTCCTCCATCAATGGTTGAGCGATAAACCTCGCTGTAGCGGGTACGTGCAATTGACGCATTTATCGATATGCCGTTGGCAAACTGCTTGCTATAGCCAAACTGGTATTGCTTATCCGGGCTTCGGCCGTCGCGGTAGGCCTGCGTTGAGCCCGAAAGCCAGACGCTACCAAGGGCATCCATATCCTGGGTGACGGAGACTTCAAAGCGGGAGGACTGGTTTAAGGTCGTCGAGGTCCAGTCTTGCTTATTCTCTTCCCTTGCCTGGCGTAAGCCAAAAACGTCTGAAAGATCGCGGTAGCCAGCCGTTGAGTAGCGATATCCGGCGATGGCGATGGTGGTATTGGTGGGTTCAATACGTTTGCTATAGCTGGCATGGAACATCCAGCCGGTTTGCGAACCGTTGGGCAAATCGGCCTGTGAGAACGTTGAGTCCAGTCCGAAGGCGCCAAGCTCGGAGGAGTGCACTGCGCCCATGACGGCGGAGAAGTAGCCCTGCGCCAGGCGGCTGCCAAGGTTGGTGGTGATGTTATTGCTCACGCCGTATTGTAGCGTGAATTCGGTGAAAGGGTCCTCGTCGCCCACATAGCGGGAACGACCCGCTATGGCAGCGTATTTGAACATTCCCTGTCTGACGGATTCAGGACCCGCGGCGTAGGGCACGGTAAAGGTGCTGACGCTGCCATCGGCTTCGGTGACCGTCACGGCGAGATCCCCGGAATAAGAGACCGGGTACAGGTCGCTAATCTCAAAACTGCCGGGAGGAACGGTGGTTTCGTAGATAACAGCTTTGCCCTGGCTCACAGTGACGCGGGCATTGCTCCTGGCAACGCCGCGCACCACAGGGGCATAGCCCTGCTGGGACTGAGGCAGCATTCGGTCGTCAGAAGCGAGCGAAACGCCGCGAAAGGCCATACCGGAGAAGAAATTACCGGCGGTATAGCTATCGCCAACCGTCAGGCTGCTTCTGATGGGCAAAATAGGGCGCTGGAGGTAGGCGCGGTTGCTGGACCATAAGGTTTTCCCCGGAGAGCTGTGTGACCAGGAGCCCTGCTGACGCAACTGCCATTGTCCGAAGTTTATCGCGTTATTTAAGCTAACCCAGGTTGATTGATAATCACCGTTAGCGCTGCCGTTAAATCGCGAGTAATACTGATTCAGGCTGTAATTTGACAGGAGCATGGTTTCCCCGGCATTCAGATCGTCCGGCGGAACATATCCTCGAGGTGTTTTAATCAGCTCGGTTTCAGGAATAATAATATTCACCCGCATTTTGGTCATGTCGGTATCGACAGATGACTGTGCAACCACCGCGGATAAAAAATAACAACTGTCTGATTTTACAGTGGCTTTATCTTTTAGCGGCAGCTGCGCGATGAGTGCAGGCGAGAAGCATGGCTGCGTGCTCTCTTTCGTGACGTGGAAATCGACATTTTCATGCGATAAGAATATGCCATTAAGCTGAATATCAACCGAATAGACGCCAGGCTTTATTTTATCATTAGAGATATAGTTGATAATATCATCAACTGGTAAACCGCTCCCTTTTAATAGTGTTGTGTCAAAAACATAGTCGCTATCGCTGTTATGTATATCCGTGCTGCCCGAACTGGCATATACGGATAATGATAACGGGGTAACGAACAGTGTTAACACTATTGTCCTTAATATCATTACCACATTTCCCGGTTAACGCGCTTTCAGCGTTTTTTCTTGCAATACGCCGTAGTCATTGAGGAAACCAACGCGAATCTCTTTTGCATTCTGCACGGCATCGCAGTTGGCCTTTAGTTGGACAGTTGACTCAGGTGCGAGCATGGTCATGGGGATTGCGCTCTTTGTCGCGCCAGACGGCATAGAGACACGAATACTATTGAGATAATAGGGTGACTGATTGCTGACCTCGAGGTAGCAACCATGGGTATTTTTCTCAATTTTATAATGAACGAAATCGAGCATCTGCTCGTAGGCAATAGGCAAGTCAGAGGGGCGCAAGAAGATCTTCACCGTACTATTAACGATGAGAACCAGCTTATTTTTATCCTGCTGGTCTGCGGGCATTGAAGGGACCTGAGTAAAATGCAGATAGGATACCTGCTCTTTAGTCAGTTTCTGTCCCGCCGCCGGATTTAGCAGGCTGATCACCTGATCTTGCTTCGGCCCAATTTTAAAAATAGCCGGCGATACCGCGAGCCTATTTTGCTGGCCGTCAGCCTCTTTGCCATCTGGCGTTACGGATAGCCAGACCTGAACGATGTAGGGGAAACTATCGTTGTTGGTAAATTTGACGGTCTTCTGCGCGAGGCTGGCATCTAAAATGACTCGGTTACCTTCCATCACGACGCTAGCGCTGGCCGTTAAGCCGGTGAAATACAGCAATGGCAGAATGCAGACTGTTTTTTTAAACATGGGGATCCTGGCAGGCACATATTGCTATGCGCCTGACGGTTTAATTATAGGAAATGGAATACTGTGCCGAGGCGATTACGGTCCCAGGCGTCACGCCTGCCGTTTCTGCGTAGTAACGTGCGGTGAGATCCTGTGACGCGGTTGCTGAGGCTGCGTCTTTACTAAATGAGGTGGTTTTCACCGTTGAACCATTTACAAAAGATAATGCCGTAGAGCCGTCGCTATCCATAATCTGAATAGAAACGTTGGTTGCGGTACCGCCCACGTTGCCAAGGTTGCTGTTTGTGGTGATGTTATTGCCAGCCAATACGGTTGAAATGGTTGCCGCATCGGTGGTGTTGCAGCCGGTGACGTTCACGGTGAATTTCGTATCGCCCGCGGTGGCTTTTGCTGTGCTAAGAGAGCCCGTTGATACCGTTGGCAGTAATACAATTGGTGCCGTCGAGTTGCCATTAATATTGACCGTACAGGTTTGTGCGTTTACTTCGCCTTTAAATTGCACGGTATTTGCCGAAGCCGCAAATGCGGATGACGACATCATGGCAAGAGAGATGAAAAAAAGTTGAGCTTTCATTAAGCATCCTTGTTTTGAAGATGAATCATTGTGTGTGATAAGCGTGCGAAACCGCCGTCGGTGTTAAATCCGGGTTGAGGTTAGTGTGAGGGTTATTATTATAGAGTAGGGGCATGAGTAAATGGCGGATACGCCAGTAATGTTCGTCAAAAGTATTCATGGCCGGGTTTTGTCCCACTCGCCAATTCAGTTCTGATGGTTGGAAATATATTAAGCCCCACCTAACATAAACCACGAGATTTATCTTAAGACTAATCTCATCTAACTTTAATTTTTTTCATTTTTTTTACATGATTTCAGATTTGTCCCGTTATTTTCTGAGGTAATTAGTTGTTTTGGGAAAAATCCTAAAAGATATGAATGCACCCATAAAATTTGTTATTTTTCCTATGTTGCTCATAATGACTGCAAGTTAATCATTTGAATACAAAGACTTAAGTATGTTGCATTGTTGTTTTTTCGAGCGTATTGCGTGTCAAGATATTGAGCGGAATGGGGAAAAATCGTGGTGATGAGATCGTAGACATCATTATGTGACGTAATACTACTTAAGTAGGGGAATGCGATGACTGTTGACAGTATCGCGTCGCTAATGCCACGGTGGTTTAAGCATCGTTTTATTCAGTTAGTGCAGTATAAATTAATATAAAGTTATTTTTAGTAGTTTAAAAAATGAGGAATGATGGATGTTGGCGTATTAAGATTACCGATGGTGTTTATCTGTACCAGGAGGTTTTGCATTCTAAGTCTGTATTCAAACATGAGTTTTAAAAGCATATTTAAACATATGATCACTTAAAATACGGATAGCCAGGACAGAGGCTACTGTGTTGATTTTGATGCCATAGTGTAAATTCTTAAACCTCGTTTTGTGTATGACAACGTCGAATCAAGGTGATTTTCAGACAAATGAGGCAAGGATGTTTGATAAAGACATAGATAGTGTCAGTTGTAGAGATGTTGATTATATTTTATCACCCTGTGGTATGGCTACTCATGGTCTTCTCGCGATGCTGCACGACAATAATGATGTGGCTGTTTTAGATGTTGAAAGTGAGGAAAGTATTGATAATGTGCAAGTCCTTCAGAACGAAAGAATGGTTGTCTATGTCCCTAATGAACCCTATTGGATGCTTTCAACGCTTAAGTCATTAATATCGATATTAAATCGCTCGGGACATATCTTTTGGGTGCTCATTATCAGCAAACTGCCGGCTTCCTGGCTGTGGAATGTGATTAAATCCCAGGTGGCAAAAACTAAAATTGATAACGCAGTGATTCATATTGCGCCATCCGATCTGCCCTGTGATAAATTATCTGAACTTTTATTACCTGAGAGGAATGTTTGTCCATATTTAAAAAGTGTGGTGATAGCAGAGAATTTCTATTTAGGGAAGCATGATGATCTGCATGGTAATGATAGGAAAGAAGGACTATCAAAAAAAGAAATGCAGGTCATGGCGGGCCTGTTTCAGGGAGTTAATATTGCCGAACAGGCTGACTATCTAGGTGTGAGCAAAAAAACGCTATATAATCAGCGCCTGTCTGGGATTAAGAAAGTATCGGGAGTGATTCCCTATTTATTTTCTAGTATCCATGAAAAAACAGGCATGGCTAACGGAGATATCACTATGCTAAGTCGTCTTTCTTCATTTGAGAGGGAGTTCGCACATGCTTTGTACAGTAATGAGCTGTTTGTTGTCTTCCAGCCGGTGACTCAAGGTCCTAAAAATCTTGAGGGTTTTGAAATTCTGATTAGATGGTATAGCAAAGGTCATGTTTTAACACCGAATGAGTTTTTGCCTAAGTTACATTCCACTTATGTGTGGATTATCTTGACGGCATTTCTTATCCAGAAAACGGTAAGCTATATTAACTTTTATCAAGGCAAGTATTTCTTCTCAATTAATATTGAGTCCAGTACCATCGATAATGATGGCCTGGTCAGAATGTTGGAAACGGCCAAAAAACAGCTGACATCCTCTGACTGGACTAAAAAATTTGTTCTGGAGATTAATGAGCGTAACGATCTTAGCCAAAATGAACAATCGCTAGACAATCTTGCCTACCTGCAAAAGTTAGACTTTAGCATCGTCCTGGATGATTGCTTTTCACGCAATAGCGTGAATTTCCCGGTACGAAAGTTTCAGTTCGATGGCTACAAGTTGGATATGAATGTGGTGGATGCCCTGAGTCGGGATGGTGAGGCGTTAGCGCTGGTCAAAAGCCTCTCTTATTACTGCAAGCTAACGAATCGCTATTGTATTGCCGAAGGCGTAGACCGGCCGGAGAAAATGGCTATTTTGCAAGAGTCTGGTATTTCGTTCTATCAGGGCAACTATATATCAGAGCCTATTACCGGTGATGAGTTGCCGCAGTTTATCAGCGAATTTACCGTTAAAACCTAAGGTGTACGCGCTCAGAGCAGGTTAAGTTACGTAAGAACAACAACGATTTTAGCAGCGTTGAGAGCCCTAACAGCCAACCACATGGCTCTTGCCTGGCCACAATTGGCGGTAGTGGTATACGATCGTTAACACCGCTGCTATATGGCCTTAAGTCCCGGCAGCGGTATCCCGCTGGGAAGTGCTGGTGATGAAAAAAATCCACGCAGTTGCGTGGATTTTTAGTTCATGGGCTGGTTTCCCGGGCGATGGATGACCGCCAGGAATAGCGGATTAGACGTTGAACAGGAAGTTCATCACATCGCCATCTTTAACGATGTAATCTTTCCCTTCTGCACGCATCTTGCCGGCTTCTTTCGCACCTTGCTCACCTTTGTAGGTGATGAAGTCTTCAAATGCGATGGTCTGTGCACGGATAAAGCCTTTTTCGAAGTCGGTGTGGATTTTACCCGCAGCCTGCGGTGCAGTTGCACCAACTGGGATAGTCCATGCACGGACTTCTTTCACGCCAGCGGTGAAGTAGGTCTGCAGGTTCAGCAGTTCATAACCGGCGCGGATAACGCGGTTCAGACCTGGCTCTTCAAGGCCCATTTCAGCCATGAATTCTTCACGGTCGGCGTCGTCGAGTTCAGCGATGTCGGCTTCAACGGCGGCACATACGGCGACCACAACAGAACCTTCAGCCGCTGCAATTTCACGCACTTTGTCGAGGTACGGGTTATTTTCAAAACCGTCTTCGTTGACGTTAGCGATATACATGGTTGGCTTCAGGGTCAGGAAGCTCAGGTATTTAATGGCCGCTTTGTCTTCTTCAGTCAGCGTTTTCAGCGCGCGCAGCATGCCCGCGTTTTCCAGCTGTGGCAGACATTTTTCCAGCGCAGCCTGTTCAGCTTTAGCGTCTTTATCGCCACCTTTGGCTTTTTTCTGTACACGGTGCAGGGCACGTTCGCAGGTGTCGAGGTCAGACAGCGCCAGCTCGGTGTTGATAACGTCGATGTCGTCAGCCGGGTCCACTTTGTTGTTCACGTGGATGATGTTGTCGTTTTCGAAGCAGCGAACAACGTGACCGATAGCTTCGGTTTCACGGATGTTGGTCAGGAACTGGTTACCCAGGCCTTCACCTTTGGAAGCACCTTTTACCAGGCCCGCGATATCAACGAATTCCATGGTGGTTGGCAGGATGCGCTGAGGTTTAACGATTTCCGCCAGCTGGTCCAGACGCGGATCGGGCATCGGAACAACGCCTGTGTTCGGCTCAATAGTACAGAACGGGAAGTTTGCCGCTTCAATACCCGCTTTGGTGAGCGCGTTGAACAGGGTGGATTTGCCTACGTTTGGCAAACCAACGATACCGCATTTGAATCCCATGTTTAAATCACCTTAATCTTTTGATATTCAACCTGTTGTAGAAAACAGATTGTAGAAAAGTAAATAACTCCGCCTATTATACACGTCATACAGGAAAAAAACCGTACTTCATCCTGATGTGGTGGCGGCACCTGAAGACTTTTTCGTACCGCAGTAGATTTATTGCGCTTTGAAAGCGTGCAGACGATTCGTCGCTTTGGTCAGCCCGTCTTTCAGCCAGATCTCGGTACAGCGCGCCGCTTCGTCTACGGCATCGTCAATCAGCTTCTGTTCGGCAGACTGAGGCTTGCCTAAGACAAAGCCAACAACTTTGCTTTTATCGCCCGGATGACCAATTCCGATGCGTAAGCGGTGAAAATTAGGGTTATTACCCAGTTTGCTGATGATGTCCTTCAGGCCATTATGGCCGCCGTGGCCGCCGCCGAGCTTGAACTTTGCCACGCCGGGTGGGAGGTCCAGCTCATCGTGAGCCACCAGAATTTCATCTGGATTAATACGATAGAAGGTCGCCAGCGCCGCAACGGCTTTGCCGCTGAGGTTCATAAAGGTGGTTGGCACCAGCAGGCGAACATCTTCTCCCGCCATATTAATGCGCGAGGTGTAGCCAAAAAACTTACTTTCTTCACGCAGCGGCGCGCGAAAACGCTCTGCCAGCAAATCGACGTACCAGGCACCCGCGTTATGACGCGTTCCCGCGTACTCTGCGCCGGGGTTAGCCAGGCCGACAATCAGTTTAATCGTCACGTTGTTATTCCTGAGTGGGCAATCTTTCCGGCGGCTAGTTTACGTCGAGAGGGCGCGCTTGACAAAAATAAGCGCCCTGAGCGGCAAAACTTGAATAATTCATTACCGGAATAATATTGATTGAAAAGTATTTCAGTCACTTAAATGTAAAGATTTGTTGATGAGATGTTCTTATTTGTGATCGCCAGCGCACTTATCCACAGCGGTGTTGTCTATACTTTACACACTAGGAATAGGGATATATCCCTAAACCCAAAGCCAATCTACGGAGGTGACATTATGAAACGCAAAAACGCTTCGTTACTCGGTAATGTGCTCATGGGGTTAGGTCTGGTCGTTATGATCGGCGGCGTTGGTTACTCTATTTTAAACCAGATGCCACAACTTAACCTACCGCAGTTTTTTGCGCATGGTGCGATTCTAAGCATCTTCGTGGGTGCGGTGCTTTGGCTGGCTGGGGCGCGTGTCGGTGGGCACGAGCAGGTGAGTGATAGATATTGGTGGGTGCGTCACTATGATAAACGCTGCCGCCGCAACTCTCATCGCCACAGCTAAAATACAATAATGGCTCCCGCAGGAGCCATGAATAAAGCTTTCAAAGTCCTGGTCAATGGCCGGGACTTTGTGCTTTCAGGACTGTCGACGTTATTCGAACAGTCGGTGATGCAACGCTTTGACCGCGCTGTCGGCCGCATCGCCGGGCAGCAGGAAGCAAAGGTTGTTATGAGATGCGCCGTGGCAAATCATCCGCACCGCATGCTCTTCCAGACGAGAGAAAACATCGTTGCACACGCCCAGCTCTTTCGTCAGCTGATTTCCCACCAGTGTCACCAACGCCAGCCCGGTTTCCACTTCAACACGACAGTGGGAGGCGAGGGCGGTAAACAAGGCCGTGGTCAGCGTATGGTCTTCGCCGGAGGTGGCGTTCGAAGAGTCCAGCGCCAGCGCAATGGTCGATTCTGATGTGGTCACCAGATCCGTTGCGACGTTGTGCTCAGCCAGCAGCGTGAAAATCTGTGCTAAGAAACGGTTAGACGGCTGCTCGTCCAGGCGATGCAGGCGCAGCAGCGTTTGCTTGCGGCGTACCGCCACTGCACGATAGCGCGGTGGGTTGTCGGTAGTGCAGCAAACCAGCGTACCGCCAGCGGCCGTATCTTTACTGGAACCCACAAACACCGGTATGTTCTTACGCATCGCTGGCAGCAGCGTAGCCGGGTGCAGCACTTTCGCGCCGTAGCCTGCCATGTCACTCGCTTCAGAGAACGAAATACTGTCGATGCGTTTTGCGTTTGGCGCGATACGAGGATCGGTGGTGTAGATACCGGCGACATCGGTCCAGATATCAACGCGGCCTGCGTGCAGCGCTTCACCCAGCAAAGAAGCCGTATAGTCGCTGCCGCCACGGCCAAGCGTGGTGGTGCGACCGTTAGCATCACGGCCAATGAAACCCTGGGTAATCATTATTTCTTGTTCGATGCGCGGGCGCAGGTGCGTTTCAGCAAGTTCAGCCACGGCGCTAACCTGAGGTTCAGCACAGCCGTGAGTGGAGTCGGTGCGAATCACGCTACGCGCGTCGAACCAACTGCTTTCTACGCCGCGCTCACGCATGACTTCCGTAAACAGCAGACTGGACATCAATTCACCATGACTCACCAGCTCATCGCTCAGCGCTGCCGACGGAGAAACCGTCGCCGTTTGTGCCAGGCGGCTAATATTGTCGAGGAGATTATCGATCTCTTTGCTGATAACGGTCGGCTGCTTCAGACGGGAAATAATGTTGTACTGAATCGTCCGTAGGGTATCCAGTTTGTCCAATTGCTGATGACTTTCCAGACCTTCAGAAAGCTCAACCAGTAAGTTGGTGACACCTGCGGAAGCAGACAGTACGACTAAACGAACATTTGGATTGGCAAGCACAATGCTGGCACTGCGGTTCATCGCATCAAAATCAGCAACGCTGGTGCCGCCAAATTTGGCAACGATGAATTGTGGGTAAATGCGGGTCATAACACTCTCATATCAGGGCGCCATATGGTGATGGCTAGAAAATTTTCATTCTCGGCATAAGGGAAGATTCCTTCTCCTTACGAAATGTCCGCCCGCGAACATTTCTGGATGACAACCCAGGAGTAATCCTGTTGTCGATAACGTGTTCTGCCCGTCACACGCTACCGGGTGCTGCGCATTAGTCTATATTTACTGGGGGGTAAATAAGCGCGCCATAGTAAGTGATTTATCTCTATGGATCGACTTTTTTATTTATATCTCAGTAAATAAATGAAAAATCCCGTTTTATTCGAAATCCTCAAGCCTATTAACGGTAAAAACACGTAAAAAAATAATAAATCCTTAACAATTGGGTGGCTATCATTACATCATCAGCTTTGTATTTATCTGAAGCTTTTAAAAATAAATGGTAACAATTTGGTACCAGGGTGTTGTGGGTTTTGTAATGTTATTCATTGATTTTAAAGTGAAAAATGACGACTGAAAACCGCGAAAAATAAATGATTGAGTCCTTCGCTAAAACAACATATATTAGCCGCGATTTTTTACAGGTAATCCTTATAACCATTTATTCAATCAGGCGTTAATCTACACCTGGTTGTAGGAGTGATATGATGACGGATAAAGTCCGTATTGATACTTTACGTGCTAATTCATTACCACAGAGCAATGATACCTTTTTAGCAAGACAAGCTGAGTTTGAATCTAACGTCAGAAGCTATCCACGTAAGCTGCCATTAGCGATTGCGAAGGCACAGGGCGTATGGATCACTGACGTTGAAAATAATCAATACCTTGACTGTCTGGCGGGTGCCGGCACCCTGGCACTTGGTCATAATCATCCTGATGTACTTCAAAGCATTCAAAGTGTCATCACGAGTGGCTTACCGTTACATACGCTTGATCTCACGACCCCATTAAAAGATGAATTTTCATCTTATTTACTCTCCCTGTTACCGGGTGAGGGTAAAGAATATTGCCTGCAGTTTACCGGCCCATCCGGCGCGGATGCTGTAGAAGCGGCTATCAAACTGGCGAAAAAAGCGACCGGTCGTTCTGGCGTAATCAGCTTCTCCGGCGGTTACCACGGTATGACTCACGGCGCGCTGTCCGTGACCGGTAACCTGTCACCGAAAGAAGCCGTCAGCAACATGATGCCGGAAGTGCAGTTCATGCCATATCCGCACGAGTACCGCTGCCCGCTGGGTATCGGTGGCGAAGCGGGCGTGAAAGCGCTGACCTACTACTTCGAAAACCTGATCAACGACGTTGAAAGCGGCGTACGTAAACCTGCGGCGGTGATTCTGGAAGCCGTTCAGGGTGAAGGCGGCGTGAACCCGGCTCCGGTCGAGTGGCTGCAACGCATCCGTAAAGTGACTCAGGAACACGGCATCATGCTGATCCTCGACGAGGTTCAGGCTGGCTTCGCGCGTACCGGTAAGCTGTTCGCCTTCGAACACGCTGGTATCGAGCCAGACATCATCGTGATGTCCAAAGCGGTTGGCGGCGGTCTGCCACTGGCTGTTCTGGGTATTAAAAAGCAGTTTGACGCATGGGCACCAGGCCACCACACCGGTACCTTCCGCGGCAACCAGCTGGCAATGGCGACCGGCCTGACCACGCTGAAGATCCTTAAAGATGACAAGATTGCCGATAAAGTTGCCGCCCAGGGCGAGTGGCTGAAAGGCAAACTGGCAGAGCTGCAGAAACGTTACCCGGTTATCGGTCACGTTCGCGGTCTGGGTCTGATGATCGGTCTTGAAATCGTTAAGCCTAACGAAGCACCGGATCACATGGGCTGCTTCCCGGCTGATGGCGAGCTGTCTGCGTTGCTGCAGAAGAAATGCTTCCAGGCGGGTCTGATCCTGGAACGCGGTGGTCGTAACGGTTGCGTACTGCGCCTGCTGCCATCCCTGCTGATCACGAACGATGAGCTGGAAATCTTCCTCGATAAATTTGAGAACGCCCTGAATGCCGCTGGCGTGAAGCCGGTTTAAACGGAGTAGGATCGAATGTCTGACGTAAACCCGATTCTGTCCGGCTCGGCGCAGAGTATTGCTGCCTATCAGGACGCTATCGAGCAGAGTACTAAAGCGGTCGTTGAATGGTTAAAACAGCCTGAGATGTATCAGGGTAAAACCGTTGAACAGCTGCGTGAACGTATCAACCTGAACTTTACGTCTCAAGGCCTGGGTAACCAGGCCGCTATTGAGCGTGCGGTTGAATACTTTCTGAAAGACAGTCTGTCCGTTCACCATGCGCAGTGCGTGGCGCACCTGCACTGCCCAAGCCTGGTCATTAGCCAGGCGGCGGAAGTACTGATCAACGCCACTAACCAGAGCATGGACTCCTGGGACCAGAGCCCGTCCGCGACCATTATTGAGATCAAACTGATCGAATGGCTGCGTGAACAGGTTGGCTTCCCGGCAGGCGATGCAGGCGTGTTCACCAGCGGCGGCACCCAGAGCAATCTGATGGGCCTGATGCTGGCGCGTGATGCGTTCTATGCGCGTCAGGGGCACTCTGTACAGCAAGACGGTATTACCGGCGACCTGCGCAAGATGAAAGTGTTCTGTTCTGAGAACGCGCACTTCTCCGTGCAGAAAAACATGGCGCTGATGGGTCATGGCTATCAGTCCGTCACGCTGGTGAAAACTGATGCTTTCTCTCGCATGGACATCAATGACCTGAAAGAGAAGTTGGCGCAGGCGAAAGCCAACGGCGAACAGGTGATGGCGATTGTTGCGACGGCTGGTACTACCGATGCGGGTGCAATCGACCCGTTAACGGAAATTACCGCGCTGGCAGCGGCAGAGCAGATCTGGGTTCACGTGGATGCCGCATGGGGCGGGGCATTACTGCTGTCTGAGAAGTATCGTCATTTCCTCAATGGACTTGAGCAGGCTGACTCCGTCACCCTGGACTTCCATAAGCAGTTCTTCCAGACCATTAGCTGTGGGGCGTTCCTGCTGAAAGATGCGCGTCATTATGAACTGATGCGTTATCAGGCTGCGTACCTGAACTCTGATTTCGACGAAGAGCACGGCGTGCCGAACCTGGTATCCAAGTCTCTGCAGACCACGCGTCGTTTCGATGCGCTGAAGCTGTGGATGGGCCTCGAAGCGCTGGGCAAAAAGCAGTATGCCGAAATCATTGATAACGGCGTAACGCTGGCGCAGCAGGTTGCTGAATTTGTTGCGTCCGAGCCGCACCTGGAGCTGGTCATGCAGCCTCAGCTGGCAAGCGTTCTGTTCCGTTTCCGTCCGGAAAACAACGACAGCGCGTTTGTGGCTCTGCTGAACCAACGTATTGGTGACGTACTGCTGGCTTCCGGTAGCGCGAACGTGGGTGTGACCGAAGCTGATGGCGTAACCTGCCTCAAGCTGACGCTGCTGAACCCAACGGTATGCCTGGAGGACGTTAAAGTTCTGCTGGCGAGCGTGAAAGACACCGCTGAGCAACTGTTGAAAGCATAAGCAATCTTGTTGCGATAAAAATGGCTCCCGAGGGAGCCATTTTTTTTGCCTGTTATGCCGCCCGGCGGCGTTTCGCTTGACCGGGCTACGGTTAGAGGATGTCTGCTAATGCGGCATCTTTGTTTGGGAAGAAGGTCAGGCGTCCTGGGATTGGCTGAATACCCGCGCGAGCCATGGTGCGCAGCGGCTGGAACTCCAGGTTGGAGACGCGCAGCTCGCAGCCTTCAGGCAGTTTTTTCACGAAACGCTGGAAGGCATCCAGACCACCGGCGTCCAGCACCGGTACGGCATCCCACTTCAGCACCACGATACGTTTGCCCTCAATACGTGTTTCAAGATCGCTGAACAGACCTTCGGCGGCGGCAAAGAACAGCGGGCCAATCACGCGCAGCACCAGCACATCGTCCGGCACGGTCACGTTCACGGCGGAAAGACGAGTCATGCGCGCAATACGGCGCATAAACAACAGCGAAGCCAGCACGATACCGACGCTGATGGCGATAACCATATCAAACAGCACGGTCAGCGACATGCAGATAAGCATCACGATGATGTCGTCTTTCGGCGCTTTGCGCAGCAGGTACACCACCTTGTGCGCCTCGCTCATGTTCCATGCCACCATCAGCAGCAGGGCCGCCATGGCAGAAAGCGGCAGCCAGGAAAGCACCGGGGCCAGAATCAGCAATGCCATAATCACCAGAATCGCGTGGATCACCGCCGAAACCGGTGAGGTAGCACCGGCACGAACGTTTGCCGCCGAACGGGCAATTGCCGCGGTGGCGGTAATGCCGCCAAAGAACGGCGCGACGATGTTACCGAGACCTTGGCCGACCAGCTCGCTGTTCGCTTTATGTTTAGTGCCGGTCATACCGTCGAGCACCACCGCGCACAGCAGAGATTCAATCGCCCCCAGCATCGCCATGGAAAACGCCGCTGGCAACAGGGCGTGAATAGAAGCCCAGCTTAAGGTGAAGGTTGACCCCGGCATGTCCCATGGCAGCACAAACTGCGGTAGCAGCTGCGGGATACCGTTGCCCTGAGAGCCGTCAGCCAGGATGTAGTGGAACTGGGAGCCGATGGTGGCGACGTGACCACCGAGCAGGTTCACAATCAGCATCACCACGCAGCCCGCAATCAGCGCAGGTAGGTGGCCCGGCAAACGCAGGCCGAGGCGCGGCCAGAGGATCAGCGTGCCGAGGGTGACGATGCCAATAGCCGCATCGCCGACGTTGATGGTCGGCAGCGCCATCACCAGCGCGCCCACCTTCTGTAAATAGTGTTCCGGAACGTGCGTCATCTGCAGGCCGAGGAAGTCCTTAATCTGCATGGTCCCGATGGTGATACCAATCCCCGAGGTGAAGCCCAGCGTCACCGACAGCGGAATATACTCAATCAGGCGGCCAAAGCGGGCCAGGCCAAAGAGGATCAGGAATATACCGGACATCAGGGTCGCGACCAGCAGGCCCGCCAGGCCAAACTGCTGCGAAACGGGGTAGAGAATAACCACGAAGGCCGCGGTCGGCCCGGAGACGCTAAAGCGCGAGCCGCCGGTCAGGGCGATAACAATCCCCGCGACGGCAGAGGTGTACAGGCCGTACTGCGGTGCCACGCCGCTGCCGATCGCCAGCGCCATCGCCAGCGGAATGGCGATAATCCCGACGGTGATACCGGCAATCAGATCGCGCATAAATCGTGCGGAGGTGTATTTCTCTTTCCAGCAGGCATCAATCAGCGCGCGGAAAGGCATAACGTGAGGGGAGAGTAATTTATTCACAGTCGTGTTTCATCCATGAGCGCATCATCTACCATATGAATGATAGTTGAAGTTGGCATAAATCATACAAATTAAATACATAAACAAAAAAACCCGCCGCAGCGGGTTTTTTAACCAGATTCGATTAATGTTCGAACATGGCAGAGATGGATTCTTCGTTGCTGATACGACGAATCGCTTCGGCCAGCATCCCGGACAGAGTCAGGGTACGAACGTTTGGCAGCGCTTTGATCTCATCACTTAATGGGATGGTATCGCAGACGACCACTTCATCGATAACGGAGTTACGCAGGTTGTTCACCGCATTGCCGGAGAAGATCGGGTGGGTTGCGTAAGCGAATACGCGTTTAGCACCACGTTCTTTCAGCGCTTCAGCGGCTTTGCACAGCGTGCCACCGGTATCGATCATGTCATCAACCAGTACGCAGTCACGACCGGCAACGTCACCGATGATGTGCATAACCTGGGAAACGTTCGCGCGAGGACGACGTTTGTCGATGATCGCCATGTCGGTATCGTTGAGCAGTTTAGCAATAGCACGAGCGCGGACTACGCCGCCGATGTCTGGAGAAACCACGATTGGGTTATCCAGGTTCAGCTGCAGCATATCTTCGAGCAGGATTGGGCTACCAAATACGTTATCAACCGGAACATCGAAGAAGCCCTGGATCTGTTCAGCGTGCAGGTCTACGGTCAGTACGCGGTCAACGCCAACGCTTGACAGGAAGTCAGCAACAACTTTAGCGGTGATAGGTACACGAGCAGAGCGAACGCGACGGTCCTGGCGAGCATAACCGAAGTAAGGGATAACGGCGGTGATACGGCCTGCGGAAGCACGGCGCAGGGCATCTACCATAACGACTAATTCCATCAGGTTGTCGTTAGTCGGGGCACAAGTGGACTGGATGATGAAAATATCACCACCGCGTACGTTTTCGTTAATTTGTACGCTGACTTCGCCGTCGCTAAAGCGACCTACAGCGGCGTCGCCGAGAGAAGTGTACAGGCGGTTGGCAATACGTTGTGCTAGTTCCGGGGTGGCGTTACCAGCAAAAAGCTTCATATCAGGCACGAGAAGAACCTCAGGCATGCGTCCAGTGGTGGATGAAACGAGCCAAAAACTGTGCGGGCCAGGCGCGGTTTCATCCAGGCGGTGTATTAAAGAGCGCGATGCAACGTCTGGAACAGGGTGACGTTGTCACCAGAGCTCAGTTTGCCCGGCTTGGTTACTCATCACTATTCTTTTTTCGTCAGCATGACTGACGAAAAACGAATGAATCAGAGCAGGGCTTGCTTCAATGGTGAAAGGTTTACGCCTTTCGCCACAAAGCCTTGCAACCATTCCGGGGCTTGCTCAAGCACCTGGCGGGCAGCGAGTTCTGTGTCGAATTCAGCAAAGACACAGGCTCCTGTTCCAGTCAGGCGCGACGGCGCGTATTCTAACAGCCAGGAAAGCACATCATCAACCTCGCGAAAACGTTTTCTTGCGATAACCTCGCAATCATTGCCGAATTCACAATTTAATAACGTTTCTATTGACCTGACCGGGGTGTTTCGTGGCAGCTCCGGGTCGCGGAAGATAACCGGAGTTGGAATGCTGACGCCGGGGTGGGCCACCAGATACCATTTTTCCGCAACTTCTACCGGCGTTAGCACCTCACCAACCCCTTCAGCGAAGGCCGAATGACCGCGGACGAACACCGGAACATCGGCACCGAGCGTCAGGCCAATGGTCGCCAGCTCATCTTCCGAGAGCCCGCACTGCCATAAATGGTTAAGCGCAACCAGCACAGTAGCGGCGTTAGATGAACCGCCGCCAAGGCCGCCGCCCATTGGCAGGCGCTTATCAATGCTGATGTCCGCGCCGCTGCCTTCAGGCAAACGTTGGCTATCGGCGGCGGTTTTCATCAGCAGGCGCGCGGCGCGAATAATCAGGTTCTCTTCGTTCGGCACGCCGTCCACGGGGGTGAGCAGCCGCAGCTGACCATCCTGACGCGGCACAATGGTCAGCGTATCGCCGTAGTCGAGAAACTGAAACAGCGTCTGCAACGTGTGATAACCGTCCGCACGCTGCCCGGTGATGTATAAGAACAAGTTCAGTTTTGCCGGAGAGGGCCAACGGGTCATCATTTAACGATCCAGTTATCCATTTTCAGCTTGATGCGCTGTGAACCTTCGGTCAGTTCCATGTTAGACGGCAGGGCCGGTTTGGTTTTGCTGTCATAGCCGCCGTACACCACTTTCCAGGTTTTCCCGTTCTGGGTGTAGTTAAGCTCGCTCAGGCGATACTGGTCATCGAGCTTATAGTCGGTAGCGTCGCCCGGCAGGCCGAGGATCCACTGACGCAGGCTGTTGAGCGGAATGGGCATCCCGGTGAGCTTACCAATCATCTCTTCGCCGTCGGCGGCGGTATAGTGCTGGCCTTTGTTATCGGTCAGCTGTGCGGAACCCGGTTTACCAATCAGCTCAAGCTCAGTGCTGCCAAGCGGGTTGGTCAATAGCAGACGATAGTTGTCCTGGCCGGTTTGCTGCCAGAAGAAGCGAGCGTAAACCTTTTGCTGGTCGGACAGATACGCAAACGCGCCGCGGGTCTGATACTGGCTTAATTGACGGACCTCTTGCTGGTGCTGCTTCCACTCAGGGGCGGTTGGGCTTTTGCCCGGGCCCGTTGGCGCAGTGGTGGTACAGGCGGTAAGGACCAGGGCTGCCAGCGGCAGCAGACGAATCAGGCGGAAATCAGACATGACAATCCTTGAAATGCGTTGCAGTGATAACGCTTAATGCTAGCGTTGCCTGCGGGCAGCGTCTACGCTCAAGTTGTCTTAAATCATAAAATTAACCAAGCCCGCCTATTACTCCAAAAGGGGGGCGTCCCTTTTATTGATCTCGCGCATCCTGTATGATGCGCTCAGACTAACCTTATCAACGCTGGTACTACTCCCGCACAATGACCCTTTTAGCTCTTGGCATCAATCATAAAACAGCCCCGGTAGCGCTGCGAGAACGTGTGACGTTTTCGCCAGATACGCTTGACCAGGCGCTGGAGAGCCTGCTGGCTCAGCCAATGGTGCAAGGAGGCGTGGTACTGTCGACCTGTAACCGCACCGAACTCTACCTCAGCGTAGAAGAGCAGGATAATCAGCATGAAGCGATTATTCGCTGGCTGTGCGATTACCACGGCCTGAATGAAGAAGAACTGCGCCAGAGCCTTTATTGGCACCAGGACAACGACGCCGTCAGCCATTTGATGCGCGTTGCCAGCGGGCTGGACTCGCTGGTATTGGGTGAGCCGCAAATCTTAGGGCAGGTTAAAAAAGCGTTTGCTGATTCCAGCCGCGGGCATCTGCACGTCAGTGAGCTGGAACGCATGTTCCAGAAATCCTTCTCTGTTGCCAAGCGCGTGCGCACGGAAACGGATATCGGCGCCAGCGCGGTGTCGGTGGCGTTTGCGGCCTGCACCCTGGCGCGACAGATTTTCGAATCGCTCTCGTCGGTCACCGTACTGTTGGTGGGTGCGGGTGAAACCATCGAGCTGGTGGCGCGCCATCTGCGCGAACATCACGTGAAAAAAATGGTGATTGCCAACCGTACCCGCGAACGCGCGCAGGTGCTGGCCGATGAGGTCGGAGCCGAAGTGATCGCGCTGAGCGACGTCGGTGAACGCCTGAAAGAGGCCGACATCATTATCAGTTCTACCGCCAGTCCGCTGCCAATTATCGGTAAAGGGATGGTGGAGCGCGCGCTGAAAGCGCGTCGCAACCAGCCGATGCTGCTGGTGGATATTGCCGTGCCACGCGATGTAGAGCCAGAGGTGGGGAAACTCGCTAACGCCTATCTCTACAGCGTGGACGACCTGCAAAACATTATTCAGAATAACCTCGCGCAGCGTAAAGCCGCCGCGGTACAGGCTGAAACCATCGTTGAGCAGGAAACCAGTGAGTTTATGGCCTGGCTACGCGCGCAAAGCGCCAGTGAGATCATCCGTGATTATCGCTCCCAGGCTGAAACGGCGCGTGAAGAACTCACCGCTAAAGCGATCGCCGCACTCGAACAGGGTGGCGATCCGCAGGTCATCATGCAGGATCTGGCGCGCAAGTTAACCAACCGCCTGATCCACGCGCCAACCAAATCTCTTCAGCAGGCCGCCCGTGACGGGGATGACGAACGCCTGCATATTCTGCGCAACAGCCTCGGGCTGGAGTAGCACAACTCTATTTATAACAAGGTGCATTTACGCCAATGAAGCCTTCTATTGTTGCTAAACTGGAAGCTCTCTACGAGCGCCATGAAGAAGTTCAGGCGCTGCTCGGAGACGCAGCAACTATTGCCGATCAGGACCGTTTCCGCGCGCTGTCCCGCGAATACGCACAGCTGGGCGACGTGGCTCGCTGTTATACCGACTGGCGTCAGGTTCAGGACGATATTGAAACTGCCCAGATGATGCTCGACGACCCGGAAATGCGCGAAATGGCGCAGGAAGAGTTGCAGGAAGCCAAAGCCAAAGAAGAAGAACTGGAGCAACAGCTTCAGGTACTCCTGCTGCCTCGCGATCCGGACGACGAACGCAATGCCTTCCTTGAAGTACGCGCCGGTACCGGCGGTGATGAAGCTGCACTGTTTGCCGGCGACCTGTTCCGCATGTACAGCCGCTACGCCGAATCGCGCCGCTGGCGTGTTGAGATCATGAGCGCCAACGAAGGTGAGCACGGTGGTTACAAAGAAGTGATCGCCAAAATCAGCGGTGAAGGCGTTTACGGTCGTTTGAAATTTGAGTCCGGCGGCCATCGCGTGCAGCGCGTTCCGGCCACCGAATCTCAGGGGCGTATTCACACCTCCGCCTGTACCGTGGCCGTGTTGCCAGAGGTACCGGAAGCGGAATTACCGGATATCAATCCGGCGGACCTGCGTATCGATACCTTCCGCTCCTCGGGCGCGGGCGGTCAGCACGTTAACACCACCGACTCCGCTATCCGTATTACCCACTTGCCGACCGGCATCGTGGTGGAATGTCAGGATGAACGTTCCCAGCATAAAAACAAAGCCAAAGCGATGTCGGTGCTGGGCTCGCGTATTCGCGCGGCGGAAATTGCCCGTCGTCAGCAGGCGGAAGCCTCCGAACGCCGTAACCTGCTGGGCAGCGGCGACCGCAGCGACCGTAACCGTACCTATAACTTCCCGCAGGGCCGCGTGACCGACCACCGTATCAACCTGACGCTTTACCGTCTGGATGAAACCATGGAAGGTAAGCTGGATATGCTGATTGAGCCTATCGTGCAGGAATACCAGGCCGACCAGCTGGCGGCGCTTTCCGAGCAGGAATGATGACTTATCGACAATGGCTGCAGCAGGCCGTGACGGCGCTACAGGGTGGCGAAAGCCCTCGTCGCGATGCGGAGATCTTGCTGGGGCACGTGACCGGAAAAGCGCGCACCACTATTCTGGCGTTTGACGAAACCGAGCTGACTGCGTCGCAGGCTGAAACGCTGGCGCAACTGCTGGCCCGTCGCGTGAATGGCGAACCCGTGGCTCATCTGGTGGGCACGCGCGAATTCTGGTCGTTGCCGCTGTTTGTCTCTCCCGCTACGCTTATCCCGCGCCCGGATACTGAATGTCTGGTTGAACAGGCGTTGGCGCGTTTGCCGTCGACGCCGTGCCGTATTCTTGACCTTGGCACCGGCACCGGTGCGGTGGCGCTGGCGCTGGCGAGCGAACGCCCCGACTGTACGCTTACCGCCGTAGATTATGTTGCCGATGCTGTCGCGCTGGCGCAGCGTAATGCCGATAATCTGCGCATTAATAACGTCACTATCCTGCAAAGCGACTGGTTCAACGCGCTGGGTGAGCAGCGTTTTGCGATGATCGTCAGCAATCCGCCGTATATCGACGAGCAGGATGAACATCTTGCGCAGGGGGATGTGCGTTTTGAGCCGAAAACGGCTCTCGTGGCGGGGAATAACGGTCTGGCTGACCTGGCGCACATCATCACCCAGGGCCGTGGCTGGCTGGAGCCCGGTGGCTTTATGCTGCTGGAGCACGGCTGGAAGCAGGGCGCCGCGGTGCGTGAGCTGTTTACGTCCGCTGGCTATCTTCAGGCTGAAACCTGCCGCGACTACGGCGACAATGACCGCCTGACGCTGGCACTGTGGCCTGGTAACGTGGAGGCACACGGATGAATCTGTTTTTATGGGTGCTCTATTTGCACATTGGGGCAGCTATCGTCTCGGTGAGCTTTTTCGCACTGCGCTTTTGGTGGAAACACCATCAAAGCCCGCTGTTTGATGCGCGCTGGGTGCGCGTACTGCCGCATGGCGTCGACAGCCTTTTGCTGCTCAGCGGTGTGGCGCTAATGGTGATGACGCGCTATTTCCCGTTCACCGAAGAAGGGACGTGGCTGACGGAGAAGCTGTTTGGCGTTATCATCTACATCGTTTTAGGGTTTGTTGCGCTGGGTCGTCGTCGACCGCGCAGTCAGCAGAGCCGGTTTGTTGCCTTTCTGCTGGCGTTGGTGGTGTTGTGCATCATCGTTAAACTCGCCATCACTAAAGTTCCGCTGTTAGGGTAGGGTATGAAGTCACTGGCTGATTTTGAATTTAATAAAGCGCCGCTATGCGACGGCATGATCCTGATTTCCGAATTCATTCGTGATGATTTCCCATCGCAGGTGGTGCGTGAACAGCTCGAGTGTCTGGTGGCGCTTGCGCGTGAAGAGATCAGCCCAGCCTGGCCGTTACCGCGCCAGATGGAGCGTCTGATTGAACTCTTCTATCATGAGTGGAATTTCAGCGATTCCTCGGGCAAATATCGCCTTTCAGACGCACTGTGGCTGGATCAGGTGCTGAAGAACCGTCGCGGTAGCGCGGTGACGCTGGGGGCGATAATGCTGTGGATCGCCGGCAACCTTGATATTCCGGTGGTGCCCGTTATCTTCCCAACGCAATTACTGCTTCGTGCTGATGTAGACGATGCGGAGATGTGGCTGATTAACCCGTTTAACGGCGACACGCTTGATGAGCACACGCTGGAAGTGTGGCTGAAAGGTAATATTGGCCCGATGGCCGAGCTGTTTAATGAAGACCTTGATGAAGCAGACAACGCCGAGGTTGTTCGCAAGCTGCTGGATACGTTGAAATCGGCGTTGATGGAAGAGCGGCAGATGGAGCTTGCGCTGGGCGCCAGCCAGACGCTGCTGCAGTTTAACCCGGAAGACCCGTACGAAATTCGTGACCGTGGGCTAATCTATGCGCAGCTTGAATGTGAACATATCGCGCTGAATGATTTGAATTATTTCGTTGAGCAATGTCCGGAAGACCCGATTAGCGAAATGATCCGCGCGCAGATTAATACCATCTCGCATAAACAAATTACGCTTCACTAATTAGCGACAAACGCGGTTATAATCGCGGAAAATTCCCTAACAAGGCGATCTTATGAAAGAAAAAGTGGTTAGCATTGGTGATATCAAAGTAGCAAACGACCTGCCGTTTGTTCTCTTCGGCGGTATGAACGTGCTGGAGTCTCGTGACCTGGCGATGCGTATCTGCGAACACTACGTGACCGTGACTCAGAAACTGGGCATCCCTTACGTATTTAAAGCCTCTTTTGATAAAGCCAACCGTTCATCCATTCACTCTTACCGTGGTCCTGGCCTGGAAGAAGGGATGAAGATTTTCCAGGAGCTGAAGCAGACCTTCGGCGTGAAAATCATCACCGACGTTCACGAAGCAAGCCAGGCGCAGCCGGTTGCTGACGTTGTTGACGTTATTCAGCTGCCAGCGTTTCTTGCGCGTCAGACTGACCTGGTTGAAGCGATGGCGAAAACCGGCGCAGTCATCAACGTGAAGAAACCGCAGTTCGTAAGCCCTGGCCAGATGGGTAATATCGTCGACAAGTTTATCGAAGGCGGTAACGACAAGGTTATTCTGTGCGACCGTGGTTCTAACTTCGGTTACGATAACCTGGTTGTGGATATGCTGGGCTTTGGCGTGATGAAAAAAGCGTCCAACAACTCCCCGGTTATCTTCGACGTTACCCACTCCCTGCAGTGCCGCGACCCGTTTGGTGCAGCAAGCGGCGGTCGTCGTGCTCAGGTTACCGAGCTGGCGCGCGCGGGCATGGCGGTGGGTATCGCTGGTCTGTTCATTGAAGCGCATCCGGATCCGGAAAACGCACGCTGTGACGGCCCGTCCGCGCTGCCGCTGGATAAGCTGGAACCATTCCTGAAACAAATGAAAGCTATCGATGACCTGGTAAAAGGCTTCGATGAGCTGGATACCAGCAAATAAGTTTTGCTGATGAATAAAAAAGCCGACCCTGGGGTCGGCTTTTTTGTCACGGTTGCTGGATGGCAAATCGTCTGTAGCCCGGCTAAGCGAAGCGCCGCCGGGAAACAGCACTCAGGCAAAAATCGTCATCAGATACGCCGCAAACAGCGCCAGATGGGCCGCGCCGTTCAGCACGTTGGTACGCCCGGTCGAGAACGAAATATGGCACAGCACCAGCGAGGCGACCATCACAATCATCTCCGGCATGCCCAGGCCAAACATCAGCTCGTTCCCGGTCATAAACGCAATGAGCGTCACCACCGGCACGGTCAGCGAGATGGTCGCCAGCACCGAGCCAAAGAACAGGTTCATCGCGCGCTGTACCTGATTGTTCAGTACCGCCTTCAATGCCCCCAGACCTTCCGGCGAGAGGATAAGCAGTGCGACCAGGAAGCCGGTAAAAGCAACCGGTGCGTTCATGCTGGTCAGCAGCGTCTCCAGCGGATTGGCGTTCATTTTCGTGACCGCGATAACCGCAACCAGATGCACAATCAACCATACCGCATGCCACAGGCTGCTGTGCGCCGAAGGTTTACCGTGGTGTGGGTCATCATCGTCGCTGTCATCTTCATGCTCGTAGACAAACAGACTCTGGTGCGTTTTGGTCTGAATAAGTAAAAACACGCCGTACATCGCGGCAGAAATTAAGGCCACCAGCAGCGACTGACCAATCGTAAAATTGGCGCCCGGCAGCGAGGTTGGGAATACCAGTACAATAATGGCGAGCGGGAACAGGGCAATTAAATACTGCTTGATGCCAAACAGGTTCATATATTGCGTGGCAAATTTACGTCCGCCGAGCAATAACGAGAAGCCGACTAAGCCGCCGGTCACAATCATGATGATGGAATAGAGCGTATCGCGCATCAACGTTGGCGCGGCATCGCCGGTTGCCATAAGCGCTGAAATCAGGCTCACTTCGAGGATAACAACGGAAAGACTTAAAATCAGAGAACCGTACGGCTCACCCAAACGGTGCGCAAGCACGTCCGCGTGACGAACGACGCTAAAGGCGCTGCTGAGAATACCGACCAACGCCATAGCGTTGATAGCAATGACCACTGGCAATGACTGACTGCTTCCCCAGAAGAACAGAATTGCCAGTGCCACCAGCGGGAAAATAAGCGACGTCTCCTTATGGCGAGTTTTCACCGCCTCTTGTGCGTGGGTCATGTTTGTCTCCATATCTGCAGGTATTTATAATTATAGAAAAAATCAGCAGCGTAAATTAACAAATTTTAGCGTTCAGAATGCGATTTTTTACTAAAGTTTACCCATAACGCCTTTTTTTCTAATAGATGGCTATAATATAAAGTACTGACTAAATATTTTTTAAATAACAGCGTATTAATGCGCTGGATTTCCTATTTTACTTATCGGTAAAACCCGCTTGAACCGAGGATAGCAATGGGAGACAAATTGCATCCTGAACCATAAAGCTGGATAATATTTCATCAAAGACAGCTCCGGAGGTCGCCATCCGTTCCCGTAAGAACGCATGTGAAGCAGGGAAGAGAAGTGGCGGTGGAGGTTTAAAGTGTTAACGCGTGATTTCTTAATGAAGGCGGATTGTACAACGGCGTTTGGCGCCATTGAGGAATCTCTGCTTTGGTCCGCTGAGCAGCGCGCAGCGTCGCTGGCGGCGACGCTGGCCTGTCGGCCTGATAACGGCCCGGTGTGGATTTTTGGCTACGGCTCCCTGATGTGGAACCCGGCGCTGAATTTTAGCGAGTCGGTCACCGGTACCCTGGTGGGCTGGCATCGTGCTTTCTGTTTGCGTCTGACGGCGGGGCGAGGTAGCGCCTGTCAGCCTGGTCGTATGCTGGCGCTGAAAGAGGGCGGTCGCACCACAGGTGTGGCCTACCGTCTGCCGGATGATGAAATTGAAAACGAGCTGTCGCTGCTGTGGAAGCGCGAGATGATCACCGGCTGCTATCTGCCCACCTGGTGTAAGCTGGCGCTGGACGATGGCCGGACGGTCAACGCGCTGGTGTTTATCATGGACCCGCGCCATCCGCTGTATGAGTCAGATACCAGCGTGCAGCTGATTGCCCCGCTGATTGCCCGCGCCAGCGGCCCATTAGGTACCAATGCGCAGTATCTCTTCTCATTGGAGCAGGAGCTACAAAAACTGGGGATGCCGGATGACGGCCTGAATGAGTTGATTAACAACGTGCGGCATCTGGTGGGTGGGAATTAATCAGCCGGGCGTGGCATAAAGAAAAGCCCCGCAAGTGCGTGCTTTCGGGGCTGAATGCCGGATGAAGCTTCGCTTATCCGGCCTACATGCTCTATATCAGGCGGCAACGTAGCTGATGGAGTGTTCAAGAGACTGGCTGTGGCTGTCGATCAGCACATTCCAGGTCCCGCTGTAAGGCACGGTCAGGTACGCTTTCTCTTCGTTTTGCACGCTTAAAATATCAGAACCGCCGCTGCTGGTGTTTTTCTGCGTGCTCATCAAATGAATATGGCAACGCTCAGAACAACGCACCACGACTGTATCCCCACCAAATAACGTCAAACTTGCTTTTACCATCGCCAAAATACCCCGCTGCAAATGAGTCTACGCACTCCCTACGCGTTAATCCTGCCTGTGAAGTTGTTCACAAATCACTCATCGCATAACACCAAACCCTGACCACACCGATGCTGATTTTGATCAAAAAATGCCGTAACACTTCAACAAAAATGACAATATCCCTGAATGCATTCAGCTATCGTGACAAATCGGTGAGGAACGTCACAAAGGTGAAATAATATCCTTTAAATGGCCATGGTTTTAGCGGGCTACGCTGATTAGGGCTTTGACGATGCTAAATCAGAAGGTCAGCACTTTGTCGGCCGCCAGCGTCCACTGGGCCAGCTCGACCAGCGTACCAATCTCCACGCCGTCAATCAGCGGCAGGGCGGTGATGCCGCGCCCGTCGGTGCAGGTCTTACACAATTTCACGGGAACACCCTGAGCGGTGAGAATTTCCAGCATCTGCTGAATGTTGTAGCCCTCGGCGGGTTTCTGCCCGCGCAGACCCGCCGTCACGGCATCAGACATCAGAAAAAGCTGAAGCTGCAGGTCATCCTGCTGCTCGCGCAGGGCAATAGCTAAACGCAGGCTGTTGAACAGCGACTCACTGCCGTAGGCAGCCCCGTTGGCGATAATGACAATACGTTGCATCTGAACTCCTTTAAGGCACGGTTATTGCTAGACATCAGGATGGTAAGCAAATCCTCTAACGGGAGAGCGCATGATAAACCGTGAAGATGATACACCCGGCGCTATCGAGTGGTTTCGTTACGCGCGTCAGGTGCAGAAAACACAGCTCCAACAGCTGGCGCAGCAGGGGCAACTGGTCAGCCAGTTAAGCCACGTGGTGCACATGTTACAGTGTGAACGCGGGGCGTCCAACATCTGGTTATGTTCGCAGGGGCGATTATACGCCGCCGAGCGTCGTGCTAGCGCGGCACTGGTGGATGAACAGATTCGCCAACTGCTGGCCCATCTCCAGCCGCAATACTTACCCTCTGCCAGCGGTTTATGCCAGCGCATCGCCCGCGCGGTCTGGTCGCTGGAGCAGGTGCCTTCGTTGAGAGAGAGCGTTGCCAGCCAGCAGGTCTCTGCCGAAACCGCATCCAGCCAGTTCAACCGCACTATCCGCCATTTGCTGAATATCATCCCACAGCTTAACGACAGTATTGATGACCCGACGCTTGCCGGGCGTCTGGTGGCGCTGTACAGCTTTATGCAGGGTAAAGAGTTGGTGGGACAGGAGCGCGCGCTAGGGGCGCAGGGTTTTGCGCAGGGCAGCTTTAGCAGCGAACTGCGCCAGCGGCTGGTGGATCGCATCGACGGTCAACAACCCTGTTTTGACAGTTTTTTATCGCTGGCGACCAGCCCGCTTAAGATGCTGTTTTATACCGAATGTCAGGCGAGCATCGCCATTGAACAGCTGCGACGCATTGCCTGCACTCGCCAGCCCCCGGCGGACGATGGTGCCAGCGCGCTGCGCTGGTTCCAGTTGCAAACCCAGCGTCTGGAGCAAATGCGCGGGCTTGAAGAAGCCTTGATTAGCGAACTGATGACGGCGGTGGATGACCTGCTGCTGGATGATGAAGAGCAACAGGCGCTGGACCCGGTGGGTGACGATCCGGCCAGCGATAACATGGTGCTGCATCTTGACCGCCAGCTTCTGCCACTGGTACGCCAGCAGGCGCGGGAGCTGGAGCAACTCTCCAGTCAGTTAGCCTCGCTCAAGGATACACTGGAGGAGCGTCGGCTGATTGATAAAGCCAAAAGCGTGCTGATGACCCACCGTCATATGAACGAAGAACAGGCCTGGCACTGTCTGCGCAAAATGGCGATGGATAAGAATCAGCGCATGGTGGAAATTGCCCGTGCGCTGCTGGCGGTAAAGGCGCTGTGGCAGAACGAACCGGCATCGCCGTTGCACAATGAACGGGCATGAATGCTTTGCGTCGGTGCAAAAATAGCGATTGAGTGCACATTTTTCCGCGGATTTAGCGCTGTAAAAGCTGGCATCTGAATTGCATTAGTTAAGTAAATAGTCGGTGGCGGGCCAATGGCGGCCTGCACATCGCGAGGATAAAGGCGTCCTGCAATGCGTAAGCATTGCCGGGCGCTTTTTTTTTGCATTCGGGAGCGAGTATGGACGAAACGGTTTCACTATCACGGCGACGTTTGTTACAGGCGGGCGCGGTACTCGGCGGCGCTATGCTGCTGCCTGGCCTGAGTCAGGCGGTCTGGGCGGCGGGCTCCGATAAACCGGAACTACAGACGGTTAAGGTAGGCTTTATTCCGCTGACCGACTGCGCGCCGCTGGCGATTGCCTCACTGAAAGGCTTCGACAAAAAGTACGGCATTACGCTGGTACCGAGCAAAGAAGCGAGTTGGGCCGCGGTGCGCGACAAGCTGGTCAACGGCGAACTTGATGCGGCGCATGTGCTTTACGGCCTGCTGTACGGGCTTGAGCTGGGCGTGGCGGCGAAACCACAGCCGATGGCTAACCTGATGACCCTTAACCGCAACGGTCAGGGGATCACGCTGTCGAGCGATTTGCAGGAAAAGGGCATCACCCACCTCGGCGCGCT